>JAFTPI010000062.1 GCA_017463345.1 Clostridia bacterium | reverse complement strand
TAGCAACAATGCACTGATTTTACTAGATGAAATCGACAAACTGGGCAGAGATTATAAAGGCGACCCTGCCGCCGCGCTCCTTGAGGTGCTTGATGGCGAACAAAATTCCACCTTTACCGACCACTACATTGAACTGCCTTATGATTTAAGCAAGATAGTGTTCATTGCAACGGCAAACTCGGTAGATACAATTCCGCCCGCACTTTTTGACCGACTTGAAATTATTGAGCTTTCAAGCTATACAAGGGAAGAAAAGTTTAATATTGCTAAAAAATTTCTTATTAAGCGACAGCTTCAAAAACACGGTCTTACTGCTAAAGATTGCAAAATCACCGATGATGCTATTTACGCTATTATTGATGGTTACACGAGAGAATCGGGTGTAAGACTACTTGAGCGACAAATTGCAACCCTTTGCCGAAAGGCAGTTAAAGCGATTGTTAAGGATAATGCCACAAAATTAGTTATAAAAGCAACCGATTTGCATCAGCTTATCGGTCCTCAAAAATATTCTGCGGATTTAATTGAGAAAAACGATGAGGTAGGTCTCGTTAATGGCCTTGCATGGACCAGTGTCGGCGGAGAACTGTTACCCCTTGAGGTTTGCGTTATGGAGGGAACGGGAAAAATTGAACTTACCGGATGTCTCGGCGATGTTATGAAG
Organism: Clostridia bacterium; assembly: GCA_017463345.1. Classification (GTDB taxonomy): domain Bacteria; phylum Bacillota; class Clostridia; order Oscillospirales; family Acutalibacteraceae; genus SIG587. Next base: position 3,672 of record JAFTPI010000062.1, on the reverse strand, counting down.
GAATCTGCCAGGGCTGCCATCACATTTATTCGTGCCAATGCAAACGTCTTGGGCGTTGACAGTGATTTCTACAAAACAAAGGATATTCACATTCACGCACCTGAAAATGCTGTTCCGAAAGATGGTCCTTCGGCAGGCGTAACTATTACCACAGCTATTGTTTCTGCCCTCACGGGCAAAAAGGTTCGCCGTGACATTGCAATGACGGGTGAAGTTACAATTCGCGGTCGTGTGCTTAAAATTGGCGGTCTTAGAGAAAAGGCTATGGCAGCACACCGCAGTGGCATTAACACGGTGTTTATTCCTAAAGAAAATGTTGCAGATTTAAGCCAGCTTGACGACACAGTAAGAACACAGCTTAATTTTGTTCCCGTACAAAATGTTACTGAAATTCTAAATGATGCTTTTGTACATGAAAACTTAACTGATGAAAAGAGTGATGCTTTTAGTAGTAAAATCAATTTTATTCCTGAAAAGTCGGTAATTCGCTCTACTGCACAGTAAAAATCGGAGGAAAAGATGAATTATAATTCGGTTATTTTTGAACAGGCATTCGGAACATTTGAACAGCTGACAAAATCCGACCTGCCGGAAATTTGCTTTTCGGGCAAATCAAATGTTGGTAAATCATCTCTGATAAATCGTTTATTAGGTCGAAAAAATCTTGCCAGAGTCAGCACTAAGCCAGGTAAAACAGTTACAATTAATTTTTATAAGCTTGACTGTGCACGCCTTGTGGATTTACCGGGTTATGGATACGCTAAGGTTCCTTTTGCTGAAAAGGACCGATGGTCAACCTTAATGGAAGGCTATTTCAAATCGGGTAGAAACATTAAAAATGTGTTTCAGCTTATTGATATGCGCCACAAGCCCGGCGATTTTGATATTACCATGCTTGAGTTTTTAAAAGCGATGAATATTCCGTGCTCGGTAATTCTCACAAAAAGCGATAAATTAAATCGTAGCGAGTTTTTAAAGATGGAGGAGGAAATAAGCGGTATGGTGAGAGAAATTTTGCCTGACTGTAAAATTTTCGCTTTTTCATCTCTTAATGGCAACGGCGTTAACGAATTGCGGGAATATTTAGAATCTCTCATTTAAGCAAAAAAACACCTCTGCATTTTGCAGAGGTGTTTTTACTTTATTAAACTATTTAAACCAAACGGTGCAGCCGTTTTTCATTTTTTCGACATTCTCATTTGATGCTTCAAAAGTATCTGCAACAGAAGAGAAATAAATCTTAATCTTAGGCTCTGTGCCGGAGGGGCGAACAATAAATCCGCAACCGTTTTCAAGTGTGAAACCGAGAACATTTGATTTAGGAAGGGTTATAACACTTTCTTTGCTGTTTACAAGGTCTTTTTTAACCGACAATTCATAATCACAAATCTCGGTAATTTTAACGCCACAAAGCTCCTTTGGTGAGTTTGTGCGAAGCTCATTCATAATGCTCTGCATCTTTTCCATTCCGCTAATGCCTTCAAAAGCGAAGGATGACTGTGCGCAAATGTAATAACCGTATTTTTCAAAAAGGGCGTTAAGAGCATCAACAAGGGTCATGCCTTTATTTTTATAATATGCGGTCATTTCGCAAATGAGCATTGAACCAATAACGGCATCTTTATCACGAACGTAGCTTCCTGCAAGATAGCCGTAGCTCTCTTCAAATCCAAAGATATAACGGTCTTCTTCGCCTTTTTCTTCAAGGAGGCCGATTTGTTCACCAATAAACTTAAAGCCTGTTAAAACATCAATAAGCTCAACGCCAAAGTCTTTGCAAATTCCGCGACACATTTCACTTGTAACGATGGTTTTAACAGCGACAGGGTTTTTGGGCATAGTTCCATTTTTGGTGCGCTGTTTGCAAATGTAATCAAGGAGTAAAATACCAACATCGTTACCTGTTAAAAGCTTAAATTCGCCCTTGTGGTGAACTGCAATTCCAACTCGGTCACAGTCAGGGTCGGTAGCTAAAAGAATGTCAGGACAAATTTCCTCGGCCATTTTAAGCGCAATTTCAAATGGCTGGCGAATTTCAGGATTGGGGTAGGGAGCAGTAGGGAAGTTGCCGTCAGGCTTTTCCTGCTCTTTAACAACGGTTACATTTTCAATGCCGATTCTTTTAAGAATTGCACGAACAGGTTTATTACCGCTGCCGTGAATAGGGGTATAAATAACCTTAAGGTCACTAAGGTCTAAATCTTTGTCGGCAACACTGCACTTTTGAACCTCATCGAGATAACATTCAATTGCATCCTGAGTGATATATTCGATTTTACCTTCTTTAACGGCAGTATCAAAATCAACCGATTTAACTCCGTCAAAAATGTCAACCTTATTCATAATGCTAAGGACATATTCCGCAGCCTCAAGGGTTAATTGACAGCCATCAGGACCGTAAGCCTTATAACCGTTATATTTTGCGGGGTTATGACTTGCAGTAATTACAACACCTGCATCGCAGGAATAATGTCTTACAGCAAATGAAAGCATAGGTGTAGGCATTAACTCGGGATAGATGTAAACCTTAATTCCGTTTGCCGCAAGAACCTCCGCGGTTGTTTTGGCAAAAACATCAGATTTAATTCTGCTGTCATAAGCAACGGCAACCTTACCATTTTTTGAAACGGAATTAACATAAGCTGCAAGACCTTGTGTAGCTTTTGCAACTGTGTAAACATTCATGCGGTTTGTGCCCGCGCCGATAACACCGCGAAGACCACCGGTGCCAAATTCCAGATTTTTATAAAACGCCTCTTTTTTTGCTTCTTCATTTTTTTCCAGTTCTTTTAGTTCCTGAACAACGTCAGGGTCCTTGGTGGCGCGCTGGCGCCAAAGTAAATACTCTTTATTATACATAAAAAGACCTCCTTGTCCTAAATAATATAATAATCTTTTTCCCATAATATGTCAATAAAAATAAAGTACTTGACAAAATAGAATTATTGATATATTATGTGTATAGTTATTGTTAATCGTTACTATGTTGGTGTACAAATGTATAATATTTTTGTTGATAATCACAAAAATTTGTCGGATAATGATATTCTTAGGGGAATTCAGAGCGGAAACAATGAGTTTTTACCATCACTCTTTTCTCGTTATGTGAATCTTGTTCACAATAAAGCCATCGGGTATAGCGTCGCTGATATTGAACTTGATGATTTTATTCAAGAAGGCCTCATCGCGCTTTATCACGCAGCAATGACTTATGATTTTTCAACATCATCATTTGTTACTTATGCAAAAACCTGCGTTTCAAATGCGATTTTGACATTAATGAAGCACAAAAACCGAAAAAGGAGAATTCCCGAAAAGTTAATTTCTTCTATTGATGATAAATCGGTTTCTGTAGCCGAAACCCCTGAAGCCTTAATGATTGAAAGAGAGAATATTGAGGGGATTTATTCAAATATTAAAAACATTTTATCTGACTTTGAATATAAAGTTTTTCTCGCATCACTTCACGGTTATACCGTTAAAATCATTTCTGAAAAATTTAATGTCAGTGAAAAATCTATCAGCAACGCGCTGTGCCGTTTGCGCAGGAAAATCAAGACACAATTAACGGACAACCGTTAGTGTTATATATGCCCATGTAGCTTAATTTTAGAGCGTTTTTAAAAAGATGTCGGTGTGATTCCGTCCGGGGCGAAAAACAAACATATCGAG
>JAFTPI010000061.1 GCA_017463345.1 Clostridia bacterium | reverse complement strand
CTGTCCTGCCAGCTCGTAAATTAGCACCGCGACGCAGGCAACGGCGGCGACAACGGGCAGGCTTTTGCCTCGCCAGGCGGCGATAAGTGCGGCAATAAAGCCGAAGATCGCCGAAATTATATGCGCGGTTGAAGAAAAAACCGCAGGGATTGTCATAACCGTTAAAACGGCATAGGGAATGTAATGAAGAAAAGATAAAATAAATTTATTTTCAATCTTTTTCTTAATAAGCACCAGCGGCAGCATTCGAATTAGGTAGGTTACCCCTGCCATGGCAAGAAGATAAATAACAAAGGGATAATTATTCATTTGCCGTTTCCTCCTTTTCAGCTTCATCAAGGGGGAATAAAACGGCGCAGGCGGCCGCCGCAATAACGGCGCAAATGATGATAACAAATCCGCTTGGCACACTGTTTAAAAGGGGCAAAAATTTGAAAACGCAGGAAAGCAGTGCCGAAATTATAACACAAATGAGCACAGGGTGGCTTTTCCTTGCCACGGGGGTGACAATGGCCACGAACATTCCATAAATCGCAATGCCGAGAGCCGAGGTGACAATTTCGGGCAGAATATTGCCTGCAACAGCCCCTAAAACTGTGCCCAGCGACCAACCGAGATAGGGGGTTACAATAAGCCCATACATATAAGGCTTGCTAACCTGCCCCTCTTTTGAGGCGGCAACGGCAAAAACCTCGTCGGTGTTGAAAAAGGCAAGGAAAAAGCGGTCAAGCAGTGTTATGCTGCCATCAAACTTCTGAGAAAGGGAGACCGACATTAAAGCATAACGCAGGTTTATGATAACCTGCGCTGAAATAAGCTCGCTCATAAGCCCGCCCGATGCGATAATGGGCACTGCGGCAAGCTGACCCGCGGAGGTTAGGTTGGTCATTGATATGAACAGGGCTTCCACCGATGAAAGCCCTGCGGCAACGGCAAAGATGCCAAAGGCAAAGGAAACCGATAGATAACCGATGCCGATGGGCAAGCCATCAATAATACCTTTTTTAAAAAGTTTCATTAAAGGAGGGGAACACCCTTTTCTTCGCAGACTCTAACCGTTTCGGCATCCCAAATGCCCGATTGCACTTCTCCGATATGAGCTCTGCCCATAAGGAGCATGCAAAGCCTAGACTGACCTATACCGCCGCCAATGGTTAGGGGCAGTTCATCATTTAGCAGCATTTGGTGGAAGGGCAGCTCTCGCCTATAGTCACAATTAGCGGCTTTAAGCTGGCTGTCAAGAGCCTTTTTATCAACGCGGATTCCCATTGAGGAAATTTCCAGCGCGCTGTTTAATACCTCGTTATATAAAAGCAGGTCGCCGTTTAAGGTCCAGTCATCATAGTCGGGAGCGCGTTTGCTGTGTACCTCACCCGATTTTAAGGGTGCGCCGATTTGCATAACAAAAACAGTCTTTTTCTCCTTAACAAGGGCTGTTTCGCGCTCACTGGGGGAAAGGTTGGGATACAAATCCTCAAGCTCTTGGGCTGTGATAAAGGTCACATCGCGGCAGATATCACAGTCGAGGGCAGGGAACTGCGCCTTTAAGGCGACACTTACATCGCAGATAGCGCCAACGATTTTTCTGACGGTGTCCTTTAAATATTCTAAATTTCTATCATCAGCTTCAATAACCTTTTCCCAGTCCCACTGGTCAACATAAACCGAGTGAATGTTGTCAAGCTCTTCATCGCGGCGGATGGCGTTCATATCGGTAACAAGGCCCTCGTGCAAGGAAAAACCGTATTTTTTAAGGGCAAGGCGTTTCCATTTGGCTAAAGAATGAACAACCTCGGCATCGGTTTTAACGGCGGGAACATCAAAGGAAACGGGGCGTTCACTGCCGCTCAAATTATCGTTAAGACCCGATGAACCCACAACGAAAAGAGGCGCTGAAACGCGCTTTAGGGTGAGCGCACGGGACAGTGCCTTTTGAAAACCGTGCTTGATAAATTCAATGGCAAGCTGTGTGTCATAGCTTGAAAGGGACGGCTTGTAGCCATCGGGAATAAAAATTTTGTTCATTTTAAACACCTGCTTAAAATATCTTACTAAAAACTCATTTTAACATAACAAATCATTCAAGTCAATTAAACTCATAAAAATTATAGGTGACAAACGGGAAATAATGTGATAAAATAATTTTAATATCATTTAGGAGTGATTTGGTTGGATAACCGTTATTTAGAATTCGTTGTTGCCGAAATGCAGAGCATTTTAGATGAAAAGGCCTTTAAACAAACAGAGGAAGGCGTTTTTGCAAACAATGATAAGCAGATAAAAATTGTTTATGATGAGGCAAGACAACTTTACCGCCTTATTGCCTGCGACATTGCAGATGGCAATTTAGGTGAGGAAAGAGAGCTTTCCGCCTACCTTTTTGATGACAGCCAGACAAAGCGCGATGCTGCAAGCGTTGGCATCGACTTTGCCGACACCCTTAAAAAGGAACTGGGCATTAAAAGAAGCAGGGCAAATAACAATGCAAATGCCATTGACCTGCCCACGGCAAGCAAAAACGCACAAATGACCGTTGCAGGCTTCACCGCAAAACTTTTGGCGGTTTATCCCGAATTCAAGGAAACCTATAAAGAGAGCGTTGCCAAAAACGGAATGTATCTTTATCTTGAATTCTTCCGCGAAACACTCACCCCGAAAATCGCCGAGGTTCTCTCCTCCGGTACCGATAAGCAGGTTAAAAAGATTGTTGATTTGCTTAACGGCTGTTACATTGACGGCGACAAGGAAACAGGCACCTTAATTATTGCAATTTTGTCGGTTGCCTGCGAGCAAAGCGAAGGCTTGCTCGCTAAAATCAGCGAAATTCAGGGCAAGGATTCCTATCTTGTGCCTCTTATTCGCAACTTCCTGCCCGAGCTTAAAAAGAACAAGGCTTTAAGGGAAGCGCTCATTGGTTAAAAGAATAAAAGACCGATGCATTGCATCGGTCTTTTTTAATTATCATCATTTGAAACAAGGGCGGCGGTTACAATGTTTTTAGCGCAGTTTTTGCAAACAGTGTGACCTTCGAAGTTAAAGCAGTTTTCGGTGTTATCACAAAAAACGCAGCCAGCCTTGTATTTTTTGAGGACAAGGGAGTCGCCCTCCACAAAAATTTCAAAACTGTCCTTTTCGTTTTCCACATTCATAAGTTTTCTGAGTTCTTTAGGGATAACAATTCGGCCCAACTTGTCAACGGGG
>JAFTPI010000060.1 GCA_017463345.1 Clostridia bacterium | reverse complement strand
CGAAATTCCAAAATGCGTGAAAAGCATTTCTCCAAGCTCTGAAAAAAGCGGCTTGTCGCGCCCTTCTTCATAAACCTTCAGGGTAACATTTTTAAGAGATAGCCCCGAAAGCTTACTGCAAAAGCCCTCGTGAATTGTGAGTGGCACAAGAGAGGGTTTAATTTCAGTTACATTGTGGCCGAAACTTTTGGCAAAGCTGTAGCCATCACCCGTTGAGCCTGTAAGCGGATAAGAAGCGCCTCCCGTGGCTATTATCGCGCTGTCAGAGGTGATTTTTTCACCGTTTTGTAAAACCGTGATAAATTCATCATCCTGCTTATAAAGACTTTTAACGGTGCCTAAAATAATTTTCACACCGTTTTTTTTAACCGCCCGAAAAAGCGCATCAACAATGTCGCTTGCCTTATCGCTTTGTGGGAAAACACGGTTTCCCCTTTCGGTTTTAAGAGGCACGCCCAGGCCTTCAAAAAAATCCATAGTGTCGGCGGTGCTGAAATTTGAAATTGCAGAATAAAGAAACCGCGAGTTCACGGCAACATTCTTAATGAAGGTGTCGTTATCACAGTTATTTGTAACATTGCATCTTCCCTTGCCTGTTATCATAATTTTTCTGCCGACTTTTTGATTTTTTTCAATCAGCGTTACACGGTTGGAGTTTTCGGCTGCCTGATATGCCGCCATAAGTCCTGCGGCACCGCCGCCGATGACAACTACATTTTGATTCATACAGCCTTCCTCCCATTAGTCTTCAAATAATTATTTTACAATATTTACACCAAAAAGTAAATAGTAAATAAAGTTATACATGTTTTTATTTGACAAGAAACTGTAGTTGCAGTAAAATGAATATAATAATAATTTTTCGGTGATTTTCATGGAGAAAAAATTGCGCGTTTGCGTGGTGGGTCTCGGTCTTATTGGCGGCTCACTTGCAAAGGCACTTTCAAAAACAAAAAAATATCTTGTTGATGGCTATGACATAAGCAAAGAGGTTTGTGAAAAGGCGCTTGAATGCGGTTGCATAAAGAGCATTGCAGATTTTAAAGGCGGCAAGAAATATGACATCGTTTTTATTGCTCTCTCCCCTGCACTTACCATTGAATTTATTAAAAACAATGCAGATTTTCTAAAGGGCGCTATTGTAAGCGATGTATGCGGCGTTAAAGCACCCATAATTTCGGCTCTAAAGGATTTTTGCAAGAAAAACGGCATTTTCTTCATTGGCGGACACCCAATGGCAGGACGGGAACTGAATGGCTTTGACAACAGCACACCTGACCTTTTTATAAACCGCTACTATATTTTCACAAAAGATGAAAACACCTTGGATGAAAAACTTTATGTACTTAAAGAGCTTGTAACCGACATTGGTTGCTTTGATGTTACCGTGACAACCCCCGAAAAGCATGACCAAATGATTGCCTTCACCTCACAGCTTCCCCACATTTTAGCAGGCACTTATATGAAATCGCCATCAAGTGAATTTCATTTAGGCTTTTCGGCAGGCAGCTATCACGATGTTTCAAGGGTTGCCAGCATTGATGAAAACCTTTGGACACAGCTTTTTTTAAGCAACAAGGAACGTCTTTTGGAAGAACTTGATATTTTTATTGAAAACATAAACAACTACCGTGCTGCTTTGAATGATAACGATGCTGACCGTTTAAAGGAACTTATTAAAACGGGCAGAATTTTAAAAGAGCGTGATTTAGAGCAAAACGGTAAGGAAAAACCCCACAATTTTGGATAGGTGATTAAAATGTCAAACAAAATCGGAAGAAACTTAACAATGCTTTTGGACCTTTATGAAATGACCATGGCGAACGGTATTTTAACCAGTGATATGAAGGATACCGTAGCATATTTTGATATGTTTTTCCGTCGTGTTCCCGATGAAGGCGGCTTTGCCATTATGGCGGGTCTTGAGCAGTTAATTGAGTATTTCAACTCCCTCTCCTTTAGCGAGGAGGATATTGAATATTTAAAATCACTTAACCTATTTTCCCAGGAGTTTTTAGATTATCTTAAAGACTTTAAGTTTGAGTGTGATGTTTGGGCTGTTCCTGAAGGTACCCCCATTTTCCCGCAGGAGCCCATTGTAACCGTTCGCGGTCCTGCAGTTCAGGCATTTATGGTTGAAACCATGGTGCTTTTAACCGTTAACCACCAGTCCCTCATTGCAACAAAGGCAAACCGAATTGTGCGTGCTGCAGGGGGCCGCCCTGTTATGGAGTTTGGCGCTCGCCGAGCACACGGCTATGACGCTTCTTACTATGGCGCAAGAGCAGCGATTATCGGCGGCTGTGTTGGGACAAGCGTTGTTAAAACAGCCATGGATTTTGGTGTTACCCCTTCAGGCACAATGGCTCACAGCTGGGTTCAGCTTTACGATGATGAATACACAGCATTTAAGACCTATGCTGAAAAATATCCCGATTCCTGCACCCTGCTCATTGACACCTACAATGTTCTGAAAAGCGGTGTCCCCAACGCTATAAAAGTGTTCGATGAGGTTTTAAAGCCCAATGGCTTCCGCCCAAAAGGTGTTCGCATTGACAGCGGCGATATTACCTATTTAACCAAAAAGGTCAGAAAAATGCTTGATGATGCAGGCTATCCCGATTGCAAAATTGTGGTTTCAAATTCACTTGATGAATATCTCATTCGCGATATGATTATCCAAGGTGCCGCAGCCGACAGCTTTGGAGTTGGTGAACGCCTTATAACCGCTTCAAGCGAGGCTGTTTTCGGCGGTGTTTATAAGCTTGCCGCAGTTGAAAAGGACGGAAAGATAATTCCCAAAATCAAGATTAGTGAAAACACGGCAAAAATCACAATCCCCGGTGTTAAAATCCCCTGGCGCCTTTATGATAAGGAAACCGGCAAATGCATTGCTGACGTTATAACCCTTAATCACGAAAAGATTGATGATACAAAGCCTTATGAAATTTTCGACCCCATTCACACCTGGAAGAAAAAGACGGTGGAAAATTTTGAGGCTAAAAAGCTTCAGATTAAGCTTTTTGAAAATGGCAAGCAGGTTTACGCCTCGCCATCGGTTAATGAAATTGCGAAATTCTGCAAAGAGCAAATTGAACTTTTGTGGGATGAGGTTAAGCGTTTTGAAAAACCCCATAACTACTATGTTGACCTATCCCCCGACCTTTGGAATCAACAACATGAGCTTCTTAATTCAAACAGAAAATAGGAGAAATAAAAATGAAAAAAATTATTTGTTTGCTAACAGTTTTTGCCCTTCTTCTTTGCCTTTGTGCCTGCGGTAAAAACGGAACAAATTCAACAGTTTCCTCAAACCACAGCATTGATGTTGCTTACTATGCCTCACTCGGCAAAATTCCCGAGCTTGACTTTGCGCTGGGTGCCAACCCCGATGACATTTTAAACGCCAAAGATGATAACGAGGAAAGTTCAGATTCAGACGACCACGGCCATACACCCGACATTATAAGGCAAGAGGGTAACCTTTCGGTAATGCTTGATGCGGGCACCACCCGATATTATTATGAAAAAGCAAAAGCCGAAAAGGGCATTTCCGCCATTGTTTGCTTAAACGGTGCCTACGGCTTTTTAAAGGATTCGGGTGTTACTATTACCAGCGAGCAGATTAAAGCTGCTATCCCTTCTGCCCAATGCGAAGAGAAAACACCCACCGTGGATGACCTTTTCTTCCTACCCGACACTTCAAGTAATGCAAAGGTTTTAATTTATGTTTTCAACAACAAATATAAACTTCAGTTTTTCTTTGTTGACGGCGTTTTTTCAGCCGTAATGCTTTCTGATATGGAAAACTGGACAATTTAAAAAAACTAATCCCCGACAGACACGCTGTCGGGGATTTTTTTATTTTATAGCAGTTACCGTTATTTTACCGTTTGCATCGGTGTAATATTCAATGCTAACGGTGTCGCCTTCTTCCACAAAGGGGAGCTTATCCCAAAGGGATATATCGACAACAAAGACATTTTCAATGTTTTCAAGCTTGATATAATACTTAGAATTGCCATTAACAACCGCGGTCTCTATGCCGACCACCTTTGTGGTAGCAGTAACCTTTGAAAGGTCGGTAGTTGTGTTTGAAGATTCGTTTATAATATCAGAATTTTTAAGAAGCCTAATATATTCGTTTTGTGCGCCCTCTAATGTATCGGCAACGCCAACAATTTGATAGTTAGAAACCGAAACGAAGGAATAAGCCTTAACAAGTCCTGCGCTATCCTTAAGGCTGATAAAATATGATGGAATGTTCTCAATGTTGACAAGAATCGGGAATGTTGCAACATAGCCCTTTTCCTGAATCATACCCTCAGCCGATGCCATTGCGGAATATTCCTCGGCACCGTTAATTGAAAAGGTCTTGGCCTCTTTTGTGCGCATATTAACAAGGATAAATCCAATGTTGGATTCATCTCTTACAACCGAGGTAATACCTGTGTAAAGCCAAACATCATCATCAATGGCCAAATAGTTATAGCCATCGGTTGTGGCAACAACATTCTTTTGAGCAAAAATTGAGTTCCAATAACCGTTTTGGTAAGCGCCCCAAAAATCGGCCTGCTCAATTATCATATTTGCGGAATAAACGGTGTCAATCCACTCAGGAACCTCTTTCACCTTATAATCCTTCATTTCTCCTGTAACAGCATTTACTGCTACAACGCCTGTAATATCCTTACCGCCCAAGAAACCGATTGTATAATCATAATAAGAAAGAATCCAATAAGGATTGCCATTATCATCAATTTCAAAGGTGGTTTTTTCAAACATTTTGGTGGGATAAGAAAAGCGAACATGGCGCATTAAATCGCGGGCGAAAAATTCACTGGGAGAATATTTCATACCCTCTTTAAGTTCGATAAGCTCGGTATCCTGGGTTGCCATATCTATTTTAACATAATAAGGAATGCCTTCATCTTTATTTACAAACCATTTTAAAACATCGGCATATTCAAGGGGAGAAACACGAACAGGAACCTCTTTGAAGTTTATCTGGGTGTAATAATCCGACACATTAAACTGAGAAACCAGCTCAACCACCTCGCCGATTTTTCGGCTTCCAAGGCGTGTGGCTGTATCGCGGTCAACAACGGGAATTTTAGAAAGAGGAATTTCGGCAATATCCTTTGAGAAATCACCCTCATTAACGGTTATCATCTTTTGATATTTCGAGGCGTTGAAAATGGGGGTTGAGGAAACAAAAATAGCCACAACGGCAACAATTAAAACACTCGCTAGGATGAGTGCGGTGATTTTATGCCATTTCTTAATTTTAAGTTCTTTAATCTCAACGCCGTTAACCTTTCTCTGATAACGCCTTGAGGGGGAATCACCCTTAAAAATATCTAAAAGTCCTTTTGTTTTGTTAATGATAAGATAGGATAAAACGAAAACAACAATTAAAAACAAAACAAAGCCCCAAAGTGCAACCGATTTAATGTGAAATGCAGGCAGGGTCACGTAATAATTTGCGGCACCTAAAATAAGGGTTATTATAAGCGGTAGGATATACTTTTTAAACATAAAACCAACTCCTTGTATAACTAATATTACCATATTTTAACTCCAAATTCAATTAACAAATAATGAACTCTTGATTTGAAAGTAAAAAAATTATATAATTATATCGTATTTATGAAATCCAGGTGATTTAATTGAAAAATAAAAAATCTGTTTTTGGAATGTTTAGTCGGTTTATTCCCTATTTTAAGCGCCACAAGGCAACGCTTATAATTGATCTTTTTTGCGCCGCGCTTACAACGCTTTGCGAACTGTTTTTGCCAATGATTGTAAGGGAAATTACTGAAACCGTGACCGAAGGCGGCAATTTAACGCTCACCCTAATTTTTGGTTGCACCGCTTTTTATCTTGCGCTTCGCATTATTGACACCGCCGCCAACTATTATATGGCTACCTACGGTCACATTATGGGCACAAAAATTGAATCAGAAATGCGTTATGACTTTTTTGCTCACCTGCAAAAATTATCTTTTTCCTATTACGACAATGCCAAGGTTGGAACACTTATGTCAAGAATCACCTCCGACCTTTTTGATATTACCGAATTTGCCCACCACTGTCCTGAGGAATTCTTTATTGCGGGAATTAAAATTGTTTGCTCGTTTATAATTCTTTGCAACATGAATCTAGCCCTCACCCTTATAATTTTTGCGGTTATTCCCCCATCGGTTTTGGTTCTTTCAATTTTCAGAAAGAAAATGAAAACGGGCTTTAGAGAATCGAGAAAGCAGGTTGGCGAGCTTAACGCCGCCGTTGAGGACAGCCTGCTTGGAATAAGAATTGTTAAATCCTTTGCAAAAGAGGAATTTGAAAAGGATAAGTTTGACAAAAGCAACTCGAAATTCCTTGATATTAAATCAAAGGTTTATAAAATTATGGGTGCTTTTCAGTCCTTCACCCGCCTTTTCGATGGCATAATGTACATTGTTGTTGTGGCGGCAGGCGCCTTGTTCCTTTACTTTAAGCAGATTTCCGCCGCCGATTACATAGCCTACCTTATGTTTGTTACAACGCTTACAACTTCCGTTCGGCGCCTTGT
>JAFTPI010000059.1 GCA_017463345.1 Clostridia bacterium | reverse complement strand
TAGCAGCCAATAGAGGTTCTGTGAATAATGTAGGGATTTTTCTTACTACCGTCACTATCGGTGTATTCCATACCGAATTTTTCGGCAAGCATCTGGTCGATTTGAATGGTAATAAGGGTGTCCTCCTTGCCGTGAACATTCTTAATCTGAATGTCAAGTTTGGGACCATAGAATGCGGCCTCGCCAATACCTACCTTATATTTAATGCCAAGGTCGTTTAGGATATTCTCCATTTTGCTCTGAGCCTCATCCCACTGCTCAGCAGTGCCGATGTATTTGCCCTTATCCTCGGGGTCCCACTGGCTAAAGCGGTAGGAAACATCCTCATAAAGACCTAATGTTTTAAGCATAAAGGTGGTAAGCTCCAAGCAGCGGCGGAATTCATCCTCAAGCTGGTCGGGGCGGCACATAAGGTGACCCTCGGAAATGGTGAACTGGCGAACGCGGATAAGACCGTGCATTTCGCCGCTGTCCTCATTTCTAAAAAGGGTTGAAGTTTCGGCATAGCGCAGGGGCAAATCCCTATAAGAACGGGGGCGGTTTAAATATGCCTGATACTGGAAGGGGCAGGTCATGGGGCGAAGGGCAAAGCACTCCTTGGTTTCATCGGTGGGGTCGCCCATAACGAACATACCATCAAGATAATGGTCCCAATGGCCCGAAATTTTATAAAGGTCGCTCTTTGCCATTAAGGGAGTTTTGGTGCGCATCCAGCCGCGGCGCGCCTCCTCATCCTCAACAAAGCGCTGGAGAGTTTGAATGATTTGTGTGCCCTTAGGCAGCATAATGGGAAGACCCTGACCGATAACATCGCAGGTTGTAAAGAGTTCGAGCTCGCGACCGATTTTGTTATGGTCACGCTTTTTTGCCTCCTCAATTTGTTCTAATCGGGCAATGAGTTCGCTTTGCTTGGGGAAAGCGGTGCCGTAAATTCTTTGAAGCATTTTTCTGCTTGAATCGCCGCGCCAATAAGCGCCTGTTGCGGAGGTTAATTTAAATGCCTTAACAAGCCCTGTGGACATAAGATGGGCGCCGGCGCAAAGGTCAATAAATTCGCCCTGCTTGTAAAGAGAAATCTCTGCATCCTCAGGCAGGTCGTTTATAAGCTCAACCTTGTAATCCTCGCCTTTGCTTTTGAAAAAGTCAAGAGCCTCTTTTCTTGACAAGGTAAAACGCTCAAGGGGCAAATCCTCTTTAACGATTTTTTTCATTTCCTCCTCAATAACGTTAAGGTCATCGGGAGTAAACATTGTTTCGCTGTCAATGTCATAGTAAAAACCGTCGTCAACCGCAGGACCAATGGCAAGCTTAACGCTAGGATAAAGGCGCTTTACTGCCTGAGCCAAAATGTGAGATGCGGTGTGACGGAAGGTCCACCTGCCGTAATCATCATCAAAGGTGAGAATTTGAACCTCGTCACCATCGTTTAAAATGGTGCGAAGGTCGGCATTTTTGCCGTTAACAATAGCGGCGCAGGCGTTTTTTGCAAAGCCGCCGCCAAGGGATTTAACAGCCTCATAAACGCTGACAGCGCTGTCAAATTCTCTTTCGCTTGAGTTTAAAATAATTTTCATAAAAGTTCCTCCACTTTTAAAATCAAAATAAAAAACGCCCCGCACGGCATATTTGCCGCACAGGACGAAGAAAGACATTTTCTCCGCGGTTCCACCCGCATTGCAGTTTTTAAAAAACTGCCTCTTTTCGATTCTCTAACGCAAATCACGCGGCCGACTTCATTTATTTCACCGACACTCAAAGGTGGTCTTCGCCCAAACTCATTTTAAGCGGCTTTCAGCCGATGACCGCCCTCTCTGATAAAACAAGGTTTCAGGTTACTTTCCTTATCAACGCTTTATATATTAATAATAATACTATAAAATTCTTATTTGTCAAGGCTTGTTTTCACAAGTTTTTCGCCTTCATAGCGTAATGTCAGGTGAAAAAAGGGCTCATTTTTTTGGAGCAGTTCCAAAAACACCCTATCCCCCTCCCAGGTGGGATAGCTTAAAACCTTATCGTTATCTACCCATTTTAGCTCGCCCTCATCGCATTCTTTTAAGGTATCATCAATAACGGTGGCAGTAAAAAGGTGCATTTTTTCATCTTCCCAAACATCGGAAATAAAATCAACAACACCCCTATAGGTGTAGGAATTAAGGGTAAGCCCTGTTTCCTCATAAACCTCGCGAATAAGGCACTGTTCGGCGGTTTCGCCCTTTTCAAACTTGCCGCCAACGCCTATCCACTTGTTCTCATTCAAATCGTTTTTCTTTTTTGTTCGATGTAGCAGCAGGGTTTGGTTTTTATCGTTTTCTATGTAACAAAGAGTTGTGTCTTTCACGCTATCTGCCCCCTATTTACTAAACCTTATTTTATCACATTTTTCCATTCTTTACAATAAACTTTTCTTGTGTTACAATAGGAACAGTTAAATTTGTGAGGTCATTTTTTATGTTTTTCAGAAAACCCGGTGGACAATATGATTTTCTCATTGTCGGCCTTGGAAACCCCGGCAAGGAATATGAAAAAACCCGCCACAACGCAGGCTTTATGGCGCTGGATAAAATTGCC
>JAFTPI010000006.1 GCA_017463345.1 Clostridia bacterium | reverse complement strand
TTTACTTGAACTTGAAATCCGAGAAAAGCGGAGAATTGCCCGCAAAAACGAAAAGGATGGCATTCGCCGCCTTGGTAACGCTTTGGGCCTTGCTTACGGCGCAATTCTTCTGATTTCGGTTGGTTGGTACACCCTTTTGTCCGTTATTCTCGGCATTTTGGGTGTTTCACGAAGCCATCTCGATAATCTTATCACAGACCCTGCCGTTTCCTGCTTTGTGCAGATAATTTTGTCCATTGCTTTTTTCATTCTGCCCTTTTCGGCGGTTATGAAATGGGGAGGATTTAAGATAGCTGAGCTTCTCCACTTTGTTAGGCCTAAAAAAGGCACCTTTTTGCCACTTACCCTAATTGGCATTGGTGCGGCATCATTTTCTAACATTGCAAATTCGGTTAGCGGAACGATACTAATTAACCTGGGCTTCCCCGATAAGTATGTTGAGCCCTCCTATCCTGAGGGCATTTTCGGTGTAACCCTTGCCTTTATCTCCACCGCTCTGGTCCCTGCCTTTGTTGAGGAATTTGGAATGCGCGGTGTTTGCCTCGGGTCACTGCGGCGTTATGGTGATGGCTTTGCAATAATCGTTTCATCGGTTTTGTTCGGCCTTATCCACGGAAACTTTACACAAATTGCCTTTGCCGCCATAATTGGCCTTGCGGCGGGCTATGCCACGGTTAAAAGTGGCTCAATGTGGCCCGCAATCATCATTCACTTTGTTAACAACTTCATTTCGGTGGGCGTTTATTACCTTGATCAGTGGTTTGGATTTGAGCTTGTGAACACTGTTTACCTCTTTGTGCTGTGTTTTAATCTGCTTCTCGGCATTTTGGGTATTTTCCTTTTATCGAGAAAGGAAAATGAAACCCTTGAAACCGAGGAAAACAAAACGGTTGCCACAACCAAGGATAAGCTAGTTTGGTTTTTCACCTCCCCAATTGTTATAATTTGCATTATTTTAACCCTTGCTGAGGCTATATTTTTAAGATAACTAACTCCCGCAATAAAACAAACAAGCGCCGAAAAGCAAATTTTCGGCGCTTGTTGGCTGATGAGAGTCGAATCCGTTGCGGTTTCGCTCGCTGCCTTTTACTGCCTTTCTTGCGTTCATTTTTGTAAGGCGACAGCCTTACTGCAAATTTCACGCATCGCCTTTCAATAAAAGGCGGCTGAGAGAAACTCTTCGACCTGGCAAATAAATAATTTTCTGGGAGGGCGAAGTCGAAGAATGCAGTAATACTGACGTATTACAAGTGATGAGACAAGAAAAAACGGAAAATTATTATTTGTCAGGCGTGACGGGTTCGACTCTCGTCAGCCTAAATAAATGTTTCACGTGAAACAAAAGGTAAGATTTATGGATAAGAAATTTATGTACAGAGCAATTGAATTAGGTCTTGAAGCGGCCAAAAACGGCGAAATTCCCATTGGCGCTGTGGTGGTTAAGGATGGCCAAATTGTGGGCGAAGGAAAAAATGACCGCGAAACCAAAAACAGCGCCCTTGGTCACGCCGAAATCAGAGCCATTGAGGCGGCCTGCAAGAAACTTCATAGCTGGCGGCTTGATGAATGCGAGCTTTATGTGACCCTAGAACCCTGCGTTATGTGCGCGGGCGCCATCATAAATTCAAGGATTAAATCGGTGATTTTCGGCGCTTATGATTTTGCGGCGGGCGCCTGCGGCAGCGCCCAAAATGTTTTCACAGCAAACACAAACACAGAAATTTATTCGGGAATTTGCGAAAGTAAGTGCACCGAAATGCTGCAAAATTTCTTTAAGGATTTAAGAAGCGGAGGTTAACATAACAACAAAACCATAAGCGTCACACTAAGTTTACATAATACCGCAAGTCTTTGTGTGGCGTTTTGTTTAATATAAAGGTCTTTGTGAGGCAAAAATTCTTTATAGGTTTACATAATATAAAATCCGAGAGCAGAAATTAAGGGCAAAATTTTGGTTTACATAACACCGTCCACTCCCCTGCCCTTTTTTCGCTTTCAGTTGTGTTTTGTCTTTCCAATAGATATGTTTTAAAATATGGATTTCAAACCTTATAAAACGGATTGATTTTAACAGCAAAGAATGATATAATATAAAAAACAGTGCGAATTAGCAGTGTATATTTAAAAAAGAAAATTTTTTATAAAGGAGAAAACTAAAATGGCAAACAGATTTGTACTCAACGAAACCAGCTATCACGGTAAAGGCGCAATTAACGCAATTGCAACCGAAATCGAGGCAAGAGGCTTTAAAAAGGCTTTCGTTTGCTCCGACCCCGACCTTATCAAGTTCAATGTTACTAAGAAGGTAACCGACATTCTTGATAACGCTAACATAGCTTACGATATTTACAGCGATATTAAGCCCAATCCCACAATTGAAAATGTTCAAAACGGCGTTGCTGCGTTTAAAGCAAGCGGTGCTGACTGCATCGTTGCTATCGGCGGCGGTTCTTCTATGGATACCGCAAAGGCTATCGGTATTATTATCACTAATCCTGAATTTGCAGATGTTCGCTCCCTGGAAGGTGTTGCTCCCACAAAGAACCCCTGCACACCTATCATCGCTGTTGCTACCACTGCAGGTACCGCTGCTGAGGTTACAATCAACTACGTAATCACCGATGTCGAAAATAATCGCAAGATGGTTTGCGTTGACGTGCACGACATTCCTGTTGTAGCTATTGTTGACCCCGATATGATGGCTTCCATGCCTAAAGGTCTTACCGCCGCTACCGGTATGGATGCTTTAACCCACGCTATCGAAGGCTATATCACCAAGGGTGCTTGGGAAATGAGCGATATGTTCCATTTAAAGGCTATCGAGCTTATTGCAAAATCTCTCCGCGGTGCTGTTGAAAACACCGATGCTGGCAGAGAGGGTATGGCTCTCGGTCAGTACATCGCAGGCATGGGCTTTTCTAATGTAGGTCTTGGTATCGTTCACTCTATGGCTCACCCCCTCGGTGCTTTATATGATACTCCTCACGGTGTGGCAAATGCTATTATTCTTCCCACCGTTATGGAATACAATGCTCCCGAAACCGGTGAAAAGTACAGAGATATCGCTAAGGCTATGGGCGTAGATGGCACCGATGCTATGACCTTGGAAGAAGCAAGAAAAGCTGCTATCGATGCTGTTAAAAAGCTTTCTGCTGATGTTGGTATTCCTGCCGACCTTAAAGAAATCGTAAAGAAGGAAGATATTGACTTCCTTTCTCAGTCTGCTTTCGATGATGCTTGCCGCCCCGGCAATCCTCGCGAAACCAGCGTTGAAGAAATAAAAGAGCTCTATCTTAAACTGATGTAATTTTAAAAGGTGTGTCGAAAGACACACCTTTTTTTGTTTTGACTTAAAGACCTGCGCTATGGTAGCAGCAGTCCACACGAAAGGTATAATTTATTAATCGCTCTCATACAATTAACTAAGTCCTTTTAATAAGGTGGTTAATGGTATGAGATCGTTGTCCTTTGATAGAGCTGTTGTTTTGGGACAGTACATTATCGAAACGGGCGGCACCGTGAGGGCTGCGGCAAAGGTGTTTAAGGTGAGCAAGTCAACGGTGCACAAGGATGTGACCGAGCGGCTAAAGCGCAGTCAGCCCGCCCTATATAAACAGGTTAAGGCGGTGCTGGAGAAAAATAAGCAGGAGCGCCACATAAGAGGCGGCATGGCAACGAGAAAGAAATACAAGGGAGAATGAAAAAGCACCCGTTTGTGGCACCCTCCGTAAGGAAGGTGCCTCAGTTATATTCGCCAAAGGCGAGTTATATTGCTTCGCAGTTATATTATGCTACGCATAGTTATATTGCCCTTAGGGCAGTTTTAAGGGCGGATATAATATCACGAAAACCAATAGGTTTTCATATCACTTTGCCGAAAGGCAAAATATCACTGTGAGACCTGTCTCACAATATCACTTATTATTCTTATCTTTGAGATAGGTTAATTTTAAAGTATGTAACCCACTATGACACTTATCTTCCAGATAAGTGTCAATTTTTATATAAAAATAAAATTGGGAGAACACTTCCTTACGAAGCGTCTCCCGTTATGGTGCTTTTTCATTTAATAAAATTCCCTATACATTTCTTTTATTTTTTCCAGTTTGTCGAAATCTACATCAGGGAAAACACAACCCTCACAAAAGCCCTGTATATTAATGTTTATATGGTCTAAAATACAGGCACCATCCTTTTGATAAATACAAAAATAATTTTCACAAGACAGCAGCATATTTTATCACCCGATTACAATATAATGTACCCTATTTATGGGGATTATATCCCCTTAATAATTAAGATTATAACCCCCATAATAATATGTGTCAAGGGGGTATTGTTGTGATAGTTTTTGACAAATTATGGATTACAATGAAAAACAAAGGCTTTTCTACCTACAAATTGCGGGAAGAATGTGGAATTGACAGCAAAACAATAAGGCGACTGAAGGCAAACGAAAATATTGAAACAAAAACCATTGATAAGTTGTGTTCGGCATTAAATTGCCGCGTTGAAGATATAATAGAATATAAAAAATAAAAGCACAGGATACGTTCCGTTTTCCTGTGCTTTTTAATTTGCATAAAAACAGTCTTCTGTCGTTTTCGGGATGTCGTAAACGCCATCCCCTACAATATCACACAATATATTTTTGCGGTTATGGATGCATATCGTTATAAAATATGCGCCGCTATTGCTGTAATCAAATCCCTTTAAACGTGTGGGTTTGCGGGCGGGTAGATTATTTTTCGTTTTTTATAATCTCATAATTTCTTAAAATCACCTTTTCGCCGCGCCAGGTGTAGGCTCTATCGGTGTAATCCTCGGTGGGGGAGAAGCAGTAGCGATAGGAGTTTAAAAACTCGGCAATATCAGTTAGGTCTTTGCCATCATTTTCAGGGCAGACCTCACTGCAAATGTCACAGCCCCAAACAAGGCCGTTTTGCTTTATTAAAAGCCTTTGCTCGTTTGATAGCTCACCCTTTTGTTGTGTGATTTTTGAAAGGCAGTCTTCCTTTTTAAGCCCCACGGGGCAAGCCGCCTTGCATTTCCCACAACCCAAGCAGGGGGTGGGGGAGTGGTCGGTGACATTTAAATCCAAATCGGTTACAATTTCACCTAAAAAAACGAAACTTCCGAATTTATCATCAATGAAAAGGCCGTTTTGTCCCACCTTGCCGAGCCTTGTTTTTGATAGGGCTAAAACCTCGTTTATGGGGGAGTTATCGATAAAAGCCTCAAAGGCGTTTTCGGGGAAAAGCGCCTTTAGTTTTTCTGCCGCAATTTTAAGCATTTCGCCGCAAACCGTGTGATAATCAGGCACCGCCGCATAACGACTGATGTTTTCGGGCACCGCATCTTTCACTTTGTAAGGGAAAACGGCGCAAATTACCGTTTTTGCATTTTCGGGCAGACGAGCCAAATTTCGGCAGGGGAGGAGGGCATTTTTCACTCCCTCGTAACTGCAAAAGCCCACTCTTTTAATGCCACAGGAATTTAAAAGCTCTTTAATTTTTTCCATAATTATTCAAGCTCAAAGGCGCCTGTGTAAAGCTGATAGTAGGTGCCTTTTTTTGCAATCAGCTCCTCATGGTTGCCCCGTTCAATAATGCGACCCTTATCCAGCACCATAATAACATCGGAATTCATAACGGTGGAAAGTCTGTGAGCGATAACAAATACTGTACGGCCCTGCATTAACTTATCCATTCCCGCCTGAACAAGCGCCTCGGTGCGGGTGTCAATGGAGGAGGTTGCCTCATCAAGAATCATAACGGGCGGGTCGGCAACGGCGGCGCGGGCAATGGCAATAAGCTGTCGTTGACCCTGGGACAAATTGGCGCCGTTATTTGTAAGCATTGTGTTATAGCCCTCGGGCAGGCGGCGAATGAAATCATCGGCACCTGCAAGGCGGGCGGCCTCAATGCACTGCTCATCGGTAGCATCAAGCTGACCATAGCGAATGTTATCCATAACCGTGCCTGTAAAGAGGTTTGTTTCCTGCAAAACAATGCCGAGGGAACGCCTTAAATCGGCTTTTTTAATTTTGTTAATGTTAATACCGTCATAACGCACCTTGCCGTCGGCAATGTCATAAAAACGGTTAATCAGGTTTAAAATGGTGGTTTTTCCTGCACCCGTTGCGCCAACAAAGGCAACCTTTTGGCCGGGGCGAGCGTAAACCGAAACATCGTAAAGCACCTGCTTGTTTTCCTCATAACCAAAGTCAACCTCAGTCATAGTCACATCACCCTGAAGAGGGGTGTAGGTAACACTGCCATCGGCGCAGTGGGGGTGCTTCCAGGCCCAATGGCCAGTGTGCTTCTCGGTTTCTTTGATATTGCCAAATTCATCAATTTCGGCATTAACAAGGGTAACATAGCCCTCATCGGCTTCGGGAGTGCTGTCCATAAGCTCAAAAATACGCTGTGCGCCTGCCAGCGCCATAGCAATGGAGTTGAACTGCTGTGCAACCTGATTAACATTGCCTGTGAACTGTTTGGTCATGTTAAGAAAGGGGATAATAATATCAATGGTAAAGGGCAGGCCTGCAATGCCTATGTTTGGCACTCCCGAAATTAGGAAAAGACCGCCTGCGGTGGCACAAATAACATAAAGAATGTTACCAAGGTTCATGGTTATGGGACCAAGCACGTTGGCCATTGCGTGGGCGCGGAAGCCAACCTCATAAAGTTCATCGTTTAGTTTTTCAAAATCCTCTTTAACCCTTTCCTCGCGGGAAAAGACCTTAACAACCTTTTGACCTGTCATAATTTCCTGAATAAAGCCCTCGGCCTTACCCACGGCCTTTTGCTGTACCATAAAGAACTTGGCACTGCCGCCACCGATTTTGCCTGAAATAATAAACATTGCGGTAACGCCGCAAAGAACAACCAGGGTCATAGGAATAGAATACCACAACATAATGGAGAGCACGGTGGTGACAATGATGACCGACTGCAAAAGGTGGGGAAGTGACTGTGACACAAGTTGACGCAGAGTGTCAATATCATTGGTATAGTGGCTCATAATGTCGCCGTGCTTATTCTGGTCAAAATATTTAATGGGCAAATTCTGCATTCCATCAAACATTTTGCACCTCATTTTCGAAAGAAAGCCTTGGGTGATATAGGTCATAAGCTGGGTGTGGAGGAACATAAAAATGAGGGAAAGCACATAAAGCACAATAAGGGTGATGATTTTGGGGCTTATTTCGCCCATTGCCGCAGTTATATCGGTGGAGCCCATATCAAGATACTTTGTGATAACCGCAAGCACCTGCTGGGTAAACACCGATGGAATTGCCGAAACAAGGGATGAAAAGACAATGCAAAAACAGGTGAAAGGGAGAAGTGCGGGGTAAGATTTAAAAAGCATTTTAACAACGCGAAGCAGCATTTTAGGGTCAAGCTTTCTTGTTGCTCTGGCGCCCTTTGGAAGCTGTGCCGGTCTACTCATTTATGCCACCTGCCTTTACCTGCTGTGTGTAAACCTCACGGTAAATTTCACTGCTAGTAAGCAGCTGGTCGTGGGTTCCTGCGGCCGAAACGCTGCCGCCATCAAGAACAACGATTAAATCGGCATCCATAACCGAAGCCACACGCTGTGCAATGATGATTTTGGTGGTTTCGGGGATAAACTTTTTAAAGCCCAAACGAATAAGTGCATCGGTTTTTGTGTCAACCGCACTGGTTGAGTCGTCAAGGATTAAAATTTTAGGTTTTCGAACCAGCGCACGGGCAATGCAAAGGCGCTGTTTTTGGCCGCCCGAAACATTGGTGCCGCCCTGCTCAATGAAGGTATCGTAACCATCGGGGAAGGACATAACAAAATCGTGTGCCTGAGCAAGCTTGCAGGCCTCAACCAACTCTTGGTCGGTGGCAGCCTCATTGCCCCAACGCAGGTTTTCCTTAATGGTCCCCGAAAACAGCAGGTTTTTTTGCAAAACCATTGCAACACTTTGTCTTAGTGTATCAAGGTCATATTCTCTTACATCCTTGCCGCCAACAAGCAGCTGGCCCTCGGTAACATCATAAAGGCGGTCGATAAGCTGAACAAGTGTGGTTTTGCTGGAGCCTGTGCCACCGAGAATACCAACGGTCATTCCCGATTTAATATTAAGGTTTATATTTTTAAGGGCAAACTGTTCGGCAGTTTTTGAATATTTAAAGGAAACATTTTTAAATTCAACACTGCCGTTTTCCACGGTGTAAACAGGGTTTTCGGGGTTTGAAAGTTCGGGTTCTTCGGTTAAAACCTCATAAATACGCTTAATACTCTCTGCCGACATTGTAAGCATAACATAAATCATTGAAAGCATCATAAGCTGCATTAGAATTTGCATACCATAGGTAAGCATTGCGGAAATTTCACCCACATTTATAAGGGAGCCGCCGCTTTTAATAACAAGGTGTGAGCCAACCAGAAGCACAAAGACCATATTAAAATAAATGCAAATTTGCATTAAGGGGCCATTGAGCGCTACAATGCGCTCGGCGCGGGTGAAATCAATGCGAATGTTTTCACTTGCCACACCGAATTTTTCCTTTTCGTAATCCTCACGGGCAAAGCCCTTAACAACACGCATTGCCCGAACATTTTCTTCAATGGATTCATTTAAGCGGTCATACTTTTTAAACACGCGGCGGAAGGAGGGCATTGCCTTTCTTGCCACCATTAAAAGACCGAAAACAAGGAAGGGAATGATAACCACAAAGCTGGTTGCCAGCGCGCCGCCCATAACATAGGCCATAATAACGGCGAAAATGAGCATAAGTGGGGCTCTGACCGCCGTTCTTATAATCATCATAAAGGACATTTGCACGTGGGTAATATCGGTTGTAAGGCGTGTAACAAGGGATGAGGTTGAAAACTTATCTATGTTGCTAAAAGAAAAGGTTTGAAGACGGGAGAAAACATCGCGCCTTAAATTCCTTGCAAAGCCAGATGAAGCCTTGGCACTGGTGAAAGCCGCAAGACCGCCGCAGGCGAGGGACAAAACGGCAAGCAGTATGAGCACGGCGCCTGTTTTTAAAACATCGCCCATGCTTATTGCCCCCGTTGCCGCGCCGCTTTGAATAGAGTTTATAAGATTAGCGGTTAAAAAGGGAATAAAGCATTCGATAACAACCTCACCTGTCATTAAAAGCACGGTGAGAATGGTGGGGAGTTTAAACTCTCCAACGCACTTTAAAAGGCGTTTGAACATTTAAATTTTCGCTTCCTTTCGAAGAATAGGGATTAAAATATGTAAAAATCACAAAGAATTGATTTTGCGAACAAGTTCGGGAATTTCGGAAACATCGTTTACCTCAAAGGGGGCGCGTTCCTTAATTTCATCGGGCCAAACACCGATGGTTTTAACCCACACGGGAACAAAACCGCCCGCCCTTGCGCCCAAAACATCGTTAAAGGGGTTGTCGCCCACATAAAGCAAGCTTTCGGGAGGGCACCCCAGCTTTTCACTCATTGCCTTAAAGGCGGCGGGGTGGGGCTTTGCGGGGTATTTTTCGTCATCGCAAATGATAACCTCATCAAAGCAGGACCACATATCCATAAGGTCAAGCTTAATGCTTTGGTTTGGTACCGAGCCGTTGGTGATAAGGCCAACCTTAAGCCCCATTTCGCGAAGCCTTTTGAGCATAGGCTTTGTAAACGGGAATTCCACAGCGGCAAGGGGCCAACAGTGCCTGTAAAGACACTGCCAAACATCCTCGCCCGTGGTGCCCTCAAGAAAAACACCAGCCTGAACAAGTTTTTCACCGGTATATTCCCAGCCGTGATAAATGTGAAGTTTTTCAATTTTTATAAGCTTTTCAATGAAATCCTCACAGGAAAGGTCCTGCGGGATTTTGTCACGAAGCCGCTTGTACATTTCGGGCAGCACCGCACGAAGTGTGGCATAGCGGTCAAATAGTGTGTGGTCTAAATCAAATACGGCGCCCTTAATCAATTTTTTGTCTCCTTGGATTTTTTGGCTTTAAATTTTTTATTCATCAAGCTTTAAAACAGCCATAAATGCCTCCTGCGGCACCTCTACGCTGCCAAGCTGACGCATTCTCTTTTTGCCTTCTTTTTGTTTTTCAAGAAGTTTTTTCTTTCTTGTGATATCGCCGCCGTAGCACTTAGCAAGAACATCCTTTCTTAGTGCCTTAACCGTTTCGCGGGCAATAACCTTGCCGCCAACGGCAACCTGAATGGGCACCTCAAAAAGCTGGCGGGGGATAAATTCCTTAAGGCGTTCTGCAATTTTTCTGGCTCTCGTGTAAGAATTATCAGCGTGAACAATGAAGGAAAGGGCATCAACAACATCACCTGCAAGCAGCACATCAAGCTTTACAAGGCGGGAGGCCTCATAGCCCTTCATTTCGTAATCATAACTTGCATAACCCTTTGTGCGGGATTTAAGGGCATCAAAAAAGTCGTAAACAATTTCGCCCATAGGCATAATATAATGAATATCAACGCGGTCACCCATATATTTCATATCGGTGTAGGTGCCGCGCCTTTCCTCACACAGCTGCATAATTGCGCCAACGAAGCTACTGGGGGAATAAATATGAACATCGGCCACGGGCTCGAAGGCTTTAACAATTGTTGCAGGGTCGGGATAGTTTGTGGGATTGTCCACCGAAACGGTTTCTCCGTTTGTCAGTTCAAATTTATAAATAACGCTGGGTGCGGTGGTAACAAGGTCTAAATTATATTCCCGCTCTAACCTTTCCTGAATGATTTCCATGTGCAAAAGACCCAAAAAGCCGCAACGGAAGCCGAAGCCCAAAGCCGAGGAGGTTTCGGGCTCGTAAAGAAGGGAAGCATCATTAAGCTGCAGTTTTTCGAGGGCTTCTCTAAGGTCGCCGTATCGGGCGCCATCGGCAGGGTAAATTCCGCAGAAAACAACGGGAGTTGCCTTGCGGTAGCCCTCAAGTGCCTCGGCGGCAGGGGTATCGGCTAGGGTGATGGTGTCGCCAACCTGAGCCTCGCTCACGGTTTTAATGGAGGCGGCAAGATAGCCTACCTCGCCAGCCTCAAGGCAATCACACTGCTCAAGGGCAAGAGCGCCCTTTCGGCCAAGCTCCACAACCTGCACAGTGGCGCCTGTTGCCATCATTTTAATGGTGTCGCCCACCTTAATTTTACCGCTTACCACGCGGAAGAATACCACAACACCCTTGTAGGAGTCATAGTAAGAGTCAAAAATAAGTGCTTTTAAAGGTGCGGTTCTATCCCCTTTGGGGGCGGGAATGTCGGTAATAATTCGCTCCAGCACCTCTTCAATATTGAGACCGCTTTTGGCGCTGATTTTAGGGCAGCCAACGGCGGGAATTCCGATAATGTCCTCAATTTCGTTTATAACCCTGTCGGGCTCAGCAGAGGGCAGGTCGATTTTGTTAACAACGGGCAACAGCTCAAGCCCGTGGTCGGCCGCAAGATAGGTGTTGGCAAGGGTCTGCGCCTCAATGCCCTGAGAAGCATCAACAACCAGCACTGCGCCCTCGCAGGCGGCAAGGGAGCGGGAAACCTCATAATGAAAGTCAACATGGCCTGGGGTGTCAATGAGGTTAAGTTCATATTTAACGCCGTCGCTTGCGGTGTAATAAAGGGTTATAGCGTGTGCCTTAATGGTAATACCACGCTCTCTTTCAAGCTCCATGCTGTCAAGAATCTGCTCCTCCATCTCTCGTGACGATACCGAATCGGTAAGCTCCAGCATTCGGTCGGCAAGGGTGGATTTACCGTGGTCAATATGAGCAATAATGCAAAAATTTCTTATGTTTTCAAGCGGAAATGACACAAAATCTCTCCTCAAAAAAGATTTTTGATAATATACGACCTAATTATAGCACAAAATCTATTATATTACAAATAAATATTATTGAATAATTTGTTAATATTTTTATTCAAATTTTGTGACACGGAAAAAGCAGGAAAAAGGGGAGAGTGTATGTTTTAAAAATTGGTTAACATAATATCGGAAAAGTACCGAGTTAAAATAGTTGAAAAAGCAGGAAGGAAAGTGTTGAAAAACAAAGGCAAAGATAGTATAATAAAAACAGCGCATTTCCGCGCTGCATCCAAAATTATTTCAGAAGGGCTTTTTAAATGGAATTTTTAAAGGATGTGCTTAAAAACGAGCCTGCCTTTTCGCGGCTTAAGGAAAATCTTGAAAAAGGGAAAAAGGGAATTGCTGCAGTTGGGCTTTCACGAATTCACACAGCCCTCATTTCAAATGCATTGGGGCGCAAATGTGTGGTTATCGCCCCCGATGAATCCTCGGCCAACGAGCTTTACGAGGATTTAATAAACCTCGGTGCCGATGCTCTCTATTTCCCCTCAAGGGATTTGTGCCTAAGTGACGCAGGCGCTTCGAAAGAGTATGAAATTAAAAGAATAAACACCCTGTCAAGGCTTCTTGACGGGGCTTTTGGCGTGCTTGTTTGCCCCGTTTCGGCTGCCGTTTCACGCACCGTGCCAAAAGGTGTTTTAATGAGCAGCATCATAACCCTTAAATGCGGCGATGAGGTTGACATAACATCGCTTTGCAAGAGCCTTGAAAATTTGGGCTACAAGCGAAGTGAAACGGTTGACGGAGCATCAATGTTCTCGGTCAGGGGCGGCATTATTGACATTTTTTCCTCCCTTAGCGAGGCGCCCGTTCGAATTGAGCTGTGGGGGGATGAAATCGACACCATTTCTGCCTTTGATTTAGGCACACAGCGGCGCACCGAAGGCCTTAAGGAGGTTAAAATCGGCCCTGCCTGCGAGGTCTTTTGTGATAGTGCTGTTTTGGCGGCAGAGCTGGAAAGCTTTCGGGACGGCGCAAAGCGCCTGCCCGATTTGGCACGGGAGAACTTAAACCGTGACATTGATAAGCTAAAAGGCGGTGTTTCCCTTTGTCTTGACCGCTATGCCCCCTTTATTTACGGCGATACCCAAACGGTGCTTGATTACACCGAAAACGCTGTTTTTATTTTAAGTGAAAGCGGCAGTTTAGAGAGCCGCCTTGATTCCTTTCACGTTTTAGAAAACGAGGATATTAAAAAGGCGGTGGAGCAGGGCTTTTTGTGTCATAAAAACCCTGTGTTTTCCCTTTCCCTTGGGGAGTTTTTCGCAAAGCTTAACCCCTTTATTATTGCCGACAGCTTTTCCCGCGGAAAGTATCCTGTGCCTATTGATGGGATTGTTAATTTTGATTATAAGCGCTCATCCCCTTGGCGAGGGGACACCGATGTGCTTTTGGAGGATTTGGATTTCACCCTTAAAAACGGTGGCAGCGCAGTTATTGCCGCAGGTGAGGAAAGGGCGGCAAGGGTACTGCTTCGGGATTTAAACGACAGGGGCGTTCCCGCCGTTTTAAGCCTTAACTGTGAAAAAATCAATATGGGGGTCACGGTGATAACAGGGGGACTAAGCTCAGGCTTTGAGCTGCCCTCATCAAAATTTTCCTTCATAACCCACCGCCATATAAACGGTGAAAAGCGCCGTGTTAAGCGGCACAAAGGCGGCAAGGAAATCGGCAGTATTGAAGAGCTTAAAATTGGTGATTATGTTGTTCACGCCGTTCACGGCATTGGCATTTTCGGCGGCATTAACAAAATCACCGCTCAGGGTGTCACCAAGGACTATGTTAAAATTTCCTATGCCAAGGGTGATGTGCTCTATGTGCCAGTTACCCAGCTTGACCTTGTGAGTAAATATATTGGCGCGGCGGATGACAGTGGCATAAAAATTCATAAACTTGGCGGTGCAGAGTGGCAAAAAACAAGAGCCAGAGTGCGCACAGCCGTTAAAGATATGGCAAAACAGTTAACAGCCCTTTATGCCAAGCGAATGAGCACAAAGGGACACGCCTTTTCACCCGATACTGACCTGCAAAGCGACTTTGAGCGCCGCTTTCCCTTTGATGAAACCCCCGACCAGCTAAGAAGCATTGATGAAATTAAGGGGGATATGGAGCGTGCCGTGCCAATGGACCGCCTGCTTTGCGGAGATGTTGGCTTTGGCAAAACCGAGGTGGCGCTTCGTGCTGCCTTTAAGTGCGTTTGTGAGGGTAAGCAGTGCGCTTTACTTGTGCCCACCACCATTCTTGCCTGGCAGCACTATAACACCGTGCTTGCTCGCTTTGGAGAATTGCCGCTTGAAGTAAAAATGCTTTCCCGCTTTGTAAGCAAAAAGGAGCAGGAAAAGACTATAAGGGGGCTTAAAAACGGCACTGTTGATATGGTTATCGGCACCCACCGAATGATATCGAGCGATGTGGTTTTCCGTGATTTAGGTCTTGTTATTGTTGATGAGGAGCAGCGCTTCGGCGTTGCCCAAAAGGAAAAATTAAAGGAAAAATACCCCGCCGTTGATGTTTTAACACTTTCTGCCACCCCCATTCCCAGAACCCTTAACATGGCAATGTCGGGGCTACGGGATATGTCCTCAATAGATGAGGCGCCAAGTGACCGCCACCCTGTTCAAACCTATGTTTTAGAGCACAACAAGGGTGTGCTGCTTGATGCCATAAACAAGGAGCTTCGCCGCGGCGGTCAGGTTTATTACCTGCACAACCGTGTTGAAACCATTGAAAGGTGCGCCGCAAGGCTTAAAGCCGACCTGCCTGAGGACACAAGAATTGCCGTTGCCCACGGCAAAATGAGCGAGGAGGAATTATCCCGCGTTTGGAAAAGCCTTATGGAACAGGAAATTGATATTCTTGTTTGCACCACCATTATCGAAACGGGTGTTGATGTGGCAAATGCCAACACTTTAATTATTGAGGATGCTGACCGAATGGGTCTTGCCCAGCTTCACCAGCTTCGCGGCCGTGTGGGCAGAAGCCCAAGACGTGCCTATGCCTATTTTTGCTTTAGAGGCGGAAAGGTGATGAACGAAACCGCCCTTAAAAGACTTGAAGCAATAAGAGAGTTCACCGAGTTCGGATCGGGCATTAAAATTGCCATGCGCGACCTTGAAATAAGGGGGGCCGGCAGTATTTTGGGCGGTGAACAGCACGGAAATATGGAGGCGGTTGGTTACGATATGTACCTAAAGCTTCTTGCCGATGCCGTAAAAGAGGAAAACGGGGAAGAGGTTAAAGAAGAATTGCCCTGCACCGTTGATTTAAGCATTTCGGCCCACATTCCCCCCGATTACATCGAGTCCCTGCCTGCCCGTCTTGGAATTTACAGGCGCATTGCCGAAATTAAAAATGATGAGGATGTCAGCGACATTATCGATGAACTTATTGACCGCTTTGGCGACCCGCCAAGGGAGGTTGAGGGACTTATTTCGGTTGCCCGCCTTCGCCAAACCGCCGCGGCAAACGGCATTTACGAAATTAAAGAGGATGCAGGCGGTGTTCGGCTGGGTGTTAACAGCCTTGAGCCCGAAACAATGCTAAAACTGACCTCTGCCTTCGGCAAAAATATTTTTGTCAGAGGCAGTGCCGAAAAGCCGTATTACTATCTTAAAATCGGCGGCGGCATTTTAAAGGCTGTGGAGGAAATCAGAAAGGCGTTAGCTACACAGTAACGCCACTCAAGGGGAAACAGATAAAATGTAGGGGAGGGGTCACCCCTCCCGCAAAGCATTTGTAAAATTTGTGTTAAAGGTATTTCATTTTTGTAATATTTATGTTATAATAAATTGATTAAGTATATAAAAGGAGGTATTTGCTTTGGTTAAACGGTTTGCGGCGATGGTTTTTGCCCTTTGCCTTAGTCTTTTGCTCACCGCCTGCTCAGGCGGAATCGGCACGGGTGAAAATCTTTTAAGTCCGCCTGAGCCCAGCGGGGAATATGCCCTTATTTCCGCCGCCTTAAAAGAGAGCGTTACGGGCAAGTACACCCTTAAATACCCTACCGAGGGGGATTATCGCTCGGCAATTATTGTAAGCGATTTGGACGGCGACAAGGTTAACGAGGCCATTGCCTTTTATTCCACCACAATGGATAACACCGTCACGGTGCACATTAACTTCATTCTAAAGCAGGACGGAGTTTATAAAAGCGTAGGCGACATTAAAATTGTGGGCAGCGATGTTGAGTGCGTTGAGTTTGCCGATTTGGATAAAAACGGCAACACCGAAATCATTGTTGGCTATAATATTTACGGTAATGTTGAAAAGCAGGTTGCGGTTTACGAGTTTGCAGGGGGCACACCCGTTCAAAAGTGCCTTGAAAAGTACACCGAGTTTATCATTTGCGACCTTGACGCCGATGGGGTTAGCGGTTTGTTTATTGCCGACCTTAACTCGGCAGACAAAACCGCCGTTGCAAAGCTTATGCAGGTTGAAGAGGGAAACATTGTGCAGGCAGGCTCCTGCCCTCTTGACGGTAACGTAACCACCTACTTTGCGCCACAGCTTACAAAGCTGGAAAGCGGTCGCCCTGCGGTTTACATTGATGCTGTTAAGGGCACCGGAATGCTCACCGAGGTTATTTATTACGATAACGGCGTGCTGTCAAATCCGTTTTTTGACCCCGAAACCCTGGTGACCCAGGCGACCTACCGACAAAGCAACGTTGCCTGCCGTGACATAAACTCCGATTCTATTTTGGAAATACCAATGCTTTCCCCCCTGCCAACGGCATCAAACCTTGTGCTGACCGACGGCGTTTCGGTAACCAAATGGTGCGTGCCGAGGGATGACAGCCTGATTGTTGCAAGGTCTATGCTTATGAACTACACCGATGGTTATTCTCTGCGAATTCCCGACAAGCTTTCGGGCAGGCTTTGCGTAATGCGGAAAACAGATTCACGCCTTCGCATTTTCTATTTTTATGATGAGGCAAGCGGCAAGGCCACAGGGGAACTTTTCAGAATGCAGGCGGTTGCTGAAAAAGCTTGGGATTCCGCCGAATTTAACCGCGACGGCTTTGATGAACTCACCCGCGCAAACGGTATTGTCTTTGCCTACCGTTTAGGAAATTTCCAGGGTGCCGAGGCGGTTACCAAGGAAGATATATCAAATATTTTCGCTCTCATTGAGGAGGAATAAAATTGAAAAGAATTTTAATTGTTGAAGATGAGGTTGCCATTAGAGAATTTGAGTGCATCAACCTGCGCCGTGTTGGCTATGAAATAGTTGAGGCAGGCTCAGGCGAGGAGGCGTTGGAAATTTATGACAGCGCCGCAGAGCCCTTTGACATTGCTCTTTTGGACATTTCAATGCCCGGAATGGATGGCTTTGCCCTTTGCAAGGAGTTAAGAAAAAGAAGCGCCTCATTAGGCATCATAATGCTCACCGCCCGAACACAGGAAATGGATAAAATAAGCGGTTTAATGCTTGGTGCCGATGATTACATTACAAAGCCCTTTTCTCCAACCGAGCTGCTTGCCCGTGTTGACTCGCTTTATAGAAGGGTTGAAATGCAAAAGGTAAGCACTGCACCTCAGCAAAATGATGAAATAAAGCTTGGCGAATTTTCTTTGAACCTTCGCCGCCGCACCCTTACAAAGGGAATTAAAAACATTGAGCTTACTCAGGTTGAGTTTCAAATTGTTGAATATTTTTTCCAAAACCCCGACACCGCCCTTGACCGCACCGACATTTTGAACAAGGTGTGGGGCGCATCCTTTTTCGGGGAAGAAAAAATTGTTGATGTTAACATAAGGCGCCTTCGAATGAAAATCGAGGACGACCCCTCAAATCCTGCCCACCTTGTCACCGTTTGGGGAATGGGCTATAAATGGAATACACAAGTTTAGTGCCCACAAGGGCAGTTTTATTCGCTAACGCGAGAGAAAAAGGCGAATAAAATATCACGAACGCCAAAGGCGTTCATATAACTTTGCAAAAGCAAAATATAACTAATTATCACGCAAAGGAGTTGACGAACGGGCATGGAAATGGAACTTAAATTTAAAAGTATCGGCACACGCTGGTTTGTCAACGTGTTTGCCGTTTTTGCGGCGGTTATCACCATCGTTTGCGTTGTTTGCTGTGTGGCGGTGAACTCCCTGCTTCTTGAAAGGGTGCGAACCTCCGCTTCGGAATACGCTCAGCCCTTTTCGGTTTTGGCACAGGCTCAGGAAAAGGATTTCATTGAATCTGCTCGCCGCTATGCCCAGGAATTTGAGCACAAGGATAAAATTGAGATACAAATCATTGACAAAAACGGCAATGTTTTTGTCACCACCAACGGCTTTGAGCCTATAACCGAAGCAATGCCCGACTATGAGGCCGCCGTTTCGGGCGAACGCGGCACAGGGCTTTGGCGTGGCAAAAATGCGGGCGGCGAGCCCATTTTGGCCGAAACCACCGTGCTTGGCGGCGGAGATGGACAGTCTCTTGGGGCTGTTCGCTTTGTGGTTTCCTTAAGGGAAGCCAACAGGCAGAGCGTTTTTCTTTGCACCGTGATAATCGGCGCCGCCCTGCTGTTTCTCGGTTTTTCCACCTTTTCGGGTGTTTTCTTCATCCGTTCCATTGCAAAGCCCATTCGCGATGTTAGCAACTCGGCGAGAAAAATTGCAATGGGTGAATTTAAAACTCAAATCGAAAGCGACCGAAATGATGAAATCGGCGAGCTGTGCGACGCCGTTAACTATATGGCAAGCGAATTAGACCGTGCCGAAAACCTTAAAAACGACTTTATTTCCTCGGTTTCTCACGAACTGAGAACGCCGCTAACTGCCATTCGCGGCTGGGGCGAAACGGCAAAAATGTCCATTGGCACGGATGATGCTCTTGTGGAAAAGGGCCTTGATGTTGTGCTAAACGAGTCAGAGCGCCTTTCAAAGCTGGTTGAGGAGCTGCTTGACTTTTCCCGCATGCAGTCGGGCCGCCTCACGGTGAATGTGGGCAAACTGAATGTTACAAGGCTTGTCTTTGCCGCGGCGGATATGTATGTTGAGCTTGCCAAGCAAAGGGGCATTGAGGTTGTGTCGGTTCCCCCTAAAAAGGACTGTGAGATTTTAGGCGATGCCGACCGACTAAAGCAGGTGTTTGTTAACATTATAGATAACGCAGTTAAGTACACCGAATCGGGTGGACAGGTGCTCATTGAGCAGTATGAGGAGGAAAGCTGTGTCCGCATTGTGGTTAAGGACACCGGCGTTGGCATTCCTGCGGCTGACCTTGACCGTGTTAAGGAAAAATTCTTTAAATCAAACAAAACTGTGCGAGGAAGCGGTATTGGTCTTGCTGTTGCTGATGAAATCGTTAAACAGCACCAAGGTCTTTTGTTTATTGAAAGCACCGAGGGCATTGGCACCACAGTTACGGTTGTTTTCCCCCTTTGTGAGCAGGAGCAGGAGATTCCTTTAGAGCCGGGAAAACTCACCGATACCCAAACCAACCAAATCCAAGAGGAAGAAAATAATGAGCAAGTGTAAGTACACCTCCATAGGCGGTCAGGCGCTTATTGAGGGAATTATGATGAAGGGCAAAAAGAAAACCGCCATGGCGGTGAGAAATAAGGATGGCGAAATCCTTTTAGAGCCCGTTTCGTTTACATCTATTAAAGAAAAGTATAAATTTTTAGGCGCCCCCGTTATTCGCGGTGTTGTTAATTTCATTGAAAGCATGGTGCAGGGCTACTCCGCCATGATGAAATCTGCCGACCTTTCGGGCTTTGCCGAGGATGAGGAAGAAAAGGAGAGCCTTAGCGGCGGCACAATGGGTGTTATCGGAGTTGTTGCCTTTGTTTTGGCACTTGTTTTGGCGGTGGCACTGTTTATGTATCTTCCCGCCCTGCTTTTTGATGGGCTGAATTTTCTGGCAGCTGGAACACTTACCCCCCTTAAAAGCCTTTTTGAGGGTCTTCTTAAATTGGCGGTTTTTGTGGCCTACGTTGCCGGTGTTTCGGCAATGAAGGATATAAAAAGGGTTTTTGCCTACCACGGGGCTGAACATAAAACTATTTTTTGCTTTGAAAAGGGTCTGCCCTTAACTGTGGAAAATGTAAGGGCACAAAAAAGGCTTCACCCCCGCTGTGGCACCTCCTTTATGATTTTAATTTTCATTGTTAGTATTATAATTTCCACTCTTATTCAAACCATTTTCCCCACCCTCATTTTAAACCGCTTTGTTTGGGTGGCTGTGAAAATTCTAATAATTCCCCTTGTGTGCGGCCTTGGCTATGAGCTGATTAAAATTTGCGGAAAGTACGATAACCTGCTGACAAAAATCGTTGCCTTCCCCGGCCTTCAGCTGCAGCGCCTTACCACCAAGGAGCCCGATGATGATATGATTGAGGTTGCCATTGCGGCGCTTAATGCCGTTTTGGAGGATGAAGACAGGGAGCAATTAAATTGACAATTTTTTCCGCTTATAACGATACAAAGAATAAACTGCGCGAGGCAGGAATAGAGCCTTACGTTTTTGAAGCCAAGCAGATAATCCGCTTTGTGACCAAATATTCAAACGCTCAGATTTTGGAAAAATATATGGAGCCGCTAGACCCCATAAAGGAGCTGTTTTTAAAAAGCGTGGTTGCAGGCAGGGTGAAAAGAATTCCCCTGCAATATCTCCTTGGGGAGTGGTCCTTTTTCGGTTACGACTTTTTTGTGGGCAAGGGTGTTTTGTGCCCCCGCCCCGACACCGAAACACTGGTTGAGGTCGCCCTTGACCTTGTTGGGAACGCCCCTGCTAAAATTGCCGACCTTTGCGCAGGTAGCGGCTGTGTGGGCATTTCGGTTGCCAAGGAAAAGCCCATAACGCTGGTAACGGCGGTGGAAAAATATGATGCCGCCTACGATTTTCTTACAAGAAACATTGAAAAGAACGGCGCCGAAAATGTAATTGCCGTTAAGGCCGACATTGAAACCTATGA
Source organism: Clostridia bacterium (assembly GCA_017463345.1). GTDB lineage: Bacteria > Bacillota > Clostridia > Oscillospirales > Acutalibacteraceae > SIG587. The sequence goes on along the minus strand of JAFTPI010000006.1, from coordinate 4,523 downwards.
AACAAATGAAAAATTCGACCTTATTTTAAGCAACCCCCCATACATTAGCCGTGAGGAAATGTCCACCATCGACGAGGAAACCAAAAACGAGCCCGAAACTGCACTTTTCGGCGGTGAGGATGGCCTTGATTTTTATAAAATTATTTTAGATAAATGGCTTCCCCGCCTGAATGAGGGCGGCAGTCTTGCTGTAGAGGTTGGGGCAGGAATGGCTGAAAGGGTTAAAGAATTATTTATTGCCGCAGGCCTCAAAAATGTGAAAACAAGAGAGGATATAAACGAAATCGAAAGGGTCGTTTATGGTACTCTTTAAGCAATATAATAAGTACAGTAAAACTTTTAACAGAGGAGAAAAGAAAAATGGCAGAAGATAAAATCAAAGCTCTGGAAACGGCAATGAGCCAAATCGAAAAGCAGTTCGGCAAGGGCGCGATTATGCGCCTGGGCGAAAACGCCGCAATGAATGTTGACCACATTAAAACGGGCTCCATTGCACTTGACCGAGCACTTGGTATCGGCGGTGTGCCCAGAGGTCGAATTGTGGAAATTTACGGTCCTGAATCCTCAGGTAAAACCACCGTTGCACTCCACATTGTGGCCGAATCTCAGAAAAAGGGCGGCACTGCGGCATTTATCGATGTTGAGCACGCTTTAGACCCTGTTTACGCCGCAAATTTGGGTGTTGACATTGATTCTCTCCTTGTTTCCCAGCCCGACACAGGCGAGCAGGCACTTGAAATTACCGAGGCACTTGTGCGTTCGGGTGCTATTGATGTTGTTGTAATTGACTCGGTTGCAGCCCTTGTGCCCAAGGCAGAAATCGAAGGCGAAATGGGTGACAACCATGTGGGTCTGCACGCCCGCTTAATGTCGCAGTCGCTTCGTAAGCTTGCAGGCGCCATTTCAAAATCCAACTGCGTTGCTGTGTTCATTAACCAGCTTCGTGATAAAATAGGTGTATTCTACGGTAGCAGTGAAACCACCACAGGCGGCCGTGCACTTAAGTTCTATGCCAGTGTGAGAATTGACATAAGAAAGGTTGAAACCCTTAAATTAAACGGTGAAATGATAGGCTCCAGAACAAGGGCCAAAATCATTAAAAATAAGGTTGCACCTCCCTTCCGTGAGGCCGAATTTGATATTATGTACGGCAAGGGAATTTCCCGAGAGGGCGAGCTTGTTGACATGGGTGTTGCATCGGGCATTGTCATTCGCTCGGGCGCCTGGTTTAGCTATGGTGATATGAAGCTGGGTCAAGGTAGGGACAACACAAAGCAGCTGCTCTGCGAAAACAAGGCCTTGGCCGATGAAATTGAGGCAAAAATCACCGCTTACTATGAAAACCTGGGCAAAAAGACCGAGGAGGCGGAAGATGAGGTTCCCGGCATTATGCCCGTTCAGGCCGACACTCCCGCTGAGGAGCCCAAGCGCCGCCGCAAGGTTAACATTGACATTGCCGTTGACTAATGAAAAAGACAGTTTTGTCGGTTAGTCCGCCCAAAAGGCACTTGAATCAGGTGACCTTTTCCGACGGCACCGTTTTAGAGCTTGACAGCGACTATCTGCTCACTGCATCAATTTTTGAGGGTGAGCAGATGGATGACATTGAAATAGAAAACCACAGGGCCGCTTCCGACTTTGTAAGAGCGAGGAGTAGGGCCTTGTGGTATTTGTCACGTTCGGACCATAGCGAAAAGGCCCTTTTGGATAAGCTTAATAGGGCAGGCTTTAAAAAGGAAACTGCTCAAAGGGCGGTTTGCCGCCTTAAGGAAAGCGGCCTTTTAAACGATGAGGCGCTAGCCCATCGCCTTGCCGAAAATTATTTAAATGAAAATCGCTCAAAAAGGGAATGTGAGCAAAAGCTCATTTTAAAAGGAATTCCCCGCGATTTGGCAAGGGCAGTGCTGAGTGATACCGAAACCGATGAAAGGGCGCAAATTCAGGCGCTCATTGAGAAAAAATATAAAAACAAGGTGGGGGATGAGGAAAACCTTCGCCGCACCGTGGCCGCACTAATGCGAAAAGGGTTTAAGTTTTCCGATATTAAGGCGGTTTTAAAAAATTATTCCGATGCCCTTTATGAATGTGAGGAAATGTAATGGCTGAAAAGATTGCGGTGGTATCACTCGGTTGCCCTAAAAACCAGGTCGATGCCGAAATGATGCTCCACCTTTTAAAGGAAGCAGGCTTTGAAATCACATCGAGTGAGGCCGAAGCCGATGCTATTATTGTTAACACCTGTGGCTTTATTGAGGAGGCCAAAAGTGAGGCAATTGAAAACATTTTAGAGGCGGCGCAGTATAAAAAAAGCGGCAACTGCAAGGCGGTTATTGTAACAGGCTGTTTAGCCGAAAGATACCGCGATGATATTACCGAGGAAATCCCCGAAGCCGACCTTGTTGTTGGCATCGGCTCAAATAAGGATATTGCGAAACTGGTAAGAGAGGCCATTTCCGGCAGAGCCAAAAACTCCTACGGTCCTAAGGAGGATTTAGACCTTAACACACCGAGGATTCTTGGCGGCTACCCCTTTAGCGCCTACATAAAAATTGCCGAGGGCTGTAACAACCACTGCACCTACTGTGCCATTCCCATGATAAGGGGCAAAATGCGCTCAAGAAAAATTGAGGACATTGTTTTAGAGGCAAAAACTCTTGCTAAAAACGGCGTAAAAGAACTCATTGTTGTGGCGCAGGACACCACTGCCTACGGCACCGACCTTTACGGTGAGCCGAAACTTGCCGAGATTCTAAATGAGCTTTCAAAAATCGAGGAAATAAAATGGATTAGAACACTTTACACCTACCCCGAAAAGATAACCGATGAGCTTATTAAAACAGTTCGGGAAAATGACAAGCTTATAAAATATTTTGACATTCCCTTGCAGCACGTAAACGGTGAAATTTTAAAGCGAATGAACCGAAAGGGAAATGAGGAAAGTATTAGAAGCCTTTTAAGCAAAATAAGGAGGGAAATTCCTGAGGTGACACTGCGCACCACATTTATAACAGGCTTCCCCGGAGAAACCGATGAGCAGTTCAGCCAGATGCACGCCTTTATTAAGGAAATGCGGTTTGACCGCCTCGGCTGTTTTGCCTATTCCGCCGAGGAGGACACCCCCGCCGCAGAATTTGAAAACCAGGTAGAGGGTCAGACAAAGCAGGACCGAATGGAACTGATTATGGCCGACCAAATGACCATTGCGGCAGAAAAGAACGAGGAAAAAATCGGCAAAACCGTCACCGTTTTAATTGAGGGCTATGATAGCTACATTCGTTGCTACTTTGGCCGAAGCGAGGCCGATGCCCCAGAAATTGACGGAAAGGTGTTCTTTTTAAGCGACTCGCCGCTAAAAATCGGCGATTTTGTAAGGGTGCAGATTAACGACTGCATGGAATATGACTTGTTGGGAGAAAAGATAGATGAACCTGCCTAATAAATTAACCGTTGCAAGAATGCTTGCAACACCTGTTTTTATGCTTTTTATGATGCTTAACTTTAAGGGTCACTATGTTGTTGCCCTTGCCATTTTCATTGCCGCCGCTTTAACCGACCTTTTTGACGGTAAAATTGCAAGGCAGCGTGGCATTGTTACCGATTTCGGCAAATTTTTGGACCCCGTGGCTGATAAAATGCTCACCACCGCCGCATTTTTGGCCTTTTTGCAGGCAGGCGTTGGGGAAGGCATTTTGTGGATGGTTTTCATAACCCTTTTAAGAGAATTCCTTGTCACTTCCGTTAGACTTGTTGCCGCTTCCAGCGGCGGCAAGGTTATTGCCGCAAACATTTGGGGCAAAGCAAAAACCGTGAGCCAAATGGTGGCAATCATTTTCACCATAACTGTTTTGGCGTTTGTGGACCTTTTCCCAGCCTTTCCCGTTCTAAATGAAATCCTTTTTGCCGCCGTTTCGGTTGCCCTTTGGGTTTCCACCATTCTTTGCGCCGTTTCGGGCGCCGTTTACCTTGTTCAGAATGCGGAATTTGTTAAGAGTGCAAAATAATGCTGGACAAAAAGTAATATTAAGCATATAATAAGATAAAATAATATTTAGATGCGTTTATCGGGAGAAGTAACAGGTAAAGTTACCTTTCAGGGAGAGCCCTGCGTGACTGAAACGGGGCTTAAGCGTGACACCTGCCAAATGCACCCGTCAGCACAAGTGGGGGAAAGAGGGAATTTTAGTATCTCGCTTGCGTTTAGGCCGCGTTAAGGCAAAAGAGTTACAAAACGAAGTGGAACCGCGATTTTTTCGCCTTCGGGAAAGCAGTGCTTTTCCGAGGGCGTTTTGTTTTGGAGAGTGATTACTATTTTTAGATGGGTAGAAGATGTTAAAGCCGTGAGAGACAGAGACCCTGCGGCAAGAAGCTTTTTAGAGGTGTTTTTTCTTTACCCCGGTGTAAAGGCAATAAGAATGTACCGAAAGGCAAACTTTTTGCACCGCCACGGTTTAAAATTCTGGGCAAGGGTAATTTCCCAGCGGGCAAGAACCCTAACGGGAATTGAAATTCACCCGGGGGCTACC
>JAFTPI010000058.1 GCA_017463345.1 Clostridia bacterium | reverse complement strand
GGTAAAGGCCCCGGTCTTATGTTCGTAACGCTTCCAAAGGTGTTTGACAGTATGCCCGGTGGCTCTATAATCGGCGCAGTGTTCTTCTTACTTGTTTTCTTTGCGGCGCTTACTTCCTCCATTTCATTAATGGAAACGGTTGTTTCCATTATCACTGATAAAACAAAATTAAACCGTAAAGCCGCCTGCCTTGTTGTGTTTATCGGCAGTATTTTACTTGGTATTTGTTCATCCCTCGGCTTTGGTGTTTGGAGCAGCATTTCGCTTTTCGGAATGACAATCCTCGATATGTGCGATTTCCTTTCAAACAGCGTTTTAATGCCTATTGTGGCGCTGCTTACCTGCATATTTGTCGGCTTCGTTATCAAACCTAAAACTCTTTGTGATGAAATTGAAATAACAGGTAAATTTAAAGCTAAAAAGATGTTTAATGTTATTATTAAATATATTGCCCCTGTTTGCATTATCTTAATTCTTATTTCCTCCGTTTTGGATGCGCTGGGAATTGCTAAAATTTAAAGGAGAAAATTTTATGAAAGAGGTCTTAAATAAAAAGGGTTTCATTTGTGATATGGATGGTGTTATTTACCATGGCAACCGCATTTTAGATGGTGTGGCAGATTTCGTTAATTGGCTTCAGGAAAATGATAAGGAGTTTGTTTTTCTAACCAATTCTTCCGAACGCACTCCCCACGAGCTTAGCATGAAACTTGGTAGAATGGGGCTGAATGTCGATGCCGACCATTTTTATACAAGTGCAATGGCAACTGCCGAATTTTTGAGCACACAAAAGCCCGGTTGCACTGCCTATGTTATCGGCGAAGCCGCCCTCACAAAGGCGCTTTATGACCACGGAATTTATATGAACGATGTCAACCCTGACTATGTTGTTGTGGGAGAAACACGTACATATAGCTTTGAGAAAATTGAGAAGGCAATTAACCTTGTTCGCGCAGGCGCAAAGCTTATCGGTACAAATCCCGACATCACAGGCCCCACTGAAAAGGGAATTATGCCTGCCACAGGTGCGCTTATTGCTCCTATTGAAATCGCAACCGGCAAAAAGGCTTATTTCGTTGGCAAGCCGAATCCCTTGATGCTTCGCCACGGACTTAAAAAAATCAACTGTCATAGTGAAGAAATCGCTTTTATCGGCGATAGAATGGATACCGACATTATTGCAGGAATCGAATCGAATGTTGACACCGTGCTTGTGCTTTCGGGTGTTACCTCACTTGAAGATATTGATTTATTCCCATATCGCCCGAAATACATTTTTAAAGGTGTTTATGAACTGCTTAAATAAAGTAAAAAGCCGATTGGAAAAACCAATCGGCTTTTTATTTTACTATTTTTTAATATCGTGCCTTATAAGTCCAATTATGCTGGAAGTAATTGTAAAGGTTTCGTTTGCAATGCCTGCAATGGAACCTGTGAAAAAATCATAGGTTATCATACAAAACGAAATAGGGAAGGAGAAAAAGCGGGTAATTTTCGGTTTTCGCATTGCAAAGGAAACAACGGCAATAAGGGAAGCAATGGTTGGAAGTAAACTAAAAAGCCCTTTCCAGGTGTAGAAAGCGAAGAGGGCATTTATGAGGCAAAAAATAACAATCCAGAACTTTTTATTTGCCCATTTTTTGCCTTCGTTTAAATAAACAGTTTCCCGAATTACCCCAATAATGGTAACGGCAACGGCAGAATAGGCACCGAGCAGGGCATAATGCAGCATCCAAACAGTATCGGAAACCAGTTTCCAAACAAGAAGTTTTTTTCTATCTTTTTGTTGATAGATTATGAAGCTGATGATAATTCCTAAAAAACCAACTAATTGAGCTATAATTTTCATAAAACACCTAACTTTTTATTAAAGCACACACATAAATACTATTTATAACTGCCTTGATTTTTTTGATTATATCACGCTTTTGCGCTATTAGCAACATATTAAACAAGGTTAATTTTATAGATTAAAAAGCAAAAGCCGCGGGTTTCCGCGGCTTTTGCTTTTTTGAGAGAGATTTATTCAGCATCAAGAGCCTGCTCGGCTTCAGCTTGAATGCTTTCATCAAAAGAAAGAACGGGTTTAACGTCTTTTTTCTTGATTTTTCTGTCAACATAGTTCTTTGTAATCTTCATAACAAGGGGGAAGAGAACAACGACGCCGATAAGGTTGGGTATCATCATAAGTCCGTTAAAGGTGTCGGAAATATCCCAAGCGAGTGAAGAGGAAAGAACTGCGCCGAAGATAACGGTGATAACGTGAATAATGCGGAAAATGAAGGTTGTCTTTGCGCCGAAGAGATATTCCCAAGCCTTTGAGCCGTAGTGAGACCAACCGAGAACGGTGGTGAAAGCAAAGAGGAACATTGCAATGGCAACAAATCTTTGACCAATGTTAAACCAAGGGAACACATAGTTGAAGGCACCGCCAACAAGTGTTGCATCGGTAAGACCTTCAGCAATTTCACCTGTTACAACGTTAAATGCACCACCTTCAAGACCGCCTGAGGTAAGAACAACAAGAGCGGTCATTGTGCAAACAATCATTGTGTCGGCAAAAACTTCAAAAATGCCCCACATACCCTGTTTAACAGGCTCTTTTATGTTAGAATTTGAGTGAACCATAACCGAGGAGCCAAGACCTGCTTCGTTTGAGAAAACGCCACGCTTGAAGCCTTGGGTAACTACCTTGCCAATGATGGCACCAATACCACCGCCGACAAAGGCTTCGGGTTTAAATGCGTTTACGAAAATTGCTTTAAAAGCGGGAATAATTGCATTGTAGTTTACACCAATAATAACAATGCTTCCTGCAATGAAAAGAGCAACCATAACAGGAACGATTTTTTCTGCAACGCTTGCAATTCTTTTAAGACCACCTAAGGTGATAAGGGCAGTAAGTGCCATAATTACAACACCTATGATAACATTGTAAAGGGAAACACCGCCGAACGCTTCAATAGAAGAAAGGGCTTTAACATCAAAGGCAGCAGCAACGTTGGCAACAATTTTATTAACTTGACCCATGCTACCGATACCAAAAGAGGCAAGCATTGTGAAGATTGAGAAAAGTACTGCTAAAACAGTGCCAATCCATTTGCAGTGCTTTTTGCTGCCAAGACCATCGCGCAGATAGTACATTGCACCGCCGGACCATTCACCGTTTGCATTCTTGCGACGGAAATACATACCGAGAACGTTTTCCGAGAAGTTTGTCATCATGCCAAAGAATGCGGCAACCCACATCCAGAAAACCGCACCTGCGCCACCAATGCAAATTGCGGCGGCAACACCGGCAATATTACCTGTACCAACTGTTGCGGCAAGTGCTGTGCAAAGGGCTTGGAAGGGTGAAATTGAGCCTTTTTCTTTACTATGACTGATAACATCTTTTTTGAAAAGACTGCCGATTGTGTTTTTCCACCAATGTCCAAGGCGTGAAACCTGAAACACTTTGGTTACAATTGTGAGAAGAATACCGGCACCAATGAGAAGAACAAGTCCGGGAACTCCCCACACAACGCCGTTAACAGCATTGTTGATTTCTGTGATTTTTTGAATAATTGCTTCCATAATTCCTCCTGAAAAAAATAAAAATGGTCTGCGCAAAACGCAAACCACCAATAATACAAACAAAAAGAAAAAAGCATTGACTTTGTCCTTTTGCCTGAGAGATTAGCGTAAATCGCTTTGCACCTTCGGCACTCAATTTAATGAGATTCTCCAAAGTTATGTCAGCTTACAGTCCTCATCCCGAATGGGAAGCCTGAGAGTGTTACTCCTTCGGCAGTTAAAAACTTTTCCTGCAAACGTCATACATAATTTATTAAATTTTTATGAATTATACACCAACAAAAAGATGAATGCAAGTGCTTTTTAAAAAAATTGTCGTTTTTTACAATTATTTTCTGATAATTATACAAATTTACAGCAAATTGTCGATTAGATAACTGATATCACTATTTGTGTTGGTCAAGATTTTTAAAACACTGCTGTTTTTAAATGTGTTTTGGCTGATTATATATTCCCGCTCCTCGAAAACACAGATAATTTTAACAATGGGAAGTTTTAGTTGTTACGCATTGAAATCAGTGCTGTGTGCCCCATAAAAACATCCTCTTAAATTTATTACTAACATTATATTTTGCACTTTTAAAAAAATCATCAAATTTCACTTGAAAAAAACACAGCTTAGGTGTTAAAATAGTTTAATAAAAAAGGGGAGGAAAGAATGGAATTTATTTGGATTTTTTTAGGTGTTTTATTGCTTTTGGCGGCACTGTTTTTCGGTGTTACATATATTTGCTTCCGTATGGCCTTTTTTGTGGATAGGAAAAAGCCAAGGCGAGATGACATTGAACTTCCCGATGGTGAAATTTATGAGCCCTACCATGAGCAAATGATAAACTGGACAAAGGAAACAAGGCAGATGCCTTCAAAGGAGTTTTCAATTGTTTCTTTTGATGGTCTTAAACTTTACGGAAAGTTTTATGAATTTGAAAATGGCGCACCAATTGAGCTTATGTTTCACGGTTACCGCGGCAGTGCTGAGCGTGATTTATCGGGTGCCGTTCAGCGTTGTTTTAAACTCGGCAGAAGCGCTCTAATTGTTGACCAGCGTTGTTCGGGGAAAAGCGACGGCAATGTTATTACCTTTGGTGTAAATGAGCATAAAGACTGCCTTAAATGGGTTGAATTTATGGTTTCTCATTTTGGCGATGATGTGAAAATTATCTTAACGGGAATTTCAATGGGCGCCTCAACCGTTTTAATGGCAAGCGGAAAGGAACTTCCCTCAAATGTGATTGGTGTGCTTGCCGATTGCGGTTTTACAAGTGCCAAAGAAATCATAAAGAAGGTAATTAGCCAATTAAAGCTTCCTGTTGAAATTTCCTATTTCTTTGTAAAGCTTGGTGCAAAAATTTTCGGTCATTTTGATTTGGAGGAAACCTCCGCTATTGAAGAGGTTAAAAAATGTAAAATCCCGATTATTTTTATCCACGGCGAAGCAGATGATTATGTCCCTTGCGAAATGAGCATCAAAAATTATGAGGCCTGCAGTTCACGAAAAGAACTTGTTACCGTACCCGGTGCAGGTCACGGTCTTGCGTTTCTTGTGGGAAACGAGCTCTATTTTGAAAAGGTAACAAATTTTAAATATTAAAAAGCACCTCGGTTCACCGAGGTGCTTTTTTCACATATTAGCCCACTTTAAATATAATAAATATTGGAGGTGGACTATGGAAAACTATGTTTTAATGGCACTTGCTGCAACACTTTTTACCTGGTTTGTCACAGCGCTTGGTGCGGCAACAGTTGTGTTTTTTAAAACTCCAAATCCAAAAATTTTAAACATAATGTTGGGCTTTGCCGCAGGTGTTATGATTGCGGCAAGTTTTTGGTCACTTTTGCAACCTGCAATTGAACGGGCACAGCTGGTGTCACGTTTGCCGCCATACATTGTAACAACATTTGGCTTTTTGTTCGGTGCGGTGTTTATTTGGCTTTCAGATAAGGCAGTAACCCTTGCACGGAAAAAAGAAAATTCCTTCGATGAAGCAGATAATAAATTCAACCGAATTTTAATGCTTGTGCTTTCAATAACCTTGCATAACATTCCCGAGGGTCTTGCCGTTGGTGTGGCGTTTGGAGCACTAAAAAACGGGTTTACAAGCGAGGGTGTTATGGGGGCTGTTTCCATCGCAATCGGCATAGGACTTCAGAATTTCCCCGAGGGCGCCGCGGTTTCACTGCCGCTAAGGCGGGAAGGATATAGTGCTAAAAAGAGCTTTTGGTTTGGTCAGGCTTCGGGTATGGTTGAGCCAATTGCGGGTGTGCTGGGTGCTTTACTTGTGGTTTATGTTGAACAACTTTTGCCCTATGCGCTTTCCTTTGCAGCGGGCGCAATGGTGCTGGTTGCAGTGCATGAGTTAATTCCCGAATGTCAAAAAAATGAGAAAACAAATTCTTATTTTTCCACAATGGGAATTGTTTTAGGTTTTGCTACAATGATGTTGCTTGATGTAATGCTTGGATAAAAAAGGTTTGCATTTGTGCAAACCTTTTTTTGTTTTAGTCATTTTCTTAAGCATATCTTTAAGAATTTTGTGTCCACCTTGTTTTTGATATTTATATTATGCTTTAATACAAAATTTATATCAAGCGAAAAATAAAGCAGCCTGACGGCTGCTTTAAATATTTAAATTATGAATTGTAAAGCGCAAAACGCTGCGTAAATTCCGAGAAGCAAAATTCCTTGCCAACGGGAAAGTTTTTGCTTTATCATTGTGGGAACGGTTAAAATCAACATTACTGTAAGCATTACGGGAATATCCAAAACAAGGGAAGCATTTATGCCGCCGATGTAAGCCGAAACGGGAACAGCAAAGGGGTTTATGGTAACAGCCGCACCGCTTACAAGCACAAGGTTAAACAGGTTGGCACCGATAATGTTGCCGAGGGAAAGTGAACCGTGACCTTTTGCAAGAGATGTAATCGCTGTTACAAGTTCGGGAAGGGAAGTGCCGAGTGCTACAATTGTAAGACCGATAACCTTTTCAGAAACGCCAAGGTTTTCGGCAATGATTATTGCATTGTCAACAAGAAAATCCGCACCGAAAGCAATGAGGACTGCACCAACAATCAAAAGGAAAATGTCTTTTAAAAGTGAATCCTTTGTGCCTTGCTCCATAGACTCAACCACATGGTCTTCACCGCTGGCACTTTCAAGGGCAGCTTCGCTAACCGAAACACCCGACTGTTCCTCAATGGCGACCGTGTCAAGGGAAGCGGCGGTTTTCTTCATACGTAAAACCGTTGAGACCATATAAACAGCGAAAACAGCAAGCAAAATAATGCCGATTAGTCTGGAAAACTCACCTAAAACATAGGCGCTCAGGCAATAAATAATGGCTGCGCCAAAGAAGAAAGCAACAGGTAACACAAGACTTTTTCTTGCGGCCACACCAGGTTTAATTGCAATGGTAAGTGCCGCGATGAGCGCTGTGTTGCAAATGATTGAACCAATAGCGTTGCCATAGGCTATGGAGCCACTGCCCTGCATTGCGGCGCCCGCCGAAACCATTACTTCGGGAAGCGTTGTACCAATTGAAACAACCGTTGCGCCAATTAAAATTTCGGGCAAATGAAAACGGCGTGCGATACCTGAGGCACCGTCAACAAACCAGTCGCCACCCTTAATCAAAAGAACAAAGCCAACGGCTAATAAAAGAATTGGAATCCACATTTAAAGAAAACTCCTTTCAAAATTATGGAAATACTATTATAAATTTTATCATAGATCGTGACCTAAGTCAACAAATGAAAAATACACGTAATGCCTCCCTTAAAAATAAATACTTTTGCTGTTTGCGAAAAAGTCGCAACTTCGTTTTGTGCCCGCTAAAGAGGAATGATGTTAACCTATCGGTTAAATGATGTCTGTAACTACATTGCAAAACGATGTTGTGCCCTACGGACACATACAAAAAAGGACTTGCCGTAGCAAGTCCTTTTTTTGTTTGGAAAGGATGTACAAATTTAATGCTCTTTTATTTTTGACCTATAAGTTTGATCCCCCACATTACAGCTTTTTCTTTTTAACAACGATTGTAACTGAAGTGGTGGCGCCAGCGGGAACTGCCGCCAACGCCAAGAGACCGAAGATTATTGTAAGCGTAAGCAAAACGCTTTTAAAAATTTTTTTAAAAGAGATTACCGATGTCCATCCATACTGATTCCGTTTGGGTTCGCATAGCTACGCTCGGCATATTTTTCTGCCCAGGTATCCTGATTGCCGTAGTTATGTTCGCCAAGACCTATACAGTTATAGAATACGCCTTCCTCTTGTTCAAGTTTGTGCCTGTTGTCACATTTTGTCAAGCTACGGCAGTTTCCGAATGCATTAAGGCCAAGCTCTTTCGTGCCGGAAGAAAAGACGACCTCCTTAAGGGATGCACATTCCCAGAACGCCCGCATAGGAACTCTCGCCATATTGTCGGGAAGAACAACCTTTTCTAGGGACGTGCAGTAAGCAAAGGCGGCGCGTCCCATTTTGCTGACGCCCTTGCCGAAGTTAACAGTCCTCAAAGATGTACAACCGTTAAATGCTTCGTATCCGATGGTCTTTACCTTGTCAGGGATATCTATACTTTTAAGAGAGGAGCAATCCATAAACGATTCCGCGCCTATTCTTTCAAGATTTTCGTTCAGCTTGACACTTACGAGTGCAGTACAGTTGCGGAACGCTCCAACGTCTATCTCGCGCAGGTATTTGGGCATCTCTACACTCTTCAGGCTCTCGCAGAATGCAAACGCATCTTCCTCGATCGCCACTATTACGTCGGGAAGCTTTATAGTCTCAAGGGCTTTGCAATCCGAGAAGGCACTAATGCCGATCTCAGTGACCGTGTTTGGCATTACAACCTCCTCAAGACCCGATAGGGATGCAAACGCTCCCGCGCCGATACTGGTGATTCCTTCCTCAACAACGACCTTCTTAATCTCAATATTAACAGGGTTCGGGTCACCATCTTCGAGGAACTTATTGGTCTGAGTTTCTCTGTACCAAGGGGGAAGGGTTTCGCTTGCGTTCTCACCCATATAATCAGGTATTTTTCCGCCGCCCGAGACTGTGAGAACGCCGTCCTTAAAGCTCCAACTCATAGGTTTTACCTGAATAAGCTTAAATTCTCTGGTGTATGTAAGGGGGCATCTCCAGATTCCGCCGTTATTGTCTATAATGGCGAGATCTATCTTTTCGCCGCTACTGGTAAACGCTTCTCGCGCTTTAGAAAGAAGAGTATCCTCGTTTTCGCCTATACCGATATGAAGGGTAGGCAGATAAATGCTGGCGGTAATAACGTCGGGCTTTTTAGTGGTATAGTCACAGGAAGCACCTACGCCGATATAAGCATAAACGTCAGCAAATTCAACGAAGTCACACCAGCTCAGGGTGACATCGGGGCCTACAGATATATTAAGATTGCCGTTAACATCAACCTCGGTATCGGTAGAAGTGCTGCCCGAGCCACGTATACTGTAGCTATAATTATCCTTTGTCGCAGAAGCCTTGCAATGAATAGTGGGTTGAACAGAAATTTCTCCGTTGATGGAAACAACGAGATTTATATCTATATCAGCCGCGAAACCATAGCCAATGTTACAGGGAATGTGACCTATCTTAATGGTTGTGGAGGCATTTCCTCTTATTGCGAAGTAAGGTGTAACATCTATGGAGGCGTTTACAGTAAATGCTGAAGGATGGATGAGTAACCTATAATCGACAGAACCATATAGTTTGAAGTTGCTGAGCTTAAGTCCAAGCTCTACTTCATATCCTGAGTCGTACTTGTTTTTGCGGTTTCCGTCTTTATCGATGTAGAAGCTGTCGGCATAGTTGTCATTGCTGTTGGAGAATTTGCTTCCCGAAAATTCAGAATTTAATTTAAGCAAGTCGGAAGAGCAGGTTATGCTCCTGTCAAAAAAGGTTCCGGATTTACCGTAATTGAAATCTTTATCAAGGGGAACAACATTAGGTTTGCCGATCGTTTTATTAACAAGAGGTGTTACTTGTGCCCCGCCGCCGAAAAGCATGGGGTTTATATTCAGCTCTACCTCTCCGCTTTCTTCTTCACTCTGCGACTCTCTGTTTTCTACGACCGTAATTCCCTCTGCGGGAACAAATTCACCCGTTTCAAGTATCTTAGAAAACTCAAAGTCCATTTCCTCTATTACTTCTTCGGTCTCGGGTTTGGATACGGCAAGGGTGTAACCTTCGCCGGTATGCGCTACAACCTCGTCAACCTTGCGAACGATGCCCGAAATGTGCTCATTATTTCCGCCGAGGATAAGTATTTCGCCCTTTGCGATATCTTTATCGGTTTTGAGCTTCAAAGTATTATCGGTAACGCTGTATTCAGCCTCGTCAAACATTTCGCGAACGTTCTGTTTATATGTAGCCGAATAGCTGTTGCCGAATTCGCGGTCTAAGTATTTTTCGTGAATGGCATTCATCCACTGGGTAGCCTGCTCGACCGTTAAAACCTTAGAATCGGTATAAGCATCGGAAAAGGGAGTCTGCTTACGGATGTAGTCCTTAAGCTCGGCCTCGGTTGCGTTTTCCTTTTCCAAACGGTTTTCGATGTATTTTACACCGTAAAGTTTGGAAACGTGAGAGAGCATTTCACCAAAATTAACCTTTTTATTATGGTCAAAGGTTTTTTCGTAGTCAATAATTTGCCGCTCTTTGAGAGCCTGTGCAGGCGCGAAAAGAGCATCATCCTTGCTAACATCAGAGAAGAAGGGCTCGTCGGTGTCGTATTCAACTACACCGAAGTTGCTTTTAAGTATCTCGGCCCAATCGGCTCTTGTAAGGGATCTGTTTGAACTCGAATTCAGCATATTCGGTATAAAGATACCTGCCAGAATAGACAGGGTAAGAGCACCTGCAATGACCGAGCTCCACACCTTATGATTCACTATAAAATTTTTGATCTTTGCAAAAAATGCTTTCATATCACTTTACCCCTTTCGAGATTTTTATTTTTGGCTCGCTCTCGTTTACGGATGGTTTCCTTCATCTCGTTGAGAGCATCGTTACTGGTTTTATTTACAAAAGCGATAAACGAGTCAATTACCTGCTTGCTCATACTTTGGTAATCCAAATGCATTACCTTATCGATTTCTCGCTTTCGTGTTTCTTCGTCTACTTGGTAGATATACAGTACCTTATCTAGTGCGCTTGAGATCTTATCCTTTAGCGGAACGTCAGCGTCGCTTGCGGCAACGGTGCTGTATTGCAGTCCCATCGCCATCAGCTCTGCTTGGTTGAAGTCCTGATCCGTCCAACCCTCACATTCCTTAGCAAATATCTGCTTATACCGTTTGACGTGATTGGCTCGCAGATAATTGCGGCACATCTCGCTTTCAAACACGGCAGAGAAGAAATCTCTTGCAATTTCGCTTTGTTCACATCCGGTGGCTACCGTCATCATCTCCATACAGATGGAGCCGATAGAGCCGAAGCCCTTTTCCGTGCTGTCTTCAAACATTCGCCATTGGAACTCACATAACATTTCCACAATGGTGCATAGCAGATGCTCCTTTGACGGAAAGTAATGGGTGATATTACCCGTACTCATATTCATTTTTTTAGCAATCATTTGGGGAGATGTTTTAGAATAACCAACGCTGAAGATAAATTCCGTAGCCGTTTTGATAATCTCAAACTTTCTCGTTGTTTGTGGTCTGGACATATTTCGCCTCTTTTTTTTACAGGATAATAACGGTGAGAACACTCTCACCATTCTTGCACTAATGCAATTTTAACAAATTGTGTCAAATAATGCAATAGGTTTTAAAAAAATAATTGTATTTGTGCAAAAAAGTTTACAAATCAAAAGAGGCCACCAAGTAAAAATACTCAAGCGACCTTGTATTTATTCAAGATAAATATTCAAATTCATAACGGTTGCGAAAAATCTGCGTTGTTCGAGACTACACAGTCCCAAAAGGCTATCGCGCCTTTTGGGCTGCTTCGAAGAACCCGTGTTTCTCACAAAATTACCCGCTCCCACCAAACAAAAAAACCAGCCCGTTCGGGTTGGTTTACGGTTTCGGTGGTTCGAATCCACCTGAACGGAGTTTTTTATATTCGTCTGCGGAGCAGACACCGAACTTCTCCACTATTCACTGTTACCTATTACTTGCCAAAATCAACTTTTAAGAGAATAGTGAAAAGTGAAGAGTGAATAGGTAAAAAGTAAAATCGACAAGCTTCTATCGAAACTTGTCGATTTTGACTGTTACGAACCGTTTAGATGCCATTAATCAAAATCAATATCTAAATTGTATATTCCGTA
The DNA here is from genome assembly GCA_017463345.1 of Clostridia bacterium. Taxonomy (GTDB): domain Bacteria; phylum Bacillota; class Clostridia; order Oscillospirales; family Acutalibacteraceae; genus SIG587. The sequence goes on along the minus strand of JAFTPI010000058.1, from coordinate 2,067 downwards.
TCCGTTATCATTTTTTACAATTTCAATTTCCATTCGAATAATTTTATCGGAAGCCGCAATTTTCATTGTCAAACTGTATGTAGAACCACCAACCGAACTGTCATACATCGACGATTTGAATCCGGTATATTTCTCAATATTTATGCTTGAAAAGTCAACATTTTCTTCGCTTTCCAAGGCTTCAAAAAACTCTTGGAGGTCTCCGGGGCGTTCAGGATGCAAAAATTCTTCTGCTGCCTCATAATCTTCGGCCTCTATTTTTTCTAAAAATCCGTTTATATGAGATTTTGCTTCGTCACCTGAAATTCCGCCGGAACAAGCGGAAAAAGAAAAAACAACCATAAGAACCACAAAAACACATGCGATTTTTTTCATAAAAAACCAGCCTTTTTTCTTTTATTATAGCATAAAACAAGGAATTAAACAAGAGACGATTGCTTTCGCAATCGTCTCTTTCTGGCTGTTTGGATATTTTTTTGTTGCTTACAATTTAATGATAAAATGTTATTGCAACTACAATTACAAAGCCAATAATCAAAAATATTATTGCGAGTATGTCAAAAAGCTTGGGGTAAAAATGCCAATCTCCAAGCCAATGCTTTACACCCGTTAGATATAACAGCAAATAAATAGCATAAAAAACTCCCAAAAAGGCTATTAAATTATCTAAAAATACAAGCCAAATAAAATTTGAATTTGATATGGTGTTTTGCTCTGCTAAACTTAAAAAGAAATAAAATATAATGCCGGATAAGTATATTCTTGTTGGTATGTAATTTTTAGGTAAAGATTCAGTTTTAAACGATTTATTAAAATTTTCTTTTGCTAATTTCTTTTCTTGAAAAATTTCTTTCAGGAGTGTTTTTTGTGACATAGAGCGAAAATGCTTTTCAATTATGCCGGAACTATACGATTTTGAGGGATTTTTTAAAAAATAGCTAAGAATTTGATTTTTGGTGGTTATTTGTGGATAGATAAGATAAAAAGAAATCCAAATAATTAGGGCAAAAGGCAGACAAAATAGACCAAACGACCATATAGCAATTAGCAGTGAAACAACGGTTTGCTCAATGGGAATATATTCTTCAAAAGTAAGCATATTTCGCTTATGAATTATCCGCAAAATTAAGTATGAAATCGTGCAAATCAAAGCAGAAAGAATGAATAAAAGACCAAATTTTATGATACTTGGATTCCAAAATATATTTTTAAGCAAATATGAAATCATTACATCGCCGCCTTCTATATAATTGTAACATAAAACCATAAATTTAACAAGATATCATTGGTTTCGGTGGTTGAAATCCGTCTTGGCGGAGATTTTAGTGATATTGTGCCGTTGGCACAGCGATATTTTCACTTCGTGAAAGTAATATTGAAACCTGCGGTTTCAGTGATATTATATTCGCCATAAAACTGGGCGAAGCCCAATATCACTCGGCTTTAGCCGAATATCACTGCGAAGCAATATCACTCGCCGAAGGCGAATATAACTGAAAAAGACGATTGCTTTCGCAATCGTCTTTTTCTGGTGGGAGCGGGTGGATTCGAACCACCGAAGTCGAAGACAACAGATTTACAGTCTGCCCCCTTTGGCCACTCGGGAACACTCCCATATTTAGTTGTTGGCTTTTGCGCCGCGAAATGTATTATAGCATAGTGAGTGAGCGATGTCAAGCATAAAAAATTGAAAATTTTTAAATTATTTTCGTTGACAAATAATGTATATAATGTTATAATCATTTAAAATAATCTTTAAGTTAGATCCCGTGAGGTCTGCAAGATTGACATATCATTAAACGGAAATGCTCTTTGGGCATTTTTCTTTGTGTGTGTTTATCCTGCCTTACGGTGGGATTTTTTTGTAAGTGAGGTTTAAAAAATGAAAATGCTTTCGGCGAACAAGGACAAACTTCAAATGGTTACTCCCGACACTTGCCGTGGTGCCTTTGTTTCTGTTTTCCCTTCACTTGCTGACAAAATTTCTAATTATGTTTTTTTACCCGGTTTTTGCGATGTGCATGTGCATTTTCGTGAGCCGGGTTTTTCTTATAAAGAGACCATCGC
>JAFTPI010000044.1 GCA_017463345.1 Clostridia bacterium | reverse complement strand
TATATTCCTGAAGGTAATCATCCAGCAGTTTTTCGTTTTCGGCAACGCGGTCAACATAAAAAATGTGCATATCAGGGTTTAATAGGTTCTGATTATCGTGCTGACCGTGAATGGTGATGAGAAGCTTGCCGATTTCCCTTAAAACGGTAGCTGTTACGGGAATTCCGTTAATTTTAATGCTGCCTTTACCTTCTAATGATAAAACACGGGATATGTAAAGCTCACCGTTTTCATCGGGAGAAAGTCCGTTTTCCGAAAGGGCGTTTATAACATCCTCGGTAAGGCAGTCAAACTGAGCGCAAACGGTAGCCTTTTCGGCGCCATTACGAATAAGCTCCTTTGAGGTGCGCTCTCCCAGCACCGCATTTATGGCATCAATAATAATGGATTTTCCCGCGCCGGTTTCACCGGTTAGGAGATTGAATCCATTTGTGAAATCAATATTAGATTGTTCAATAACCGCAATATTCTCAATATGCAGATATTTTAACATATCACACCGCCAAGATTATAAAAGATTTTTTAACTTTGCCACAAGACGAGTGGCCTTTTCGGTATCACGAGTAATTATGAAAATGGTGTCATCACCAGCAAGACTGCCAAGAATGTCATCGCCAAAAAGGTTATCAACTGCAACACAGGCACTACTTGCCATGCCGGGATAGCACTTAATAACAACATCGTTCATTGCGCTGTTAATTGAAACCACAGCGTGGCCAAAGACATCGGCATAATGATTATAAGGCGGCTTTACCACCTTTTCGCCCTTTTCCTTTGCAGGATTTATGTAGCGATAGGTGCCGTTTCTGTCAAGTGCTTTAATAATTCTTAAATCCTTAATATCCCTTGAAACGGTGGACTGTGTTGCCTCGATGCCAGCATTTAAAAGGGCATTTTGAAGGTCGTCCTGGGTTACAATAATGTTGTTTTCAATTATCTTAAGGATTGTTTCCTGTCGTTTAGCTTTGTTCATTTTAGTGCTCCCTGAATTTCATAGAAAGTGTTTTATAAAAGGAACGGTCATTCAGACGAATAAGCTTAACACTGTTCTCGGATTTTGTAACATAAATTTCGGTGTAGGGTTTAACCGTGAAGGATTTTCTGCCATCCACCGAAAGGAAAATATCGGCTCTCTTTTTGGAAAATGCCTTTAGCTTTACAACCCTGTCGCCGCCTAAAATAATAGGCCTTGCGGTGAGGGAATGTGAGCAAATTGGTGTCACGGTCATATTTTCCACCTGTGGGTCAACAATGGGGCCGCCCGCCGACATAGAATAGGCCGTGGAGCCTGTTGGAGTGGAAATAATTATGCCATCGGCACGGTAGTTAATGCTGTCGTTTTCAACGTAGGCGCTTACATCGATAATTCTGGACATAAAACCACAGGTGATAACGGCATCGTTCATTGCACAAAAGGAGCCAACCTCCTTGCCGTTTTCACAAACCTTTATGTCAAGCAGCATTCTTTTTTCGGTGGTGTACTCCCCTGTTTTAAGCTTTGAAAGAAGCTGAATTTCGCTGGGCTCGATGTTGGCAAGAAAGCCAAGGCGGCCTGCATTCACACCGATAATCGGCTTATCATATTTCGCGGCAACCTTGGAAAAACGGATTATGGTTCCGTCGCCGCCAACCGTTATAATAACATCAGCTATTTTAAAAAGTTCCTCCTCGCTTGCGTGAAGATAATAGCTTCCGCAAATGTCCTCGGGCAAATAAGCCTCAATATCCAAGGATTTTAAAAGCTTACCAATGTTATCAACCGTTTCAGGACAGCCACGTTTATCAAGATTGGGTAAAACTGCAACCTTCACTTGCATTTCCCTCCTTTACTGTTTTTCGGTTAAAATATGAGAACTCTCAACGAGTTCCTTTGTGTCAACCCCGCTTTTATCCTCGGGGGTAGTGTCTTTTTCAATGTAGGCAAGATATTCAATGTTGCCTTCAGGCCCTCTGATAGGTGAAAAATCAATACCTAAAATGCTAAAACCATTATCAAGGATAACGCCCTTGATTTTTTCAATGACCGCAATATGTACGGCAGGGTCACGAACAACACCTTTTTTGCCCACATTTTCTTTACCTGCCTCAAACTGAGGTTTAATAAGGCATACGGTTTTTCCGCTATCCTTTAAAAGAGGATTTAAAGCGGGTAAAATGAGGGCAAGTGAAATAAAAGAAACATCAATAGATGCAAAATCAAGGCTGTCGGGTACCTGCTCGGCAGTTACATACCTAAAGTTTGTGCGTTCCAAATTCACCACACGCTCATCACAGCGAAGCTTCCAGGCAAGCTGACCGTAGCCCACATCAATAGAATACACCTTTTTGGCGCCGTTTTGAAGCATACAGTCGGTAAAGCCGCCTGTTGAGGCGCCAATATCGGCGCAAACAGTATCCTTTAAATCAATGCCGAAAACGGTCATTGCTTTATCAAGCTTTAGGCCTCCTCGGCTCACAAATTTTAGTGTGGCACCGCGCACCTCAAGAATATCGGTTGTTTTAATTGTCATGCCGGCCTTGTCTGCTTTTTGGTTGTTTACATAGACATTGCCTGCCATTATGAGGGTTTTAGCCTTTTCACGGCTTTCGGCATAGCCTGCCTCAAAAACTGCCGTGTCAAGCCTGATTTTATCACTCATTTAGTTTTCTCCCAGTGTTCTAACAATGCTTTGTGCATCAAGCTTAAATTTTCTTATTGTCCCTGCCACATCGCAGGCAGGAACAAAGGTATTATCAATATTAACCGCTTTAAAGCTGCCGCCAAATGAATTTTCAAGCAGCCTTGCGGCAAGATGCTCGCCAACCGAGCCTGATTTAATGCTTTCCTCGTAAAAATAAACCTTTTTAAAGCCTAAAACCATCTTTACAAGCTCATCACTTAAGGGATAAATTTTATTAAGCTTTATAACAGTAATGTTTACACCCTTTGATTTAAGCTCCTCATAGGCGGCGTAAACCTCGTTAAATTCCCTGCCGTAGGTTAAAACAGCAACATCGCTTTTATCGCCAATAACGGTGAATTCCTTATCATCGTAGGTAAAGGGGGTTTTATTATTAACTGTTCCTCTAGGATACCGAACGGCGCAAAGCTCATTATTTTCTGCCACCTTTTTAAGGGTAAATTCAAGCTCTGCAAGATTTGCGGGGGAATAAATTTGCATATTGGGAACGGTGCTTAAAAAAACAACATCAAAAAGGCCTTGATGGGTTTCACCGTCCTCACCTACAACCCCGGCTCGATCAACACAAATTTTAACAGGAATATTGGCAATAGCGGCATCGTGAATGATTTGGTCATAAGACCTTTGCAGGAAGGAAGAATAAACCACGAAAAAGGGCTTCATTCCGCCTGCGGCAAGACCGCCCGAAAAGGTCATTGCGTGCTCCTCTGCAATGCCAACATCAAAAAATCGGTCGGGAAATTTTTCGGCAAACTCGCCAAGCCCCGTGCCCTCGCACATTGCGGCGGTTATGGCACAAATTTTATCATCCTTTTGGGCCAACTCGCAAAG
>JAFTPI010000057.1 GCA_017463345.1 Clostridia bacterium | reverse complement strand
TTTTTGGTGGAGACAACTGGGCTCGAACCAGTGACCCCTTGCATGTCAAGCAAGTACTCTGACCAACTGAGCTATGCCTCCAAAGACTAAATCATTGTAACATATAATAAATCAATTGGCAAGTCCGATTTCTTTTATTTTTTATCCGGAAAAGTCACACATTTTTTAGAGAAGAGTGAAGAAAGCAAAAAGAAAAGTCACACAATTGTGTGCCTTTTCTTTTTGGGTAGTTTAAACTTAATGGCACGAATTTAATGTGCCCGAAAACCAAAGTCGCAAGAATTACAAAATTGAACAATAAGTCACCAAAGCAGCAAACACAATTGAAACCATAGAAAGCAATTTGATAAGAATGTTTATCGCCGGACCTGCTGTATCCTTAAACGGATCACCAACTGTATCGCCTACTACAGTGGCCTTATGATTTTCTGAACCTTTGCCGCCATATGTGCCGCTTTCTATGTATTTCTTAGCATTGTCCCAAGCGCCGCCTGCGTTTGACATAAATATGGCCATCAGAAATCCTGATGCAGTAGCGCCCGCAAGCATACCCACAACACCTGTGCTACCAAGTACTACACCAACAATAATCGGTACAATTACTGCAACAACTGTGGGAAGCACCATTTCACGAAGGCTTGCCTTTGTGCACAGGTCAACACAGCTTGCATAATCTGCCTCTGCTTTACCATCTATAAGACCTTTAATTTCTCTAAACTGCCTGCGAACCTCAATAACAACACTCTGCGCTGCACGGCCAACCGAATTCATTGTAAGAGCCGCAAACACAAACGGCAAGCATGCGCCGATAAACAAACCAACCAAAACGGTAGGGTTTGTAATATTAAGGTTGGCAATTTTTTCAGCACCGCCCTCAATATTTTTAACCTTATCAATATAAGAGGCTATCAGTGCCAACGCTGTAAGCGCTGCAGAGCCAATAGCAAAACCTTTGCCGGTTGCTGCGGTTGTGTTACCAAGAGAATCAAGCGCATCGGTTCTTTCTCTAACCTTTTCATCTAATCCTGCCATTTGAGCGATACCGCCTGCATTATCTGCAACCGGACCGTAAGCATCTGTAGCAAGTGTAATACCAAGTGTAGATAGCATACCCACTGCAGCTAGCGATATGCCGTAAAGTCCCATAGATGCATCATTTCCGCCGCCTGCCACAAAGTAGGCAACAAGCACACACACAGCTATTATAATAATGGGGAAAAATGTAGAAAGCATACCAACAGACAAGCCACTAATAATTACAGTTGCTGTGCCCGTTTCAGAGGAAGCCGCAAGACTTTTGGTAGGTTTATAGCAGTCAGATGTAAAATATTCAGTTGCCTGACCTATTAGCACACCTGCTACTAGGCCTGCAAGAATCGCAAAATACACACTCCAATGGTCCTTGCCCAAAACAAAATATACGACCGGTAAAGACACTATAGCAATAAGAATAGCCGAGAAATTTGTGCCACGCGACAGCGCGCCGAGAAGTTGTTTTTGAGAAGCATCTTCTTTTGTTCTTACAAGGAAGGTACCAAATATGGAGCAAACAACGCCGATAGTTGCCAACAGCATAGGCAACGCCAACGCTTTAATTGAATGGAGAGAAGCCACGCCCAGCGCAGAGGCAGAAATAATTGAGCCAACATACGACTCATAAAGATCTGCGCCCATACCGGCAACATCGCCTACATTATCGCCTACATTATCTGCAATAACAGCAGGGTTACGAGGATCATCCTCCGGAATACCTGCCTCAACCTTACCCACAAGGTCGGCGCCCACATCAGCCGCTTTGGTGAATACACCGCCGCCGACTCTGGCAAAAAGCGCCATAGAAGAAGCACCCATACCAAAGGTTAACATAGCGCTCGTGATTCCTTCGCTATCAAGGTTGAACACAAAACGCAATAGGAAAAACCATACCGCTATATCTAAAAGCCCTAGTCCTACCACCGAAAAGCCCATAACGCTTCCGGCGGAAAAAGCAACTCTAAGACCTCTGTTCAAACTGTTCTGGCAAGCATTGGCTGTTCTGGCATTAGCATAAGTGGCAATTTTCATTCCTATAAAGCCCGACAAAGCCGAGAAAAAACCGCCGGTGACAAATGCGAACGGTACATACGGTGTAAGAAACTTCATAAAAGCCATTACGCTAAGTACAACAAACATCACGCCGAAAAAGATTAGCACAATTTTATACTGGCGCTTAAGATATGCGTTGGCACCTTTTCTAATAGATAAAGATATTTTCTTCATCAAATCCGAACCTTCGGAATAACGCATTACTTTGCCTGCTGTAACAACCGCAAAAGCCAGCGCAAGGATTGCTCCTGCAAAAATTGCTAGTACAAATAACTGATCCAACTTTTTTCATCTCCGATTTAATTACATCATTTAAATAAAAAATTCTCTTTACCGTGGTAAAGAGAATTCTGGAGGCACCACCCGGATTTGAACCGGGGCGTAAAGGTTTTGCAGACCTCTGCCTTACCACTTGGCTATGGTGCCATATTCTTTTTAAAAAGAGGACGCTTAAAAAGTTGTCTTTTAAGCGTCCGTTGGAGCGGATTACGAGGCTCGAACTCGCTACCTCCACCTTGGCAAGGTGGCGCTCTACCAGATGAGCTAAATCCGCATACTTATGGTGCCTCCGGACGGAATCGAACCATCGACACGGGGATTTTCAGTCCCCTGCTCTACCGACTGAGCTACAGAGGCATTGGCGACCTGGATGGGGCTCGAACCCACGACCTCTAGCGTGACAGGCTAGCGTTCTAACCAGCTGAACTACCAGGCCAAAAAGTGGTGGGAACAACAGGGCTCGAACCTGTGACCCTCTGCTTGTAAGGCAGATGCTCTCCCAGCTGAGCTATGCTCCCACTTTTTTGTACCACGCTGAGTGCTCAGCACACTCACCGGCGACAAGCATTATAATACCACAACGAATTTGGTTTGTCAACACTTTTTTAAAAAAATTTTTAAATTTATTTTGAGGCAAGTTTGCGAAGCTGTGCTGCAGAAAAATTATAGGTTTTATCGCAGAAATGACATTCTATATTTGTGTTTTCTTCGCTATTTGCCATTTCCAAAAGTCCCTCTTTGCCGATGCTGATAAGGGCTTTTTCCACACGGGCGCGGCTACAATTACATAAATATTCAGCCGAAGCCTCATCAAGAACCTCAACCTCATAATATTTAAGTGCTTTTTTAACAATATCAAGAAGTGACATATTAAGGGCAAACATTGAAGACAAAGAACTCATTTCCTTAACGCCGTCTTCAAGGCGTTTAATTTCATCCTCGGTGGCAAAGGGCATCATTTGTATAAGGTATCCCCCTGCCCTATTTACACTGCCATCGTTATTTAAAGAAACGCTCAGTGCGCAAACGGTTGGAATTTGCTCACTAATGGCATAATAAGCGGTAATATCCTCGGCAATTTCGCCTGAGAAAAGAGGCACCGAGCCGTTATATGGCTCTTTTAAGCCAATATCCTTAAGAACATACAACATTCCTTCTTTACCGACAGCCGACGCAACATCAAGTTGACCTTTATTATTAAGAGGCACCTTTGCTGCTGCATTTGAAACATAGCCGCGAACGTTACCGTTGCTATCAGAAACTGCAATAACAGAGCCAAGCGGTCCATCGCCTGCAACACGCAAAGTTATAGAATCATCACGGTTTTTTAAGGCATTGCCCATCATCGAAGCGCCCGCCAAAAGTCTGCCAAGTGCCACGGTGGCAACGGGCGACAGCTTGTGAATTTTTTGTGCCTCTTTAACAATATCGGTGGCATCAACCGCAGCGGCCATAACTGCACCGCAAGAGGTAATGCAACGAATAAGATTTCCCATAGTTTTAAATTCTCCTTGTAACATAAACAACCCTTTGAGTATCACTTTTTGGGTTGCTCTCAGTCATTTCTTCATAAACCGCTAAAATTTCTAAATTTGCGTTTTCAAGCGCTTTTTTAACCTGCTTTGCATCATAACATCTTTCGGAAAACTCCTCGGAGACTCGGCTGTAGGTACCGTTTTCGTTTTGTTCGAAAAAGTCTAATTCCACATCGGTGGTTTTGGTATCGGTAGAATATAAATTACTCCAAACACAGTAAACAGGCGGCTCGTCAATAACAAATACGTTATCTCCCAAAATTTCCTTTTGCTTATACTCGGTGTTAAGGTCAAAAATGAAAAGGCGTTCCTTCTCCAAAAAAAGGGCCACGCGGGAAATAGCGCGGCAAAAATCCTCATAATCGGTAATATGATTTAGACTGTCAAGACAGCAAACTGTGCCATCAACCGTGCCGTAAAGCTCAAGCTCGGTGGCATCTTGACATAAAAACAAAATGTCCTGCCCTGCTTTTTCACTGTTTTTCTTGGCGCAGTCAAGCATTCCTTCGGAAATATCAACGCCGATAACATCAATGCCGGCCTTTGAAAACTGAACCGAAAAGCCACCCGTTCCACAAGCAAGGTCAAGAAGCAGAGATGGCTTTTTATCAAACTTTTCAAATAGACTCAAAAGATATTTCGTGCGCTCTTTATAATCAACATCACCCGTTAAATAATCATAGTAACGGGAAAATTCATCGTACATACTCATTATTTTTCAAGTCTTTCAAAAACGATGTCGTAACCGTTGTTAGACTCCTCAAGTGAACGATTAACACGGCTAATTGTGGCGGTTGATGCGCCTGTTTTTGCTACAATTTCGGTGTAAACCTTTTTGTCCCTCAGCATTTTTGCAACGGTAAAGCGCTGAGCGATTGCCTTAACCTCTTTTGTTGTGCAAACATCACTGAAAAATTTATAACATTCCTCTCGATTTTCAAGGGTTAAAACGGCATCAAAAAAATCGTCAACAGATTCGCATTTTAACTTGTTCATTTTTGCAACATCCTTAAATTTAATAATTTTCCAAGGAACCGAAGAAAATACATCTTCTCACTAAGATTTTAACACAACAACGCGCTAAAGTCAATGTGAAAAAGAAAGCGGCGCCCGAAAGACACCGCTTAGATATTTTTTATTATTCAGCCATAATTCCTCTGAACACTTCGCCATCAATCTTTTCTTCCTCAAAAAGCTTTTGAGCAACCAGGTGAACCTTTGACATTGACTCTTTAAGAATACCTAATGCCTTTTCATATTGCTGCATAACAATGCTTTCAATTTCTTCGTCAATGGTTGCAGCGATTTTATCGGAATAGTTAGGTGTGGAGGAGAAATCTCGACCGAGGAAAACCTCGTTGTTATCGTTACCATAGGTCACAAGTCCGAGTTTTTCGCTCATACCAAACTTCGTAACCATTTGACGCGCAAGCTCGGTTGCACGCTGAATATCGTTGGAAGCGCCTGTGCAAATGTCATCTTGAGTGAGTGCTTCGGCCGCACGACCGCCAAGGAGGGAGCAGATTTGTTCAAGCATTTGATTTCGGGAAGTGTGGCCCTTTTCTTCGGTAGGCAGATACATTGTATAACCTGCTGCCATACCGCGAGGAACAATGGAGATTTGATGAACGGGGTCTTGAGTGGGCAGAAAATAAGAAACAACTGCGTGACCCGCCTCATGATAGGCCGTTATCATTTTATCCTTGTCTTTAACAACATGGGATTTCTTTTCGGTGCCCATAACAACCTTAATGGTTGCCTCCTCAATTTGTTCCTGAGTTATTGCCTTAAGACCCTTTCTGGCAGCAAGAAGTGCCGCCTCATTTAAAAGGTTTTCAAGGTCAGCGCCGGTAAAGCCTGAGGTTGACTTTGCAATGTTGGAAAGGTTAACATCAGGACCCAAGGGCTTACCGCGGGAGTGTACCTTTAAAATGTCCTCACGGCCCTTAACATCGGGATAATTAACAGTGATTTGTCGGTCGAAACGACCGGGGCGAAGTAATGCACGGTCTAGAATGTCGGGACGGTTGGTTGCAGCCATAACAATAACGCCCTCGTTTGCGCCAAAGCCATCCATTTCAACAAGCATTTGGTTAAGGGTTTGCTCTCTTTCATCATGACCGCCGCCAAGGCCTGCACCACGCTGGCGACCGACAGCATCGATTTCATCAATAAAAATAATTGCGGGGGCATTTTTCTTTGCCTCACCAAAAAGGTCACGCACACGAGAGGCACCCACACCAACATACATTTCAACAAAATCGGAACCCGAAATGCTGAAAAACGGAACGCCGGCCTCGCCTGCAACTGCGCGGGCTAAAAGTGTTTTACCCGTTCCTGGAGGGCCCACAAGAAGCACACCCTTGGGAATTCTGGCACCAAGTTCATTAAACTTTTGGGGATTTTTAAGGAACTCAACAATTTCCTCAAGCTCCTGCTTTTCCTCATCGGCACCTGCAACATCGGCAAAGGTTGTTTTTCTTTTGTCTGATGGCTTTTTAATTTTTGCCTTGCCGAAGCCCATCATTTTATCATTACCCATTGACTGATTCATTCGGCGCATAATAAAGAACCAAGCGAAAGCAAAAAGTGCAATCATACCAATGTAAGGCAGGAGGTTAACAAACAGAGCACCCTCCCCGCCCCTTTTAAAGTTATAAACAAAGGTTTTACCTGCTTCGCCCGCCTCATTCGCCTCTAAAACGAAATCGTTTACATCGTTATAAAAAACACTGGAATCGGCAACGGTGTAGGTGTAAATTTTCCCTTTTTCACCCTCGGCACGAAGTTTATAATTAAGTTTACCGCTGTACCAATTAAGCTCAAACTCTGAAATTTCATAATTTTTAACCATGCTAACAATTTCAGAATAATCCTTGTTCTTGGTTTGAGATTTTGTGGTTTGCGATGCAAAGAATACCGCAAAAATTAAAACGAGCGGTATCAAAATGTACAGCACCAGGCTTTTGTACTTGCTGTTTTTGTTTTTCAAAAATCACACTTCCTAACGTGAAAAATTAAAAATTTTACTGATACACCTTTTCATCAAGAATGCCGATAAAAGGTAAATTACGGTATTTTTCATCATAATCAAGGCCATAACCCACAGCAAAGGCATCGGGAATTGTGAAGCCCGAATAATCGGCAGTGATATCTGCCGTTCTGCGCTCAGGCTTATCCAGGAGCGTGCAAATTTTAATGCTTGTGGGATGGCGGTCTAAAAGGAGCTTCTTAAGGTAAAACAAGGTGTTACCCGAATCAAGGATATCCTCAACAATTAAAATATCATAGCCTTCTAAGTTAACATCCAGATCCTTTTCAATTTTAACAATGCCGCTGCTTTTTGTTCCCGAACCGTAGGAAGACACGGCCATAAAATCAATTGTGCAGGGTGTTTTGATTTCCCTCATAAGATCGGCCATAAAAACAACCGAGCCGCGCAAAACGCTGACAAGAAGAAGATTTTTATCCTTGTAATCCTCGGTGATTTGTGCGCCGAGTTTTTTAACACATTCTTTGAGTTCTTCCTCAGTGATTAAAACTGATTTGATATCATCGTGCATTGACATTTTGTTTTCCCCTTTAGATTTCCTTATGTTCAATTAAAAAAACATCTGTTGTGTTTTTATCAACAGCAACACGCTTATCGGGACCAAATCCCAAAACCCAAACCACACCTTTATCATCTGCAATAACAGGTAAAGCATCGCGCCTTGTTTCGGGCACACCCTCTTCGTTAAAAAGCTTTTTAAGAGTTTTTGTAACATTGCGGGCGTTTAGGGTAATTTTATCTCCGGGCAACCTTGTGCGTACAATCATATCACCAATGATTTTATCACAATCAATTGCCTCTTTTAATAACAAATTATTAACTTTTTGTGTAGTTTTTGCATCATTTAGGGACATTTTGACTGTTTTAACCGAAAAAATCGGTTTTTTTTCTACACCAGTGTTTTTAACGCCAAGACTTCCTTTTTTTACCGTAAATTCGGTTTTACCAGGCAAAACGACCGTTCCCTCGTTTTTAAGCACAGCTTCATAAAGTGCCTCAATATGTGCGGCTGTAGGAGCGGTTACACCCATTTCTTCACAAAACAAAATCAGCACACGGGTGGCAACCGATTTTGGTAGGTCACCAAAATTTTCGGTTAAAAGGCCTTCACCATTTAAAAGCTGTGTAAAGCAAAGCTGTGCAGTGGAGGAAAGAAAAATACTGTCCTCACGCAAATTTGAAACCGTGTTTATAAGGGTGGTTTCCAGTGAGGGATTAATTCTTTTAAGCTGTGGCACAACATTGTGTCTTAAATGATTTCGTGTGTAATCATCGGTAAGATTTGAACTGTCAACCACAAAAGGAATATCGTTTTCCTTGCAAAAAAGTTCGACCTCTTCCCTAGTCACATAAATCAGCGGCCGAATAAACCTATCTCTAACGGGCGGAATTCCGCAAAGACCTTTAAGCCCTGTGCCGCGAGTAAGGTTCATTAAAACCGTTTCCAGGTTATCGCTTGCTGTATGAGCAGTGGCAATAATACCTTTTGCACTTTCGCTTAAAAATTCATATCGCACAGTTCTTGCCGCAAGCTCAATGCTGCAAGAGTTCTCTTTAGCAAAGCCTATAATATCCCTTTTATCGGTTACAAGCGGCACTTTAAGAGCACGGCACCTGCTAATTACAAATTCCTCATCTCTATCAGCCTCGACACCGCGAATCGAATGATTAAGATGCGCTGCGCTTATTTTAAGAGAAAATTCATCTTGGAGCCTTAAAAGAGCATAAAGAAGCGCCATTGAATCGGCACCGCCTGAAAGAGCAACCGTTATTTCATTGCCGCCTTGTAGCATTGAAAAATCCTTAAGAGCGGCACGAACCTTATCAATCATTGATGAAGCACATCCCTAGAAGTAAATCTAGTATACTGACCATCCCAATAAAGGTCAATTGTGCCCGTTTCACCATGACGGTTTTTGGCAACAATACATTGGCTCTTGTTGGGGTCGGTTTCTTCCCCTTCGCCCTTTTCGTTTTCATAATAACTCTCACGGTAAAGGAATAAAACAATGTCGGCATCCTGCTCAATTGAACCCGAATCACGAAGATCGGAAAGTGCGGGAATGTGAGATTTGCCCTTTGCTTCAGTTCCACGGGAGAGCTGCGCACAGACAATGACAGGAACCCTTAATTCCTTAGCCATAATTTTAAGACTACGGGTAATTTCACTGATTTCCTGAACACGGTTGTCGGTGTTCTTTGCCGAATGCATAAGACCGAGATAGTCCACAATTACAAGATCAACCTTTTTAAGGCGCAAAAGCTTTGCCTTCATTTCGGGAACCGTAATGTTGGAGCTTTCATCAATGAATATATCAGCCTTTGATAAATGCTCTCCTGCAACGGCAAGGCGTGTCCATTCATCACTGGAAAGTTCACCCGTGCGAAGTTTTTCACTCTTAATCGATGCCTCGTTAGAGAGCAAACGCTGAGCAATTTGGTCACGGGTCATCTCCAGGGAGAAAAAGCACACCGTTTTATCGGTTTCAAGAGCAACATTCCTTGCAATGTTAAGCGCAAAAGAGGTTTTACCCATACCGGGGCGGGCTCCGAGAATAATAAGGTCAGATTTGTTAAGACCGGTAATCATTTTATCCAGCTCAGAAATTCCGCTGGGAATGCCAATGTAATCATTTTTGGTTTCAGGGTCACTAAGCTTTCCAAGGCGGTCATAGGTCTCAAGCTCTATTACCTCTTTAATGTGTTTAAGGTCACTTAATGTGTTGCCCTGCCGAATTTCATAAATGCTTTGTTCTGCTTTATTAAGCAAATCATCGGCACTTCGCTTGCTCTCAGTTACATCATTAATAATTGTTTGTGCGGCAAGGGTTAATGCTCTCGCATAATAACGGTCGCGAACAATGTTGGCATATGTAACAACATTTGCAGAGGAAGGTACGATTTGAACAAGCCTTGTAAGATAAGCCTTACCGCTTGCCTCATCGTAGTTCTTGCTTTTTTTCATTTTTTCGAGAAGAGAAACAAAATCAATGCCTTGATTAAGCTCAAACATTGAGCAAAGTGCGGCATAGATTTCCTTGTGCTGTGGCAAATAGAAATAATCAGCCTTTAAAAGTGATGCGATTTGGGTAAAACATTTTGGGTCGATAATAATCGAGCCTAGAGTGGCCTGCTCAGCTTCCACGGAATAAGGGAGCCTGCCGCCCTCAAGGTCAAAAACAATGTTTTGGTCAGCCATTTAATCACCTACTCAGTAACATTAACTGTAATTTTTGCAACAATGCCGGTGTGTAACTTAATTTCAGCGGTGTATGAGCCATAGGACTTAATGTCGGCAACGCTCATTTTCTTGCGGTCAATTTCAGTTTCGAAATCTTTATTAAGCTGCTGAACAATTTCCTTAGAAGTAACAGCACCGAAAAGCTTGCCCGAAGCGCCTGCCTTTGCTTTAATATTAACAGATTTACCGTTTAATTTTTCTGCTAAAGCCTTTGCAGCGTTAATCTCTTCCTGCTTGTGATGATTTTTGGCATCCTCACGACTTTTAAGTTCAGCCATTGCGGCGCTGTTGGCCTCAACAGCTAAATTTTTGGGGAACAAAAAGTTTCTAGCATATCCATCAGAAACATTACATAGCTCACCTTTTTTTCCTTGACCTTTTACATCAGCCAATAAAATTACTTTCATCTTAACACCTCTTAGATTTCCAAAATGATGGGAAGCACCATGGGGCTTCTCCTGGTCTTTTCATAAACAAAACGGGAAACACCGTCGCGAAGACGGGTTTTAATGGTTCCGTAATCTCTAACTCTGGAAAGATAACACTTTTCAAGAATATCGCAAGCAATTTCCCTTGCATCATCAATAAGCTGCTCGTTTTCCTTAACATAAACAAAGCCACGGGAAACAACCTCGGGACCTGAAACGATTTCGTTTGTAACCGAGTCAATGGTCAGTGCTACAACGATGATACCATCTTCAGCCAAATGCTTTCTATCCCTGAGCACTATGTTTCCAACATCACCAACGCCAAGTCCGTCAACAAGCACCCTGCCCGCAGGAACGGTGCCTGCAACCTTAATGCTGCGCTTTGTCAGTTCAATAACATTACCAATGTTCGCAATGAGGGTGTTTTCCCTCTTTATGCCCATAACCTGTGCAATTGCGGCGTGCTTTGCAAGATGCTTTTGCTCACCGTGCACGGGAATAAAAAACCTGGGCTTCACGAGGTTAAGCATAAGTTTGAGTTCTTCCTGACAAGCGTGACCCGAAACATGCACATCATACATCTTTTCATAAACCACATTAGCGCCGCGTTTCATAAGCTCGTTTATAACCTTGGTAACAAGTTTTTCATTACCCGGAATAGGCGTTGCGGAAATAATAATCATATCATCGGGCGCAATGTCAACATTTCTGTGGTCACTGAATGCCATTCGGTGCAGTGCCGAAAGAGGCTCACCCTGGCTGCCCGTTGTTATGATAACAAGCTGCTCAAAAACATATCTTTTAATGGTTTCAATGTCAACAAGAACGCCCTCGGGCACCTTTAAGTAGCCCATTTGCGAAGCAATGTTAACAACATTAATCATGCTTCTGCCAGAAACAGCAACCTTTCTGGAACACTTTACGGCTTCATCAATAATTTGCTGAATTCGGTGAATGTTGGAAGAAAAGGTTGCAACGATAATGCGATGACCTTCAGCCTTTTTGAAAAGGTTAGAAAAAGATTCACCGACAATTCTTTCCGACTGTGTGTAGCCGGGTCGTTCGGCATTGGTTGAATCGGAAAGAAGTGCCAAAACGCCCTTCTTTCCAAGCTGAGCAAAGCGGGTAAGGTCAATAACCTTGTCATCAATGGGGGTGGTATCAATTTTAAAGTCACCCGTTTGAATAACAGTGCCTGCGCCACAAGTGATAGCAAGCGCCACGGCATCGGGAATTGAGTGATTAACATGAATAAACTCAATTTTAAAGCCACCCAAGGTGATTTCATCGCCCGGTTTTACAACATTAAGTTTGGCCTCGGAAAAAATTTTGTGTTCCTTAAGTTTTCCCTCAACAAGGCCCAAGGTAAGCCTTGTGCCATAAAGGGGAATTCTAAGCTGCTTTAAAAGATAAGGAATTGCACCGATGTGGTCCTCATGGCCATGGGTCAAAACAAGGCCCCTCACCTTTTCTTTGTTTTCGAGGACATAGGTAAAATCAGGAATAATTGTATCAATACCCGGAGTTTCCTCATCGGGAAAACTCATTCCGCAGTCCACCAAGAACATATCGTTTTCATATTCGTAAAGCGTAATGTTTTTACCGATTTCCTCAAGACCGCCGAGGGGCACAATGCGAAGTGGCGTTTCGTTATTTCTCTTGCGCAAATTACCCTTTGGCGCACGCTTTGTGTAGTTTTGTTTAATGGGCTTGTTTTTATTTTTATAGTTTGTTCTGTTTTTCTGCTCTCTGTTTTCTTTTTTCTTTTTTGTTTCTGCCATACAGAATTTTCCTCCCGATTTATTTGCGTAATTTTCTCCGCCGAAGTTTATGTAATAAGGGCTCCACTACCCTTAAAATATCAAAAATGGTAAAATTAACCCAATATAATCATATTTATAATATAATACTATCTTTTATCACTTTTGTCAAACAAATTAAAACACTCACATTAATTTCCCTTTTATTATTGCGATAAAAGGTGAATAATAATCAATGCGAGTGTTTTTTTATTTTTCTTTAATTTCAAAAAAGTAGCGTCTCTTGCTTGGTGGGAATTCATTTAAAACGCCGTATTCGGGGTCATAAAATTTCCCCTTAAAATAAAGTGACCAATGCCAGCAATGGGGTGTTTCAAGGCTTAAAATACAAATTTGCGGTAAATCCTCTTTTTCTCTTGCCTGCCCTTTAATTTTTGAAACCTCCACTCCCCTATTTTTGACAAAATCAAGCATTTCTTTTAGCGTGGTTTCTCGCTCGTTTTGCAGTTCATTAATAACCTCAAAAACATCCAAATCAAACAGCATTGCAAGCACTGCTTGGCCGCAGGCAAATTCATTGGGTTCGAAAATATGCTTAGGCTCCGTTGTAAGCAATAAAACACCTCCAAAATGCAAAAAGCAACAAATCTTGACAAAATCTTACACAATGTATAAAATAAAATAAACGGCAGGTTGCTCCGCCGTTTATTTGGAGCTGAAGATGGGACTCGAACCCACGATCTGCTGATTACGAATCAGCTGCTCTACCGACTGAGCCACTTCAGCGCGTTTTTTGATTATAATGGAAAGCGTTTCGACAAACAACAGTCATTATAACAATTTTTTTACGTTAAGTCAAGATGAATTAAGGAGAAGTTTTTATGAAGGAAATCAATGAAAACATTAAAAAACTCCGCACCGAGCGCAAGGTTTCCCAAGAAAAAATGGCCGACCTGTTTGGAATAACTCGTTCGGCATATTCAAAAAAGGAAAAGTCGGGTGAATTCAGCGCAAGCGATGTCCTAAAACTCACAAGCTTTTTTAAGGTGAAACCTGAAGTAATTTATGGCTTAAATGGTCCTTATGTAGCCGTTTTAAATGATGCCGGGAAGGATAAAAACACCATAGTGGATTTAATTCCTTTCACTGCAACAAACAACGAGCAGGAACTGATTTTAGCCCTTAGAAAGCTTCCAAAAAGCCGACTTAATGAAATTCTTGAAAATGTAAAAAAAGAAGCCGAAATCACGGAATAATTTTTTCGCAAACTGCAATGGCCAGGTCGTTTTTAAAAAACGATTTGGCCTTTATTTTTTTGTCACTGCAATATACCTCATCTTCACTAAAATAAAACTCAATTTGTTTTATATCGGAAACGCTTCCATAAAGCTTAAAATATGCCTCTTTGAGGGTCCAAATTCTGAAAAAATCTTGCTCGCTTTTGCAGATTTCAAGTTCAGTTTCACTACAAAAACGCCTTGCTACCTTAAGGTCAATTGGACGCATTTTTTCAACATCAACACCAATTGGGAATTTGGAAATTCCGCACAAAACAAAATCGCCTGAGTGAGAAGCGCTGATAAAAGCCCCTCCCCGCTTTAAGATGGGCTTACCGTTTTCCTGCAAAATAACCTCATCATCAATTTTCATGAGTGAAAGCAATTTATTTATACAACTATAAGCCGATAAAGACTGTGCTTTATCGGCTTTTTTAGTTTTTTCATTTACTCTTTTAAAAACTGACTCGGATAAGTTTTCAGATGAAATCTTGTCCTCGGTTATTTTATGTAAAAACAACATTTTATTTAATTACAGCCTTTGAAACAAGGTAAGAAAGGGTAATTTCCTTAACTGCCATAACCTCAAAAGCATAGGTCTCGCCGCTCTTTTTAATTTCGGCAACGGTTTTTCCCTCGGCCTCGGCCGCAGCAGCAATCTGCTTTTCAATTTCTTCTTTTGGAAGCTCTAATTTTTCTTTATCAAAAATGTAGTAAAGATACATTTCATTTTTCATAGAAGGCTTAATGCTGTATTCCTTAAGCTGAGTTTCAAAGGTCTCTTCGGTCATATTATTTGCTGTAAGGAACTGCTCAAAGGTCATGCTATAAGCGCTTGCAAGCTCGGTATAGTATTTCTTAATGGAATTATAGTAAATCTCGATTTCATCTTCGGGATAATCGGTTACCGAAAAATTGCCTGCAACCTTAACAAAGCAGAATTGCTTAAGGGCACGGTCTTTAAGGTCAGCCTCATAGTCAGCTACATCGGCAAAGCCCATTTTTTGAGCCAGCGCTGTATCAAGTTCGGGAGCAACCTTTTTACTGTGAAGAGTAACCTCAAAAACAACCGCCTTGCCTGCTAAATCCTCGTTAAGATAGGACTCGGGGAATTTTAAATTAAGGTTAAATTTTGTTCCAAATGCGTGTCCAACAATTCCTGATTCAAAGCCATCAATAAAGCTGTTAGAGCCAAGTTCAAGCTCATAACCGCTGGCGGTGCCGCCATCAAAGGCAACACCGTCTTTTTTACCAACATAGTCGATTACAACAAGGTCACCGTTTGCGGCAGTGCCCTCTTTAACCTCTACGAGATTATCAGCCATATCGGCATCATAAAAGTCCTTGTGAATTTCGGTATATTCTTTAGATTTGGTATCAATTTCAATACCTAAATACTCCCCTGCTTTTACATATTTTGCAAGGTCCTCGGTGTACATTTCACGATTTTTACCGCAACCGCAAAGCATTGCTCCGATTAAAGAAACTAGAAGCAAAACAGAAATCAGTTTTTTCATTTTTCTTTCTCCTTATTTATCGGCATTTGCCGAATGTTTTAAATATGCATTAATAAAGCCATCCAAATCGCCATCCATAACGGCACCAACATTGCCCGATTCAAAGCCCGTGCGGTTATCCTTAACAAGAGTGTAAGGCATAAACACATAAGACCTAATTTGTGAGCCCCAGGCAATTTCCTTTTGAACGCCCTTTATATCTTCAATTTTATCAAGATGATCTCGCTCTTTAATTTCAATAAGCTTTGATTTAAGCATTTTCATTGCCATTTCCCTGTTTTGGTGCTGACTGCGTTCATTTTGACAGGCAACCACAATTCCTGTTGGAATATGGGTTATGCGAATTGCCGACTCGGTTTTGTTAACGTGCTGACCGCCTGCACCGCTTGAACGATAGGTGTCAACCTTAAGGTCCTCTTCCCTGATTTCAACCTGAACATCATCGGTGATTTCGGGCATTACCTCAACCGAAGCAAAGGATGTGTGGCGCCTGCCCGAAGAATCAAAGGGAGAAACGCGAACAAGTCTGTGAACACCCGATTCACTTTTTAGATAACCGTAGCAGTTAAGACCTTCAATGAGTAAAACCGCACTTTTAAGGCCCGCCTCTTCACCGTCAAGAAAATCCACAAGTTTAACCTTGAATTTTTTAGATTCTGCCCAATGTGTGTACATTCGCACCAGCATTTGCACCCAGTCTTGCGCTTCGGTGCCGCCTGCACCCGAATGGAAGGTTAGGATTGCATTATTGGCATCATATTCACCACTTAAAAGGGTTTGAAGGCGCTGATTTGCCAGGTCCTCACAAAATTCATTTACAGCCGCCTTAACCTCATCAAGCAGGGATAAATCCCCTTCCTCATCAGCCATATCAATTAAGGTAAGCGTATCCTCAAAGGAGGAGCTTAGCCTATCATAATTTGCAACAATATTTTTAAGCTGGCTGATTTGCTGAAGCACCTTTTGAGAATTTTCAAGGTCACCCCAAAAATCCTCTTTAGCAGTTACCGCCTCAAGCTCTCCAATTTTCTCCTTCACCCCATCATAAGAAAGGGCTTCCTTTAAATCGGCAAGCTCATCAGCAAAGCCACGAATTTTAAGGCGTTGTTCTTCGAACTCTAACAAACTAACACTCCTTTAAAACAAAAGCGTACCAGTTATCCTTTTTACGCTCCTCAATTATTTTAAGTCCGTAGCCGATTAAAGCCTCTTTTACCTCATCGGCACGTATATCGATGATTCCCGAAACAATGTAAACTGCATCGGGGGCAAAAAAGGTTTTGATGTCTTTTGAAAGCATAATTATTGCATCGGCAACAATGTTTGCACAAATAACATTATATTTTCCGATTACCGTTTTGGTAAGGTCGCCAACCTCAAATTTTACCCTATTCGATACTGCGTTAATTTCGGCATTTTCCTTTGCAACCTTCACGGCCACCGAATCAATGTCCACACCCAGCGCCTCCTTAGCACCAAGCAGAGCCGAGGCAACCGCCAAAATACCGCTTCCGCAACCAACATCGAGCATTTTTGAACCTTCGGTAACATAATTTTCAAGGAGTTCAAGGCAAAGGCTGGTTGTTGCGTGGGTTCCCGTTCCAAATGCAGCACCTGGGTCAATGGACAAAATTTTACGACCGCTAACATTATCATAGGTTTCCCAGCTTGGAACAATGGCAAGCTTTTCGCCAATTTCGGTGGGAACAAAAAACCTTTTCCAATTTTCATTCCAGTCCTTATCACTAACCTTTACGGTTTCTACCTTGTATCCGATTTTTTCGTGCTCAAGGCGCTGACCGAGAAAAGCAATAGATTCGGTAACATTTTCTTCTTCGGGAATGTAAATGTGAATTTTAGCAATGTTTCTATCCTTTGAAATTAGTTCCTCATCAATTAAATCAATGTGAGCAATGTCCCATGCGCTTTGCTCCAAATCGGAATAATCCTCAATATAAATTCCGTATGGCACCGTCATGTTTGCAATTGCCGATGCTGTTTCAACATCTGCTACTGATACATTAACGGTTATTTCGTTCCAGTTCAAAATATCACTCCTGACATATATAATAAATAATACCATATATGCTAAAAAAAATAAAGAAAAATTTATGCAGGATTTAACTTTTATTTAAGTGTATACATAGTATGTTAAGGGGTTATTCCCCCATCAGTTGTCAAAACAAATAAAAGCAAAGGAGCGAAAGCATTTGCAGGACAACATTTTTAAGTTAAACGGAGCATTGCGTTCTGATTATTCCGACACAGGAATTTTCGGAGCGCTAACTAGTTTTGCTAAGCGCAAGGAACAACCCGAAAACGGACAAGAAGCCCTTCCCCGTTTCCCCGCAGAAACACCTGTCGCTATGGCATATGTCCCGCTTCAGTTTTTAAAAGAAGAATATGAACCCACGGTTGCCTTTAAAAACGGCACACTGTTCCCCGAGCTTAATAAACCTTTTATGGCGGGTGGTATGAAATGAACACAAAATCAATGCTGGCTCACAGAATCCACGCCTATGACTTTGCCATTTTAGAACTTGAGCTTTACCTTGATACCCACAAAAATGACACAAAGGCACTTATGCGCCGCGAGGCCTTTATTAAGGAGCGCAATGCTTTAATTAAGGAATACGAAACCCGCTTTGGCCGCTTTGTGGTCACAAAAAAAGACATCGGTGCTTCAAACGGTTGGACATGGGTAAACGACCCCTGGCCCTGGGAATATAAGGAGAGTGAATTATAATTTATGTGGCAATATGAGAAAAAACTTCAATACCCTGTAAAAATTAAAAATCCTAACCCAAAATACGCTAAAATTATAATCAGTCAGTTTGGCGGCCCCGATGGCGAACTTGCCGCTTCAATGCGCTATTTATCACAGCGCTATTCAATGCCCTATGCAGAACTAAAAGGTCTTCTTACCGATATTGGTACCGAAGAGCTTGCCCACATGGAAATGATTTCTGCAATGGTACAGCAGCTAACACGTGAGCTTGACGAAAAAGAAATAGTAGCCTCCGGTTTTGACACCTATTTCGTTGACCACACAGCAGGTGTTTATCCCGTTGCAGCTTCGGGTGTTCCCTTCACAGCCGCTTATTTCGGCGTTAAGGGCGATGTGCTGACCGACCTTCATGAGGACCTTGCCGCAGAACAAAAGGCAAGAACAACCTATGATAATCTCCTTCGTCTTATAGATGACCCCGACATTCGCGACCCATTAAAATTCCTCCGCGAGCGCGAAATTGTTCATTATCAGAGATTCGGTGAAGGCCTGCGCCTTGCAACCGATAAACTAAACGCTAAAAACTTCTACGCCTGCAATCCCAGTTTTGATAAAAACTGCAGAAAATAAAAAAGATGGATGCCGAGAGGCATCCATCTTTGCTATTAATTAAGAATTTTTTTAAATAGCGCTACCGTTTCAACATGCGCTGTTCTCGGGAACAAATCCACAGGGGTGTACTCCTTTAAAATGTAACCTAAAGTTTGGAGTTCTGCGGCATCACGTGCCAGCGTTGCGGGGTCACAGGAAATATAAACAACCCTTTCGGGGCTAAAATCATTTGCAACGGTTTGAAGCAACTGTTTTTCGCAGCCCTTTCTCGGCGGGTCAAGAAAAACCACATCGGCCTTTTCGCCTCGGCGCACAAGTTCCTTTGCCGCATCGGCGGCATCGCCGCAAATAAATTCGGTATTTTTAAAACCATTTGCCAGGGCGTTAATTTTTGCATCTTCAACGGCAGCTCCAATAATTTCAACGCCAATAACCTTTTTGGCAAGGCTCGCCATTGAAAGGCCTATGGTACCCGTTCCGCAATAAAGGTCAATAATTTTTTTGCCCTCTACCCTGCCGTACTGTGCGGCTTTTTTATAAAGAATTTCCGCCATATCTCGGTTGACCTGATAAAAGGAAAGGGGCGAAATTCTAACCTTTACATCGCAAATAATATCGGTTATGTGGTCCTCTCCAAAAAGCACAACGCATTTTTCGCCTAATATTACATTTGTGTCCTCACGGTTAACATTTAACTGAATACTTTTAATTTCTTCGGGAAATGCTTTTAACAGCTCGGCAACAATTTCCTCGCAGTGGCTTAATTTTTCGCCGTTAACAACGAAAACAACCATAATTTCGTTGGTTTTTTCGCCCTTGCGCAGGTAAAGATGCCTTAAAACCCCCGAATGTGTTTCCTCGTTATATAAGGATATATTATACTTTGCTATCCAGCGCTCAACAATTTCACAAATTGCAGAAAATTCTATCGGCTGAAGGGAACAATTATTACATTCAATAACCCGATGAGAATGTGTTGCAAAGAAGCCGAATTTTCCACTTTGCGACACGGGATACTGCGCTTTGTTGCGATAACCTTCGCTTTTAAGTGCAGGAATAATTTTTTGAGGGGCCAAATCAATTTTTCCGATTCGATTAATGCAGTTTTTAACGTGATTCTCCTTTAGTTCACATTCCTTTTCATAGGAAATATGACGGCTGACACAGCCACCGCAACGAGCAAAAACAGGACAATCATTTTCTATTCTGTCGGTAGAGGCCTCTAAAAGCTCTAAAAGCTTTCCGTAGGCATAGCTTTTCTTAACCTTTAAAATCAGAACCTTTGCCTTATCGCCAACAGCTGTAAGCGGCACGAAAACAGCCATTCCCTCATATCTGCCGACACCGCTGCCTTCAGCGGTTACATCGGTAATTTCTAAAATTATTTCATCGTTTTTTTGCAAGGAAATACCCCTTTGAATTTATTATGGTCAGTATAACACCCCTTGAAATAATTTTCAAGGGGTGTTATACTTTATAGGACACAAAAAAGAGGTGTGATATGCGAAAGTTACTAAACCTTTTTATTACATTCGCCAAAATAGGCGTTCTAACCTTTGGCGGCGGTCTTTCAATGCTGCCAATGCTGCGCCGCGAAATTGTTGAAAAGCACGGTTGGGCAACCGATGACCAGTTGCTTGATTACTATGCCGTAGGTCAGTGCACCCCGGGCATTATCGCCGTTAACACCGCCACCTTTATTGGATTTTTTCAGGCGGGAATTCTCGGCGGAATTGTTGCAACGCTGGGTGTTGTCTTTCCAAGTGTTGTAATAATTCTAATAATCGCTTCGATTTTACAAGGTTTTCTTGATGTGCCAATTGTTCTAAGCGCCTTATCGGGCATTCGTGCTGTTGTTTGCGCTTTACTCGGTCACATCGTTATAAGTCTTACTAAAAAAAGCCTTGTTGATGTGTTTTGCATCGTTCTCTTCATTGCCACACTTCCCATTCTCTTTTTCACCGAAATACCGAGCATTGCCGTTATCATCCTCTGCGGAATTGCAGGCAATATTTATTGCAAAATAAAGGAGGGCAAAAAACAATGACCTTCCTGCTGCTTTTTTATGAATTTTTTAAAATCGGTCTTTTCGCCATCGGTGGCGGTACTGCGACTATTCCTTTTTTATATGATCTTGCCGAAAGTGATTATGGTTGGTTTTCTTCCACAAAACTCACCGATATGATTGCCATTAGCGAAAGCACCCCCGGCCCCATTGGTATCAATATGGCAACCTTTGCCGGTTACAATGCAGGTTTTGGTGAACTTGGCTTTTTGGGCGGAGTTTTAGGCGGTGCTGTTGCAACTGTGGGTCTTATTCTTCCATCATTAATTATAATTCTAATTATCGCAAAATTTTTACAAAGTTTTAAAGACAATAAAATTGTAAAAAACACCTTTTATGGCATCCGTCCCTGCGTTGCCGCCCTTGTTGCATTTGCTGTTTTTGGGATTTTTAAAATAACAATTTTCACTGTTGATAAATTAAATATTCCCGTTTTAATAATCATTGCCATCGCTTTTTCTTTAATGTTTATAAAGCAACTGAAAAAACTTCATCCCGTGATTTGGATTTTGGCCGGCGCAGTTATTGGTATAATTTTTAAACTTTAAAAATTTTTAAAAAAAGAATAAAATATTGTTGACATATCCTTTCAAATGTGTTAAACTCTTTGAGTACGATAAATTTGCGAGTGTGCTGGAATAGGCAGACAGGCACGTTTGAGGGGCGTGTGTCATTGGCGTACGGGTTCAAGTCCCGTCACTCGCACCAAATTAAGAGTTAACCGTTAGGTTGACTCTTTTTTCTTTATATTTTAAAAACTTTGACTTGAACCCTACGGGTTCCCCCTCTTGCAGTTACCGACGTCTCGATGCCTTCGCATCTCGCTTGTCGACTGCGGCGCTTCGTTTTGCTCGCTGCTTCGTCCACAGGACGCGCTCGCAACCTCACCCGTCACTCGCACCAAATTAAGAGCTAACCGATTGGTTGGCTCTTTTTTGTTTCTATTTTATATCCGAACTTGAACCACTCGCTCCAAATTAAAAACCGCTCAACTCAAAAGTTTCATCACTTTTAGCACATTTGGTTAGTTTCTTTGCACATTTTTAAAGGTTTCAGTGTGATTTTTGCTACCATATGCTACTATCATTGATATAAATAGACCAATTTGTTATAATGTTAAAAAAGTTATTGACTTTTACCTTGCGTAAAAATTTATAATTTTATTACATTTGGAGGTGTTTATGTGAAAATTAAAACTGTATGCGAGCTGACAAAACTGTCAGACCGCGCGATTCGCTATTACATTGAGGAACATCTTATATCTCCTTCATACACTGAAAACTATTTAGGAAGAAAATCATACAATTTTTCCAAGTCTGACATACAGCAATTACAGGATATCGCGGTTCTTCGCAAGTTCGGCTTTTCAATTTCCGAGATTAAAAAAATGCTTTTTGAACCCACACAAATCATACCTATTGCAAAAGCATTGGAGCAAAGAAAAAAGACCGCCATTGATGAAGAAAGAGCGCTCTTGCAAACTTTACTGCAATTAGATGAAAACCATATCTACTCAATAGCCGAACTTGCAGCGCAACTATCTGCCCCCGTTGTCAATGAGCCAATGCCATCGGAAGATTCCGATTTGAATATTGGAAAAGTGATTTTTCATTTCTTAAAATACTTATTGTTGGGCATCATCACATGGCTCCCTGTGGTTCTTTCAATCCTTGGGGCAATTATCAGCATACATTCTGATGCATATCCTGTATTTAACCCAAAAGCATTCATAGTTGTCCTTATAGCACTCTCTCCATCTTTATTGATCGTTCTTTTACCAAAAAACAAAGTCAAATTTCCGTGGCTGACCATTGCAAGAAAAGTCCTTATTTTCCTATGCATTCTCAGTATCCCAATTAGTTTTATCTCTTCCATTGGTATCAGCTCGCGCTCTGAAACATCGGACATTCGTAATTACCGACATTTTGATGCCGACTGTCTCGCCACCAGGTCTTCCTTTTTTCAGGATCTGTTTCCAATTTGGCCGCACTATTTTACGAATGAGAAACAGCCAGATGGTAGTTGGGAGACCATATATTTAGATGCCCATTACTACTATCGTAATCTTCCCGCAATGGATTACACCTATGACATATATGCCGAATGGCCCTTAGAAAACGAAGAATTTGATAAAGAAGTTGCCCGTGTTCGCGCGTTATATGAAAGTCAGCCAAGTGACTACATCACTGTAAAAAAAGGAAACTACACCTGTTTCTTTTTGTATGATGGCAGCCCGCCTTTTGAGAAAGCAACCGATAGCTACACATATTATATTTTTGCATTTGATGAACAAAATTTGACCGTCCGATATATTATGTGCGATAGTCTTGAAAATGGCGCAGATCAGCCCTATTATTTATCGTTAAACTGGTAACTTTGGGCTGGGTTCTATTTTCACATGAAAGTTTAACTTTAAGAACTAACCATTTTGGTTGGTTCTTTTTTGTTTTACTAAAAATCAATCTTGCAATGTGTTATAATAAAATGAAACTTTTTTTATTGCCCAAACGTTATATCAATGTAAGGAAGTGATGAAATGGATGAAAAAGGGTTGATTCGCAGAGCACAATTCGGCGATAAAAAGGCACTGGATGACCTTATTGAAATTTATTATGATGAAGTTTATAGTTTCCTTTATCGGCGAACCGGCGATAAATCCACCGCAGAGGATATTACACAAAGCACATTTATTAAATTCATACAAAGACTTCCTTACTATAAAGAAAAAAGTAAATTAAAAAGTTTCATTTTCACTATTGCAATTAATACTGCAAATGATTATCACCGTGCAAGAAAGCGAGAACCATTTTTACACTATGAAAACGAAAACTATGTAGAAACTGTACAAGACAGTTTAGAAAATAAAGAAAAAGCTTTTTTGGTGCGCAAGGCCATAATTTCGCTTCCAGATGTTCAACGAGATGTCCTTATTATGCGTTTTTATCATGATATGAAGATAAAAGAAATTGCATCAATTCAAAAAGTTCCATTATCCACAGTTAAAACACGTCTAAAAAGAGCTATTAATACCCTGAAGGAGTGTGAGTTATGATTAATGACAAGAATCTTTTAAATGCCTTATCCCATTATAAAATTGAAAATTACTCGCCCAGTGCCAAAGACAAATTAAAAAATGAAATTTTTGTTCTGAACATAAAAAGCATTCCTCCGTTTTCTATGTTTGGCTTTTTATCAGGACTCATTTACGGTCTCACTCCTTGGTTTTTTATAATATCTGCCTTTTATCTATTAATTGTTTTCACTATCAGCTCAACTGCAAATCCTACTGATTTTTCAGTGCTAACCTGTTCAGTCATACCCTTTCTTTCAATAAGCGGTATAGGGTGTGTATATTTGTCCTGGACCCCACAATCTTTTGAATTAGAAAGCACCTGCCTTTATAAACCTCAAACTATTTTTGCAGGAAGATTGGTTTTGTGCGGAATATATAATATTTGCATATTGCTCTTAAGCAGCGCCCTGTCTGAACAATATTTGCACACTGTTTTACTATCGTTGTTGTGTTTTTTGTTATCATCTGTTTCCATACTGTCTATGTGTGTTTTTTTTAACGCCAAAGTTGTTATTTTTCTTTCCACGGGAATTGTGTCGCTATTTATCAGCATTTTCTTTTCTTTTGATGAATTATTCTCTCAAATCAAAAACATTCTGCTTTCTACTCCGCTTATTATCTTTGTGAGTATTGTGGTTTTTCTTACGTTATTTGCAGTATTTTTATCCTTTTATGTAGTTAAAAATTTAAATTTTGAAAAGCTGGTGAAAAACTATGAAACTTGAAATTATCGGTTTAACAAAGAAATACGGCGAAAAAACAGCCGTAAACAATCTTAATCTCTCCCTGACCTGTGGAGTCTATGCTCTTTTAGGAGCGAATGGCTCTGGCAAAACAACACTTATGCGAATGATAGCCGGTGTTTTAAGACCGAATAGCGGAAAAATTTGCCTTAATGGTAAAGAAATCGGTAAACTTGATGCAGAATATAGAAATATTCTCGGTTACCTGCCTCAAAACTTTGGATATTACAAGGATTTCAGTGCCGAAGACTTTCTTTACTATTTTTGCGCTCTTAAAGGCATTGACGGCACATATAGAAAAGAGCGTACTGAAGAATTACTCAAATATGTAGATTTATATAGTGAGAGAAAAAAGAAAATCAAAACCTTCTCAGGTGGTATGCGCCAGCGATTAGGAATAGCGCAAGCGCTTTTGAATAATCCTTCAATTCTCATACTAGATGAACCAACCGCAGGACTTGACCCGAAAGAGCGAATCCGCTTTCGCAATCTTATGACCGAAATGTCAAAGGATAGAATTATCATTTATGCCACCCACATTGTATCGGATATTTCATTTATTGCTGACCAAATTCTTATAATGAAAAAAGGTGAAATCGTTGCCGAAGGTGCAATGAAAGAGCTTACCGACAAAATCAGAGGCACAGTGTGGAATGTTAAAATTAAAAAAGAAACTCTTGCTACTATGCAAAAACAGTTTATTATTGGAGAAGCAGTTGCAGAAAGTAACGATTATATTTCTGTCAGACTTTTTTCCGCAGAAAAACCGTTTGAAGACGCAAAGTCCTGTGAGCCCGATTTAAATGATGTATATTTAAGCTATTTCGGGGAGGTATCAAATCAATGAAAACTATTATCGGGTACGAACTGAAAAAATTTTTTCAAAGTAAATTGTTTGTTGGTGCATTTATAATTTGCCTTGTCGCCATGGTCGTTATATCAGCCTTGAATGTTCATCAGTACAGTACAGGAACAAACGGACTTTTTATCTTATCAATGATGAATGGGGAAAAAGCGCCTGAGGTTTTTGTTTCAAACCAAAACATTTCCGAACTTAAAAGAATTGTTGATAATTTTGAAAACCGCGATGAAATTTATTATAAAAACTCCGAGGAACAGCAAAAAGATTATCCGCAAGGCATTTCCGCGTATTATGGAAAATATTCAGTCAATTCCGACCTCTCCCTGAAGCTTTTGCAAGGAGAAATAACGCAAAGTGAATATGATGCCCTTGTAAGTAACACCGAAAAGAAGGCAATAAAAAAAGAATATCTACCCGAATATTTCAAACTGTGTTGGGGTGTAAAAAACTTTGAAAGTTTGTCAAGCAATATTTCATGGTGTGAGTTTTTTGCCAAAGACCCCGAAAGCACGGAATATAGCCGAAAATTAAACGCTTTTTTAGCAGAAAAGAATAAGAAAGTTTTAGAAAACGGTTTTGTATCGGGATATGATTATGGGTGGAACAACTTTTATTCTATGCTTTCGGAAATAATAGGAATTTTCTTGGTGATTATTATTATTTTAGGCCTTTGTAGTGTTTTTACAACGGAATATTCACTCTCGGTAGATGCGTTTCTTCTATCCAGCAAGAGAGGTCGCGCATCGCTTGTCACTGCAAAAATTGCCGCTTCCCTAATTTACACTACAATTTGCTTTCTTGTTTATATTTTTTTAGCCCTCATAATCAGTTTCTCCTTTCTCGGCATCGAAGGTATAAATGTCGGCTATGAAGAAAGTCATTTAACAAAAATTTTCACTGTCCTTCCTTTCGTTCTTTTAGGAAGTTCCTGCATTTGCATTATCACGCTTGTGATATCAGTTTTTTGCAAGAAACAAATCACTTCCATCGCTGTTTCCTCTTTGGTTTGTCTATTTCCTTTGATAGTACAACTTGTTTTTCACATAGAAGACCAAAAGTTTTCACAGATTCTCGATTTATTGCCGATAAACATGGTCTTCGGACCTTATATTTATGATATAAACTACATTTTTGTTAATGGTAATTTCACTGATATTCGATGCTTTTTTCCATTTGTTGCAATAGTAATATTTTCGGTTTGTATTCCTTTAATTTATGCAAAATTCCTACGACATCAGGTTAGCAACTAAAAAAGACTCGGCTTTTGCCGAGTCTTTTGCTTATTTTACATATTCAATTGCCTCACCGAGGGTTTTAACAGGGATAAGCTCAATTCCCTTTATCTCCCCTGTTATTTGCTTTAGAGAGGCTTTTGGAATAATACATTTGGTAAAGCCAAGGCGGGCCGCCTCACTGACCCTTGTTGCAATTCTTGAAACCGACCTGATTTCTCCCGAAAGACCGATTTCTCCAATAGCAATGGTTTTAGAGTCAATAGGAATATCGCGGAGTCCGGAAACCAGAGAGAGTGCCACAGCTAAATCGGCCGCGGGCTCATCAAGCCTTAATCCACCTACAACATTTAAGTAGGTATCAAAATTCGAAAAATAAAGACCTATTCGCTTTTCTAAAACAGCAAGAATGAGGTTTAATCGGTTATAATCAAAGCCTGTTGAGGCTCTTCTCGGATTACCGAAGCCTGTTGAGGTTACAAGACCCTGGACTTCGGCTAAAATGGGGCGCGTGCCCTCGATAACGCAGGTTATGCAGGAGCCCGAAACGCCATCAAGCTTGCCCGAAAGAAGCATTGCAGAGGGATTTGGCACCTCGGCAAGTCCCTTATCCCCCATTTCAAAAACGCCGATTTCATTGGTTGAACCAAAACGGTTTTTAACGGCGCGCAAAATGCGGTAGGACTGGTTTCTTTCGCCCTCGAAATAAAGCACTGCATCAACAATATGCTCGGTTATTTTTGGGCCTGCAATTTCGCCACCCTTATTAACGTGACCCACGATAATAATAGGAATGTTATTTTTCTTACCTGTTTTAAGGAACAGGTTTGTAGATTCTCTAACCTGAACAACGCTGCCCGCCGTTGAAGAAACACCCGCAATTTGCATTGTCTGAATCGAGTCAATCATAACGATATCGGGCTTTTCTCTATTTATGTAATCACAAATGGCTTCAACATCAGTTTCGGTCATTATAAGCAAATTTTCGTTATCAACATTCAATCGCTGTGCGCGGATTTTAATTTGCCCTGCCGATTCCTCACCCGAAACATAAAGAATTTTAAGACCCTTTTGCACCTTATCGGCAATCTGCAAAAGAATTGTTGATTTTCCGATTCCAGGGTCACCGCTTAGCAGTACAATAGAGCCCTTGACAATACCGCCGCCAAGCACGCGGTCAAGCTCGGGAATATTGGTTAAATATCGTGGCTCATCAGAAACCGAAATATCTTTAACGGATTGTGCCTTAACTGTTATAGCACCGGAATTCTGCTTTGCTGCAACAGTTTCCCTTACAATCTCCTCCATAGTGTTCCATTCACCGCAAGCGGCGCATTTTCCCATCCATTTAACACTTTCATAACCGCATGAATTGCAGACATAAGAAACTTTAATCTTTCCTGCCATTTTACCCATCCTTTTAGTTCAGATAATCATTTATCCCACAAAAAATTGCAAAAGCCATTTTGGCTTGATATTCTTCATTTTTTAATAGCTCAAGTTCTTTTTGATTGCTTAAAAAACCGCATTCCACAATAACCGCAGGCACCACCGCTTTATGAAGCAAAAAGGTGTCGGCTGTGGCTTTTTTGATAACTCGGTCATTATCATTTTGAAGGCGTTCCTTAATTGAGGTTTGAATAAGGTTTCCAATAACCCTTGACTCCTCAAAATTATCAGAATAAAACACCTGTGCACCGCTTACTTTGGCGGTAGTGAATTTATTAAGATGAACGCTAACAAAAACAGCATCGGGGTTTTCTTTCATAACTTTAAGGCGATTGTTTAAATCGCTTATTTTTCGGTTTCGAATATCATCGCCGCTGTCATCCTCGGTGCCGGTATCCTCAGTGCGGGTATAAACTACCCTTACCCCATTTAATGATAACATATCACCCACCGTTAATGCAATATTCAAATTAATGTTTTTTTCACTTGTGCCATCCTCAGCTACCGCTCCGCCATCAAACCCGCCGTGACCTGCATCAATTATAACTGTTTTTGGCAAATCCATAGCGGCAGAGGTAAATTCCGATATATCAGAATAATTATACGATGCACAAAAAGTGCACACAGCAAGAAAGATACCAAGGGTTGCGATTAAAAATTTTTTCTTTTTCAAAATTGCACCTATTTAATCTTTCTTTTATTTGCGGAATTAACCCCAAAAATTGCACCGATGACAGAAGACAGTAAAATGATTAAAAGATTAAAAAGCGATGAAAGTGTTATTTTACCACCGTTAATAATCGCCGCCGTAATACTTACAAGAACGTAAAGCAAAATGCCGTTTATTCCACCAACAATAAGTGCCTTTGAACCGAAGGTTTTACCCGAAAGAAAGGCTCCAACAAACGATCCAAGGCAAAGTGAAAGCACCGAAAAAAGGGGAATCACCTTTTTATCAATATTAAAAAGCAAGGTAATTGCCGAAAACAGAGCCAACGAGATAAAAATCAAAAAAACACTTATTAAAAGGAATAATAAATACTTTTTTATTGCACTTTTACTTCCGCTGTTTAAATTTTCTTTAACCATATTCATATCACTCCCCTACATTTATATTTGCTCTTTGAAAAAATATTCGTCGCATTTATCCAGGATTAGTAGAATTTTGCAATTTAAAAATGCAAAATTCTACAAAAACGAATAGGTGTAACCCTAAGGTTGAATGCATAGAAGGGGCTGTTAAAAAATTAGATTTGCCTTTTCGGTTCTAAAAACAAAGCATAAGTTTTCAAACTACACAAAAAAGTAGATGCAAAATGCATCTACCTTTTTATTTTGCTTTGAATAAGCTTTGGCACTTCTTCAAAAGCAATATTAAAAACATAAGCAATTTCTTCGTGCAAGAGCTTTTCCGCGGTTTTAAACAGTTTCTCATCGGCAATATGAAAATGCTTTCCCGTCCCCTTTAGCTCCTGTTGCTTTAAATAAAGCATTTTAATGACCGCAATAATATCCTCGCGGTTTCCAGATTTAATTGCTCTTTGGCAAAATTCCTTTCTGGTATTATCATCATTTATCCATTCAAGGTCGGTGTCCATGGAAACGCAAAAAATGTTTTCAAATTCTTCCCTGTTTAAAACAGCTCTTAAATTTCCAAGCTCATTTACCTTTTCCACAGGAATGTAAAAGGTCGATTTGCTATCAAAAACAGGGTTTAAAACATAATATTGCAATTCTTTTTCGGTAAGCTTTAAGTTACTAATTTCCTTTATGGTAAACACACCGTGTGTTCCGTAAACAACGCAAGCGCCAACATTAAACATAACAAAATCCTTTGCTGTAAATTTATATTTAATACATATAAATTATACCACAAAGGATTTTTTCGTGTAAGTAAAATTTTGTAAATTTATTTATTTTCGGTGATATGATAGGTGGGCACAACCTCTTCAAACACCTTTTTTATATTTGCATTATTGGTATCAAGCGCAGTCTTTAAAACGCTAAGTTTTCCTTCGAGTTCCTCTAAAGAAATGTTTATTGACTGCCCTATGAAAATCTTACTGTGAGCCGTCTTCTCAAGTCCCTCTTCGTTCATAAGAAGTTCCTCATAAAGCTTTTCACCCGGGCGAAGACCGGTTATTGTAATTTTTATATCAACATTTGGAACATAACCCGAAAGGCTAATCATCTTTTTGGCAAGGTCATAAATCCTAACGGGTTTTCCCATGTCAAGAACAAATATTTCACCGCCCTTAGCGTAAGAAGCTGCCTGCAAAACAAGTTGCGCCGCCTCGGGAATTGTCATAAAATAACGGATGATATCAGGGTGGGTAACCGTGACAGGTCCACCTGCTTCAATTTGCTTGACAAAGCGAGGAATAACCGAACCGTTTGAACCTAAAACATTACCGAAGCGAACTGCAACGAATTCAGTTTTTCCAAGTGACTGCAGCGCCTGCACAACCATTTCACAAACTCGTTTGCTTGCGCCCATAATGTTTGTGGGATTAACCGCCTTATCGGTGGAAATCATTACAAAACGCTTAACACCGTTTTGTGCAGAACAAAGCGCCGCATTATAGGTGCCGAAAATATTGTTTTTAATGGCCTCGGAAGGGCTGTCCTCCATTAAGGGCACATGTTTGTGGGCCGCCGCATGGAAAACAACATCGGGCTTATATTCTTTAAATAAATCATCAAGGCGTTTCTTATCACGAACAGAAGCGATAAGCACCTCAACCTTGGCCTCGGGATAATTATCATTAAGTTCATTTTGGAGCTCATAGGCAGTGTTTTCATAAATATCAAGAATAACAAGCTTTTTAGGACTAAATTTAACAATTTGTCGACAAAGCTCCGAACCGATTGAACCGCTGCCGCCAGTTACAAAAACGGTTTTATCCTTTATAACAGTGTCGATAAGCTCGTTGTCAAGGTTAATGGGGTTGCGTTCAAGCAGGTCTTCGATTTTAATTTCACGCAAATCATTAAGACCCGCACTGCCTCTTTTAAGACTTGTTTCAAAACCGGGGAGTATTTTAACCTTACAGCCTGTCTCGGCACAAATATTAAGGATATCTATTTTCTCTTCTATAGAGATATTGTTTATTGCAAAAATGATTTCCTCAACATTTTTTTCTTTGCAAATATCAATAATATCATTTCTGGTGCCCAGAACGCTAACACCGTAAATATGTTGCTTTTGCTTATTAGCATCATCATCAATAAGACCTACAACACTGTAATTTAGGTTTTTGTCTTCATTAATTCCTCGAAGCAGGGTGACAGCGAGACCACCTGCACCGATAACAATGGTAATCTTTCCGTTTTTCTTATTATAAGCCCAAGAAAGCTTTTTAAAAAATCTTATGGAGAAACGCGTTGCACAAATTAAAACCAGCGCAATTGCATTAGCTGCCGCATTAAGCTTTAAAAATAAATCGGTGGGCATTGGAATTATCATGAAAAAAATCATGCTAAACACCGAGGAAGCAAACGAACCTGAGAACAAACGCATATAATCATCAGGTGCGGCGTGAATCCAATCGGTGTTATAAATGCCCAAAAGAGAAAAACTTATAAAATAAACGATTGCCGTAACGCCCGCAATTAACAGGCTTTTTTGAAATATTTCCCAAAACAATTGGTGTTCCAGGATAACTCGGACAGCAAGTGCGTAGGCGGCGAACAAAAATAGAATGTCTAAAAGAAATAAGTATCTGTTTCGCATTTTGAAGGTTTTGTTCTTCATAAATTTCCCCAACTTTAATTTTTTGTCTAAATACTAAGTAAATCCGCTGCGTTTTTTTCGAAAAGTCTTTTTGCTTTTACGGTTCCAAGCATTTTTTCGGCACGCAAAAATGCTGCCGCCATATTGCAAGGGCGATCTTCCAAATTATGCATATCAGAGGAAACGATAAAATTTTCATCGTACTTGAGAATTTTTTTGATATGGCGTCTTGCCCAAAATGACAAGAAATTTTCAGCGTTTAACTGATATGCAACATCTAAATCGGAAAAATCGCTTATAAAAGATTCATAGCACTGATACCTATCCACATGGGCAATGAGTGGTCTTATTCCCTTTAGTGTTAAGGAATAAAGCCAATCATAGCTTTTTCTGTTTACGTTTCGCATAGGAAACTCAACCAGCAATAGGTTTGTGCCCTCAATGCAAAGCTTTTCAATGCCATCATACTGACTTATGTCATTATCAAAATAAACCTCTGCACCCAAGCGAAACTGAGGTACCGAAAGATTTGTTTGAGAAATTTTTTCCTGCAATAACTCAAAACTTTCTTTTCTGGCTTTAAGGAATTTTTCCAGGCTATCGGTCTTATGTAAAACACAATGAGGTGTAAGAGCGCACAGCTCAACACCTTGAGAAAAACTTTCGCAGAGCATTTTAATGGATATCTCAACATTTTTTGCCCCATCATCAATTTGTGGTAGGGCGTGCGAATGTAAATCTATCATTTGCCGTTTTCCTTAACGTTATCATCACCATAATGATAGTTATATTTGTACTTATAATTACCATAGATGCGCTTTCTGCCACCGTAGTAATTATAGTGCGCCCTCTTTTCATCGCAGCCTGTCATTACAACGCCAAGAATTTTAACATTAGTGCGCTTAATAGTGTCCATCGTAACATCAAGAGCATCGTAAGTAACATAGTTTTCTTTCGACACAACGATAACGCCGTCTGCCTGGCGGAGAATGATTGCAGCATCGGTAACAACCACGATGGGAGGTGTATCAATGAAAATATAATCGTATCTCTTTTTGAGTTCATTGATAATTTTTACAAACTCATCACTGTCAAGCAGTTCTGCGGGATTGGGAGGAATCTCACCTGCGGTAATGCAGTCAAGATTAGGTCTAACATTCTTCTTAATGGCATCATCTAACCCTAAATATCCGCAAATAACATTTGAAAGACCGTTTTTTCGCTCAAGCCCTAAATATCTGTGAACGCGAGATTTTCTAAGGTCACAGTCAATAAGGAGAACCCTTTCGCCCGTTTGAGCAAAAACAATTGAAAGATTAATTGCGGTGGTGGTCTTTCCTTCGCCGGGAATTGAACTGGTTATTGGAATAACCTTACCGCCATCCGACATAGGCAAGGAAAACATAACGTTTGTACGGATAGATTTGTAGGTTTCAACGGTATAAAAGTTATCGTTCTCGGTAAGAACTTTTACTTTTTTATCTTTATTTGAATTTTTAATCTTTTTCACAGCCAAATGCTCCTATAATTTATTTTTGACCAATTCCGGTTACTACAACTCGCCTAAAATTGAAACGCTGTAGCGTTTTGCAACATCGTCGCCTTTGTGAACCTTGTTATCAAAGAAATGGAATAAAAGAACAATAATGACACCTAAAACAATACCAGCCAAAGCACCGAGAATAGTATATTTAACAGCACCTTTATCAACCGGATTCTTTTCGAAAACAGCCTCATCAACAACGGTTACCTGACCGCTGCTGAAAACCGAGATCAGTTTTCCGGGGGCTTTTTCCAAAATGGCCTGTGCAATCGCGTAGGAATCCTTGGGGTCCTTTGAAACAACCGAAATAGACAAAAGCTCGGTTTCGTTAACAGAGGAAATTGTAAGCATAGATTTAATTTCAGCCCAGCTGTATTCACCGCCGACAACGGTTGCCACCTCATTAAGGAAGGAACGAGTGTTAAGAATTTCCTTATAAGTTGCACTTAGTTCTCGAGATGACGCAATATCGCTTGAACTTAACTTATTGGTATCAACATCAGAGGAAATATTACTAACATAAAGGGTTCCACTTGATGAATACTTATCCACGGTGAAATAGTTAACTTTAACAAAAGCTAAAGCACCGATGATAATAGCAAGCAAAATCAAAACAACCTTGCGTTGCCAAACAGCACCCAAAATTTCTAACAGGTTAATTTCTTTTTCTTCCATTTTAGCGCCTCCGTAAT
>JAFTPI010000056.1 GCA_017463345.1 Clostridia bacterium | reverse complement strand
TAAAACCACATCCTACTTTAAGTAATTATCGGGCAGGTCGTTTTCAACCAGCACCACCGTGCCGCTTTTGGCAAAGGGCTCAAAAATTTCCAAAGCGTTTTTAAAGCTTTCGGCAACAAAAAGGTTTTCATTTTTAAAGCCGTTATCCAGCGCTCCTTTAACAATGGGCTCACTGCGCTTTTTGCCAACGGCAATAATAACATCCGCCGCCTTTGCCGCTGCTGCGCCGAGGGAATAGTTTACATCATATTCCCTCTCCCCCAGCTCCACAAGACCGGGGGTTATGATAACCTTAAAGCTATCCTCAAAGCGGGAAAGCACGTTGACAGCCTCTAAACAGCCCTCAGGGTTTGAGTTGTAGGCATCATCAATCATAACCGAGCCGTTTTTAAAGGGCTTTAGCTCTAATCGGTGTTGGGTTTGCTCTAAGCGGGATACCGCAAAAGCAATGTCCTCATTTTTAACACCAAGTTCCTTTGCAACCAAAACGGCACCCGTTATGTTTATAACGTTGTGGGCACCGAGAAGCTTTGTGGTGAGATGAATTTTCTCTGTGCCGATAACCACATCGAATTCAGCACCCTGAGCGCTGTATGAAACGTTTTCGGCTCTTGCAAAGGCGGTGTCAACCGTACCGTAGCCTATAATATCGGCGCCGCAACCTTGCCTCTCATAAATAGGGGCTGAATTTATGTTTGCGAAAACCTTGCCGCCCTTTTTCTTTACGGCATCGTAAAGCTCAAACTTTGTACTGCAAACGTTCTCTAGTGTTTTAAAGGTTTCAAGGTGCTGTTCGCCAACGCTTGTGATAAGACCCATTGTGGGGTTTACAATGTCACAAATTTCCTTAATATCGCCGACATTTTTGGCGCCCATTTCGCACACAAAAATTTCGGTTTGGGGGCGAAGCTTTTCTCTAACGGTTCTCACAACACCCATTGGCGTGTTAAAGCTTTGGGGGGTGGCAAGCACATTAAATTTTTCGCTTAAAATTCTAGCTAGAATGAATTTAACCGAGGTCTTGCCGTAGCTTCCCGTAACACCAATAATCTTTAAATGCCTGTTTGACCTTAAAATTTTCTTGGCATCGTTAATAAAGCCCTTTGTTATTACCTTTTCTATCGGCTTCATAAGTACAAATGCCAGCGCTGTGGGAATTTCACAAAAAATTCCAAAGATAAAGCAAAGGGTCAGCGCCGAAATCCTTAAAACGGGCGCTTTACACAAAGCGAAAACAATAATTAAAACCATGAAAATCGCAATAACGGCAGCATAGGTTCTAATAATCCTTTGGGTGAAAACCAAAGGCTTTATTGCCTTTTTCTGCTCTTTTATATTTTTGTAAAGACAAAAAGCGGCAAAAAGCAGGCTGACAATTAAGGCTAAAACATACCATTTAACTACAAAGAGCAACGCTACTAAAACGACCAGAGCCGTTCTTGCATAAAAACCAAAGTTATTTTCCCCTGCCAGCCATTTAAAATATCTGCTTAAATAATAAGAGTTCTGCTGCATCATATGCATCTGCTTTATTGCCCCCGCAGTTCCTGCGAGACTTAGAGAAATGGCAGATAACAAAATAAAAATGTTCATTTAATTATTCCCTCTACCCTAAAAAACTTTTTAAAATTGCAATGGTTTGAGCCGGTGCCTCGGCAAAGGCGAAATGACCCGCACCCTTTATAACGCAAAGGCCAGCATCACTTATAAGGCTTTCAATAATTTTAGCGTCAGCCAGCGGGGTTGCTGTGTCGTTTTCTCCCCAAATCAGCAGGGTTGATGCCTTAATATTAGGCAAAATATCACGAAGGTCGGTATTTACAAGGCTGACAAGTGTTTTTCTTAGCACAGGTGGCGCGGCGTTATAATCCGCCGAGCCATAATATTTTCTTGCCTTTTCTAGCAGACCTGCCGAAAAATTCTTTATAACGGGCAGGGTTAAAAACCACTTAATTGCCTTAAAGCTTTTGGCTCTGAATTTTTGTTTTGCGGTTTTTTTGG
The DNA here is from genome assembly GCA_017463345.1 of Clostridia bacterium. Taxonomy (GTDB): domain Bacteria; phylum Bacillota; class Clostridia; order Oscillospirales; family Acutalibacteraceae; genus SIG587. The sequence continues at coordinate 4,755 of JAFTPI010000056.1, read as the reverse complement.
GAATAAGCCCCGCAGAATCCAGCAAAACTATTTTTTTAGGATTAACCTTTCCTTTTGCGCAAAGGGACAAAGTAACTCTGCCGCCGTGGGAGTGACCCATCATAACAGGGTCTTTTATTTCCAGTTTGTTTAAGAACTCCAAAACAAAATCCTCATAATCAGCAAGTGTCCAGGGGCTATCCATAATTTCACTGCCGCCGCAACCTGGGAAATTGGGTGCAATAAGGCGATAGCGGTCTTTTAAAGCGTTCATTATAGGGGCGAAGAAACGACTTTCAGAGCCCCAACCGTGAAGGAGAACAATGGGAGCACCTTGCCCCACATCCTCATAAATCACCTTTTTTCCCTTAACGATTATCTCCATCTAAAATTTCCATCCTATGCAAAATTTGGCTATATTCTAAATTATTATATCACTAACTTGAGTAAAATAGAAGCATATTTTTTAAAATATTTTAATATTATATATTCACTTTACAAAAAGCCCCCTTTTTGATATAATTTTAGTATGATTTTTGGCGGAGGTGGCATAAATGAAAATTGGAAATTTAGAAATTTCAGGCCACGCCGCTTTAGCCCCAATGGCAGGGGTTGCCGACCGCGCTATGCGGGAGCTTTGCCGCGAGGCAGGGGCTGCCTACACCGTTGGGGAGCTGACAAGCGCTAAGGGGGTCAGCATGGGGGATAAAAAATCCGCCTCCTACCTTTTTATCGGCGAAAAAGAACGCCCAATGGCCCCCCAGCTTTTCGGTGGTGAAGAAAAAACTATGGCTTTAGCAGCCGAAACTGCCGCAAAATATGAACCCGATTTTATTGACATAAATATGGGCTGCCCCGCACCCAAGGTTGCAGGAAACGGCGGTGGAAGTGCATTGCTTAAAGACCCCAAAAAAGCAGGTGAAATCGTTAAGGCGGTTAAAAATGCGGTAAACCTTCCCGTAACGGTTAAAATTCGCATCGGTTGGGATGAAAACTCAGTAAACGGCATTGAGCTTGCCAAAATTTTAGAGGCTTCGGGCGCCGATGCCATTACCGTTCACGGCAGAACGAGAAAGCAAATGTATGCCCCGCCTGTTGATTATGACACAATTAGAAAAATTAAGGAAAGTATCAGCGTTCCCGTTATTGCCAACGGCGATATTGTGGATGGCCCCTCGGCAAAGGCTGTAAAGGAAAAAACGGGTGCCGATTTTCTTATGGTGGGCAGAGCCGCAATGGGAAACCCCTTTGTCTTTAAAAGCATTAACCATTTTTTTGAAACGGGCGAAATTTTGCCTGAGCCGACACTGGAGGAAAAACTTACCGCAATGCGCCGCCATATTGAGCTTATGTGCCGCTATAAAGACCCTTATATCGCAATGCTTGAGGCAAGAAAGCACACAGCATGGTATATGAAAGGTCTTAAAGGCGCCGCAAATCTCAGAAGGCTTTGCGGAGAAATTAAAGAAATAAAAGATATTGATTATATTTGTGAAAAAATATGGGAGGAAAATAAAAATGAAATCTAAAATTGTTGCCCTTGTTTTGTGCTTTGCGCTACTTTTTGCCCTTTGCGGCTGCGGGGGTACCGATGTCGTAGGTGGCTCAGAACAGTCCTCCTCTATAACCGAGGGTGGCACAAGCTCAGCCGTTTCAAGTGAGACTTCCTCTGCTACCGAGACCTCCTCCCTTATTTCCAACACCGATTACACCCCCATTGATACAGAGGAGTATCTTATGATGCTGGTTAACCCCTGGGTTCCCCTGCCCGAGGGCTTTAAACCCAGAACCACCCCCATTCCCGCGGGCTACGGCACCTGGGCTAATATGCATTTTGCCACCGTTGGCTTTAACGACCTTATTCAGATGATGGACGATGCAAGAAGCGATGGCGCTAACCTTATTCTCGTTTCATCAACCAGAACAATGGATGAACAGCGCGCCCTTTATAACAACAAGGTTAACCGCGTTATGGAGGCCAACCCCGATTACACAAGAAAGCAGGCCGAAATTGAGGCGGCAAAGGCGGTTGCTATTCCCGGCACCAGCGAGCATCAGCTAGGCCTTGCGGTTGACTTTAACTCAACCGAGGACAGCTTCAGAAATACAAAGGAGTTTGCCTGGCTTCAGGAAAACTGTTGGGATTATGGCTTTATCTACCGCTATCCCGATGACAAAACCGACACAACAGGAATTATCCCCGAGCCCTGGCACTATCGCTATGTTGGCAAGGAAAACGCCAAGCGCATAAAGACAAGTGGCAAGGTGTTCGAGGAATATTTAGCAGCGCTTGATTAAAATTTTAACAACCCCCTTGTGCAAAAGGGGGTTTTGTGTTAGAATGGCAAATGTCAAGAATATAATTGTTTTTTGTAGGGGACGAGTTGGCATCGTCCCGAAATCAATAATTTTTATGAGAAGGATTGAATTTTAAAAATGTCAGGACATTCCAAATGGAGTACCATTAAAAGAAAAAAGGAAAAGACCGACCAGGCAAGAGCCAAGGTTTTCACCAAAATCGGCAGAGAAATCGCCATGGTTGTTAAGGCGGGCGGTCCGAATTTAAGCGAAAACAGTAAACTTAAAGATGTTATCGCCAAGGCAAAGGCGGCCAATGTTCCTAATGAAAACATTGAGCGCATTATAAAGAAAGCCGCTGGAGAAGGCAACACCGATAACTATGAGGAGATTGTTTACGAGGGTTACGGTCCCTCGGGCGTTGCGGTGGTTGTTGAAACCTTAACCGACAACCGCAATAGAACCGCAGGCGACATGCGCCACTATTTTGATAAGTGCGGTGGTAATCTCGGTCAGCCAGGTTCTGTTATGTTTATGTTCGAGCGCAAGGGTCTCATTTTAATCGAGGCCGAGGGTAAGGATGAGGAAACCGTTATGGATGCCGCTTTAGAGGCAGGCGCCGAGGACTTTAATTTTGAAGATGGCGATGTTTTCGAAATTTCTACCGACCCAAATGAAATGGGCAAGGTAAGAGATGCCTTGGAAGCAAAGGGTTATTCTTTCCTTTCTGCCGAGGTTGCCTATGTTCCTTCCACTTTGACCTCATTAACCGATGAGGAAGCCATCACCAAAATGGAAAAGCTCATTGATATGCTGGAAGAAAACGACGATGTTCAGAATATCTGGCACAACTGGGATGCCCCCGAGGAACCCGATGAGGACTAAAAACATTATGTAAACTAAAAAGCCGTGCATTGCACGGCTTTTTTTGTTTTTCTTATTCTGCTACGCTTGACGCTTCGCTTGAGGTTGCAGGAGGCGGCGCGGCGGTAAACTGCACGCGACCGCTTGAATTTATAATGCAAATCCAGGAATTACCCGCGTTGGCCGAAAAAGCCGAGCCATCGGCCTTTGTAAAGGTGAGGGGAGCATTATAATCGCCCTTTGCCCACTTAATTTCCTCATATTTACCGTCGCTGATATAATAACCCGAGCCGCTGTTTAAAAGCACCTCACGATGAACACCGTCGGGATAGTTTCTAATGGTGGTTTTCAGCACGAAAATGTTTTTAACGCTAACCCTGACGCCTGTTTTATAATCGGTGTGGAAGCTGCCGTTTCTGATTCGCTGATAAACGCCCACATCGGCATTATATTTAAAGGAATCGGCATAACCGCCATTGAACACAACCTTAACATCCTGAGCGGTGGTGGCGGCAACCACAGGGGTGCCCTCCTCTGGCTCAGGCAGAAAGTTTATCCAGGTATTTTTATTGGTGGTGGTGCGTTTTTTTAGCTCCTCCATACCTTTTTTAATCTTATCGGAATTTGTGTACATTGTGTGCTCGTAGGCAAAGCCGTTGGACTCTCTAAAGCCATACTTTGCGGCAAGGCCTGTGTTAATGTCCATATGGTCGGAGCCAATGTTGTTAAAGTGTGCGGCGCAGTATGCGGGGTCAACACCGCAGTGGAGAAACATAGCATCGTGACCGCAGGCAAGGTCGTTAAAGGGAATGCGGGCAGAGCGAACAGGGCCCACCTGCCCTGCAACGGAAATATCCTTAAAAACGGCAAGCAGTCTTGTGGTGCCGCCCTCAACCTCGGTCTCATAAATAATATCGGCTTTTGCAAGGGCGGTCTGCACGCTTTCAACGGCGTTGTTAACCGACACGGCCACGGGGCGCAGGTTAACCTTTTCAGGGGTGAGGGTCTTTTGACCCGTTAAGGGGTTGGTTTCGTAAACAATTTTCTCCTCAACCTCCGAAACCACCGATGATGTGAAGCCATCACTTATATCAAGTGTGGGCGAGCCGCCACCTGAGCAACCGCACAAAAACAAAAGACAAACTGCAAGAAGCAGGCAAACAATTTTCTTACCCATAATCACTATTAACCCCTTTTAAAAGTGTATATAATAATTATATACCTTTTTATCTTCCCTTTCAATGGTTTTTATCAAAGTTTGACAGGTTTTTTATGGAAAAAAGAAGAGCGAAAAAATTTTTTAAATTTACTATTGATTTTATTTTTCTTTTGTGATACAATACTTTAGCATCAAAAAAATAAATGCGCTTTTAGCTCAGCTGGATAGAGCGTTTGGCTACGGACCAAAAGGTCAGGGGTTCGAATCCCTTAAAGCGCGCCAAAAACGAGAATCGCACATTGTGCGGTTCTCGTTTTTTTCTATTCGCGCTTTAAGGGATGAGGACCCCGAGGGGTTCGTCGAAGCAGCCGAAAAGGCGCGATAGCCTTTTCGGACTGTGAAGTCTCGAGCACCGCAGATTTTTCGCAACCGTTCGGAACGGTCGAAAAATCAAG
>JAFTPI010000055.1 GCA_017463345.1 Clostridia bacterium | reverse complement strand
TGCCGATTTTGTAAAAACAGGGGACAATCTTCTCGCCCGCGCTATTGATGACAGGGCAGGCTGTGCCGTTTTAATTGACCTTATTAAAAGCGAGGCGGAGTATGATTTTACCGCCGTTTTCTCGGTGCAGGAGGAGGTAGGGCTTAGAGGAGCCCGTGTTGCAACCTATTCGGTTGACCCTCATTTTGCAATTGTGCTTGAGGCCACAACCGCCGCCGACATTCCATCAGCGGCAGAGGGCAAAAAGGTTTGCTTTGTGGGCAAGGGCCCTGCCGTTTCTTTTATGGACAGGTCTACGGTTTACGATAGAAAGCTTTACGATTTTGCGCTGAATAAATCGGGTGTTCGGTGTCAGCCCAAAACCCTGGTTGCGGGTGGCAATAACTCAGGCGCCGTTCATTTAAGTAAATATGGCGTTATAACTATTGCTGTATCGGTGCCCTGCAGATACCTCCACACCCCCTCGTGTGTAAGCTCCTTTGAGGATATTAAGGGCGCTCGTGCTTTGGCTGAGGCACTAATTTGCGAAATGGGCAGTAACAGCTATTTATGATAAAGCTTATAGATAAACTGCCCGAAATAGAAGAAGAAAGTGTTGCACTCGCTAAAATCGGGTGCACCTTTTGCGCTTATGGAAACTACCCCCAAATTGCCCTTTTTTGGCAGCAAGAAAATGAAAACGGTGAAATAACAGCTCTTTTTTCTCTAATGGACGGAAATTTAACTCTTTTTGCACAGGGGATAAACGAGGAGCTTCGCCTTTTTATAAAGGCTCTTTCTCCCGCCACCGTTTTTGCCGAGGCTAAAACCGCCGAAAGGCTGGGTGTTAAGGGCGAACAGGTAAATGTTGTGCGCTTTTTTTGCCGCGGCAATTTTGAGCCGCAAAAAGATGCTGATTTAAAAAGGATTTTCGCCCTTTTTAAAAAGGATTTCAATATTAACGGCGATGAGTTTATTGCCGATTTATCCCACCGCCTTCGCCACGGCGCCGCCTTTTGCGTTTTAAAGGAAAAAGGGGCGGCGGTAGTTCAAACGGCAGGGGAAAACGCCCTGATAACAGGCATTTGTGTAGAAAGCAAAGACCGAAAGCAGGGGCTTGGCAGTGAAATTTTAGGGGATATTAAAAACAGCTTCAGCGGCACCCTTTATGCCTGCTGTGAGGACAGCGTTTTGCCCTTTTATCTTAAAAATTCTTTTGAGCAAATTGGCTATTGCATTATAGGAAGGATATAAAAATGGAGTTTTTCGACATTGATAAAAGGCTTTTGGAAATTGACAAAAAAGCCCTTGAAAAAAGCCAAAAGGTATTCGGCAGAATAGATGAAATAACCGAATATAACCAGCAAAAGGTGCTGGCGGCCTTTATAAAGAATAGGGTGAGCGAGGCCCATCTCGGCACCGCCACAGGCTATGGCTACGGCGATATTGGCCGCGATAATTTAGACCGCGTTTTAGCCGATGCGCTGTCAGCCGAGGATGCTCTTATTCGCCATTCCTTTGCATCCGGTACCCACACCTTAACCGTGGCGCTTTTTGGACTGCTGCGCCCAAATGATAAAATGCTTTGCGTTACAGGCAGACCCTACGATACTCTGCTTGGGGTGCTTGGCATAAACGGCGAGTCCGATGGCTCCCTTGCCGATTTCGGCGTAGTTTACGATGAGGTTGCGCTGAAAAATGACGGCACCGTTGACCTTGAGGGCATAAAGTCTAGACTTAAACAAGATAAATATAAAATGGTTTATATTCAGCGCTCCCGCGGCTACAGCCTTAGACCGAGCCTGAAAATTGCCGATATTAAGGAAATTTGCGATACGGTAAGAAGTATTGATAGCGACTGCTACATAATGGTGGATAACTGCTACGGCGAGTTTACCGAAAAAAAGGAGCCAACGCAGGTTGGCGCCGATATTATTGCAGGCTCCCTTATTAAAAACGCAGGCGGCGGCATTGCCCCCTCGGGCGGATATATCGCAGGCAGGGCAGATTTAATTGAAAAATGTGCCTACCGTATGACCTGCCCCGGTGTGGGCCGTGAGGTCGGCGCTTCGCTCGGTCACAATAGAGAACTTTATATGGGCCTTTTCTCCGCCCCCCATGTGACAGGCGAGGCAATGAAAACCGCCGTTTACACAGCCGCCCTTTTTGAGGAGCTGGGCTTTAAGGTTACCCCCACTTCCGATGAGGAGCGTGGCGATATAATCCAAACCGTTGTTTTAGGCTCTGCCGAGGGCCTTGTGGCATTTTGTAAGGGAATGCAAAGCGGTGCACCCGTTGATTCCTTTGTTTCCCCCGAGCCTTGGGATATGCCGGGCTACGATGACCCCGTTATTATGGCGGCGGGTGCCTTTACAAACGGCGCATCAGTTGAACTTTCGGCCGACGGGCCACTCCGTGAGCCCTTTGCCGCTTGGATGCAGGGCGGAATTAACTTCCACAGCGCAAAAATGGGAGTGCTTCTAGCCGCAAACAGTATGCTTAATAGCGGCGCGCTTAAAATTGAATAGATAAAAATATCCCCGCGTAAGGGATGTACTTTTAAAAATAGCAATATAAAAAAGCAGAAACGAATTTCGTTTCTGCTTTTTTATATGTTGTTTTAGAAAATTTTAAAAATTTGGAAAACTTTCTATTTGTTAAAGTGTGAGAAATTTATTTTCTAAAAACAAACAAATACTCGTGAGCGATTAACAAAAAATTGTATTTCATGCTGTTTGTTTTCCAATAACCTGTTGCTTTACAGTTGTGTTGCTCTTTAATAATTAGTTCTTTAAGTTTAAAACCTGCATCTTGGAATATTTTCATAACATCAAAAGACATTGGAATCATATGACCTTTTTGGCGGGTATCGCCCATAAGAACAGCGCAGAACTTGTCTTTTTTGAGAACACGGTAACTTTCTGAAGCAACCTTTTTCATTTCCTCAAGGAAATCCTTAACTTTGAGTAATGACAAATCTTCAGGTATATCCTCGCTATATTGAATGATATCCGCATACGGCGGATGTGTGCAAACAAGATCAATGCTGTCATCCGGGATAAAGTCAAGGTTTCGTGCATCGCCTTTATGAAGATATACCTTGCCGTCTGCTCCCTCATGCTCAAAATCAATTTTTTCTTTGCAACGC
>JAFTPI010000005.1 GCA_017463345.1 Clostridia bacterium | reverse complement strand
GTTAACGAATATGATGGCATAATGCTTAAATTGGTGTCCTGCGACAGCATTGATTTTACACCATTTTGTATAAAATACTAAAAAATTAAAAAAATTGAAAAAAGTGGTAGAAATATTGTAAAATATATGATATAATTTTATGAGATACGGTCTGCGGCTTAAAAACAGCGACCTAAAATATCGGAGGTTTAATTTTATGAGTTTAAAAGCAACAAAAAAAATCGAAACAAATCGTTACGAGCTTGAAATTGTTATCGATGGGGAGAAATTCCGTGCAGCCATTAACGATGTTTATCGTAAGAATGGCAAGAAAATCAATGTTCCCGGTTTCAGAAAGGGTAAAGCACCCTTAAGCATCATTGAAAAGTTCTACGGTGTAGAGGTTTTCTTTGAGGATGCTCTTAATCTTTTATATGCTGATGCAGTTGAAGGTGCCGCAAAAGAGGCAAACCTTAAAATTGTTGATGATAAAATGGACTTTGACCTCGTTTCAATCAGCAAGGAGGATGGCGTTTGCTTTAAGGTTGCTCTTACAACCTATCCTGAGGTTGAGGTTTCAGAATATAAGGGCTTAAAGGCTGAGCGCGTTATCGCTGAGGTTACCGATGCTGAGGTTGAGGCTACCCTTAACTCTCTTGCAGAGCGCAACTCAAGAATGGTTGCTGTAACCGACAGAGCAGCTGCTCTCGGCGACACCGCTGTTATTGATTTTGAAGGTTTTGTTGACGATGTTGCATTTGAAGGCGGCAAGGGCGAATCCCATTCATTGGAACTCGGCTCAGGCCAGTTCATTCCTGGCTTTGAGGAGCAAATCGTTGGTCACAACACAGGCGATGAATTCGATGTTAATGTTGAATTCCCCGCAGAATACCATGCTGAAAATCTTGCAGGCAAGCCCGCTGTTTTCAAGGTTAAGCTTCACGAAATTAAGGTTAAGGAACTTCCCGCACTTGATGATGAGTTTGCAAAGGATGCAAGTGAATTTGACACACTTGATGAGCTTAAGGCTGATATCAAGGCAAAGACCCTTGAAAGAAAGCAAAAGGCTAATGAGGAAGATGTTGAAAATCAGCTTGTTAATACCGTTGTTGAAGGTCTTAAGGGTGAAATTCCCGAGGCTCTCTTTGAAAACCGTGTAAGACAGTCTGTTCAGGAATTCGATTATCGTTTACAGTCTCAGGGTATGAACCTTCAGATGTACATGCAGTACACCGGTTCTTCTATTGAGGAGTTTTCTAAAACCTTCCGTCCTCAGGCAGAACAGCAGGTTAAAATGCGCCTTGCTCTTGAAAAGATTGTTGAGCTTGAGAAAATTGTTCCTACTGCCGAAGAACTTGAGGCAAAAATCGAAGAGATGGCTAAAGGCTACGGCGTAACAGCTGAACAGGTTAAGGCCGCAATTCCTATGGATGATATTTCTCTTGATTTAGCAGTTTCTAAGGCTATTGACTTAATTAAGGATAACGCTGTTATCACCGATGTTAAGGAAAAGACCGAAAAGAAGCCCGCAGCTAAGAAAACCACTACCAAAAAGGCTGCAGCGGATGGCGAAAAGAAACCTGCCGCAAAGAAAACTACAACCAAAAAGGCTGTAGCGGATGGCGAAAAGAAGCCTGCTGCTAAAAAGACCACTACTAAAAAAGCAGCAGCCGATAAAGAATAATTGATTATATTTTACGGTTTTTGTTCATACTCATATATATAATTCGGAGGTGTCGTTATGGATATGAATTTAGTACCTTATGTTGTTGAACAAACAAGCAGGGGAGAGCGCTCTTATGACATTTTTTCTCGCTTGCTCAATGATAGAATTATTATGCTTTCCGACAAGGTTGATAACGCATCGGCCAGCATAATTATTGCTCAAATGCTTTATCTTGAGGGACAGGACCCCACTAAGGATATTAATTTTTACATTAATTCCCCCGGTGGCTCAGTTTCCGCAGGTATGGCAATTTATGACACAATGCAGTACATCAAGTGTGATGTCAGCACCATTTGTATGGGTATGGCTGCAAGTATGGGCGCATTCCTCCTTGCCGCAGGTACAAAGGGCAAGCGTTATGCGCTTCCTAACAGCGAAATTATGATTCATCAGCCCTTAGGCTCTGCCGAGGGTCAGGCAACCGATATTCTCATTCACGCTCATCACATTGAGAAAATAAGAGAAAATATCAATCAGATTTTAGCCGAGGCTACAGGCAAGGATATTGAGGTTATTCGCAGGGATACCGAAAGAGATAACTTTATGTCTGCTAACGAAGCCGCTGAATATGGACTGATTGATAAGGTTATCACTAAAAGATAGAGGTAATTTCAGTGCCAGGAAAAGACAGTGAAAAAAACCAGGTTCGTTGCTCGTTCTGCGGTAAAACGCAGGATGAGGTTACGCGCCTTATTGAAGGCCCCGGCGTTTACATTTGTGACGGATGCATTCAGTTTTGCAATTCTCTGCTTTTTGATGATGAAGAACAGAGACTGCCAAAAAGCAGGCGTAAAAAGGATAGGCAAGATGATTTTACCCTTTTAAAGCCTGCCGAAATCAAGGCAAAGCTTGATGAATATGTAATCGGTCAGGAAGATGCTAAAAAGGTGCTTTCGGTAGCGGTTTATAATCATTATAAAAGAATTTCCGCAAAGCGGGAAAATGATGTTGAGCTTGCTAAAAGCAATGTTTTAATGCTGGGCCCCACAGGTGTTGGTAAAACCCTGCTTGCCCAAACTCTTGCTAAAATTTTAGATGTTCCCATTGCTATTACCGATGCCACCACCTTAACCGAGGCGGGCTATGTTGGCGAGGATGTTGAGAACATTCTTTTAAGACTTATTCAAGCTGCCGATTTTGACATTGAGCGTGCACAGCGTGGCATTATTTATGTTGATGAAATCGATAAGATTGCCAGAAAGAGCGAAAACGCTTCCATAACCCGCGATGTCAGCGGTGAGGGCGTTCAACAGGCGCTTCTTAAAATTCTAGAGGGTGTTGTTTCAAATGTTCCGCCCCAGGGTGGCAGAAAGCATCCCCAACAGGAATTCATTCAAATTGACACCACAAACATTTTGTTTATTTGTGCAGGTGCCTTTGACGGAATTGAAAAGGTTATTGAACGCCGCCTTGGTGGCAGTTCTTTGGGCTTCGGTGCCGATGTTAAGTCACCGAAAAGCATTGAGGAGCAGTCAATTAAAGAGGTTGCAACCCACCAAGACCTTGTAAAATTTGGAATGATTCCCGAACTTGTTGGTCGTTTGCCTGTTATAACTGCTTTGTCCCCAATGGATGAGCAAACCCTGCTTCGCATAATGACCGAGCCTAAAAACTCAATTGTTAAGCAGTATCAGGCGCTTTTTGCAATGGATGGTGTTGAGCTTGAATTTGAAGCCGATGCCTTAAAGGAAATTGCAAAAATTACCACCGAAAAGAAAACAGGTGCTAGGGGACTCAGGTCTATTATTGAAGGCATTTTGCAGGATATAATGTTTGAAGTGCCTTCCCTCGGCGATGTTAAAACCGTTACAATAACCACCGAAACGGTTAACGGCGGTAAGCCCACCATAACAAAAAAAGAGAAAAATAAAAAATAGAAAAAATCCACCGATTTTCGGTGGATTTTTTCACATTATGCACCTTTTCTCATATTATGTTATAGAAGTTAGTCGCTCTAATTTCAAAACATAATAGGAGGCTTTATAAATGTCCGAAAACAATTGCTATTCAGGAGGATTCCGCGAGGCTGTTTGCATTGATGCAGGCAGGGTTTATGATTCCTGCTGTGCAAGAGACTGTCTTGAAGATTTAAGGGTGTATTTCACGCCATCGGGTCAGGAAACCATTAACAATGCAACGGGAGTTCACGTGAGAAATGCCGAGATTTTAAAAACATACATTGAAGTTGAACCTGTGAGCTTTAACAAGGGCTATTATGCCTGCGATTTAACCTTCTATTTCCTTATTGATTTAGATGTTTATTCGCCCGCACCTTCTGCCCCCACAACCGTTCGTGGTGTTGCATCCTTTACAAAGCGCGTCATCCTTTTCGGCAGCGAGGGCAATGCCAAAATTTTCTCAAATGCAGTCACCCGTGAAAATGATTTTGACCGCCAGTTAAACGAAAAGAATAATATGCCCCGAGTGGTTGTCCAGGCGGTTGACCCTGTTGCGCTTGATATTAAGTTTTGCGAGCTTAAAAACTGCTGTGAGCCTCAGATTTGTTTCCCTGAGTGCATCTGCAATTATATGGGACATAATCTTAAGTGCGATTGTTCTGATGGTTCAATGGCGGTTTATGTAACCTTAGGCCTGTTTACCATCGTTCAGCTTATCAGAAATGTTCAAATGCTGGTTCCGGTTTATGATTTTTGTATTCCCACAAAGGAGTGCGGTAGTATTGATGACCGCCAGCCCTGTGATGTTTTCAGAAACATTAAATTCCCTATGTCCGATTTCTTTCCACCCAGCCCTTGTGATGGTCAAAGCCAAACTACCTCTGCCTGCGAAGCTTGCGATGAAGAATAAAAAAACACCCATATGGGTGTTTTTTTAAAATGTTAAGGCTATTTAAGTGACGAAGTATCAAGCAAATCATAGGCTTTAAAAAACGGCTTTATTTTTTCAATGATTTCATCAATTCCGCCTGCGGTGTCACTCTCAAAATTCATGGGCATAACAGGGTCATGAACACTGAGCCTTAAAAGGAACCATCCGTCCTTGTAAAATGCACGAAGTCCCTCGCGGTTGTCATCGGCGGCAACAAATTCATTGCTGTTATTAACAAATTTTTCAAGGTCAGCAATAACACCTTGACCGTATGTACGGAAATCTTCGGCTAAAATCTTAAAGCGCACCTCTTTTTCTTCAGCAGGCATTTTAAGATTTTGAAGGAGACTGTCAATATCTTGACCACGGGCTAGTTCAATAACGATTTTGGTAACAAGGTAGGCACCGTCGTCAAGGAAAAAGTTTTCTCTAAAGGCGGCGTGACCTGAGGTTTCAATTGCAAGGGGGCAGTCGATACCCTGCTCATTTAGCTCGATGGCCTTGTTGATAACATTTTTATAACCGCGCTTATAACGGTAGTGGTTGCCCTTTAAATCCTCGTTAATAAATGTTTTAAGCCCTGCAGAGGTAACCGAATCGGTGACTATTGTGGCGCCCTTGGCATTTTCGGTGGCAATGATTGAAGCAAGGGCAATGAGCCTGTTGCGATTTATTTCGGTGCCGTGGCAGTCAACACAGGCGGCGCGGTCAACATCGGTGTCAAAAATAAGGCCTAAATCGGCACCTGATTTTTTAACTGCTGAGCAAATGCTTTCCATTGCGGTTTTGTCCTCAGGGTTTGGAATGTGGTTGGGGAACATACCATCAGGGTTTAAGAACTGACTGCCCGAAATATCAGCACCCAGAGGGGCTAAAACATTTTCGGCATAGAAACCGCCTGCACCGTTTCCTGCATCAACAATAATGTGGTAACCTTTAAGAGGAGTTTCACCATTTTTAACGCCATCGCAAATCATTTTTCTAAGTCTTGCGGCATAGGTTATCATATAATTTTCTTTTAAAATGCTGCCTTCATTCTCACCACTGATTCTCTTTTTCTCATCAGCAAGGGCAACGATTTCGCCAATATCCTTTGAATCAAGACCGCCTGATTTAACAAAGAATTTAAGGCCGTTTCTATCAAAGGGGTGGTGGGATGCAGTTATCTGAATGGCAGCATCGGTATTAAGGTCTATAGTGGTCATAAACATTGCGGGGGTTGAGGAAAGACCGCAATCAACGGCGGTAACACCCGAAAGGGTGAGGGCTTTTATAACCTGAGCTTTTATAATCTCTGCGGTGATTCTTGAATCGTGACCAACCGAAATTTTAAGGTTTTCGGCATTGACTGCATTTTTCTTGCAAAACCAAAAAACGAAGGCTCTTGTAATGTCAAAAACAGCCTGTTCGGTAAGATTAACGGTGTTGCCGCCTTTTTCACTTGCAAAACCGCGGACATCGGTTCCGCTTTTAAGCTCAAGATAACTCATAATTTAAAACTCCTTTAGTAAAACAAATAACTTGCGGCCAAAACGCAAATCAAAATAAATAAAACACAGCAGGAGGTAATTATAACCGATTTTATAAAAATAAGTCGACTCCTGTGATTTTTTGCCATAAAACTCACCTCAAATTAAGTATCGCCGAAAGTATGGCGATTTAAACGGAGGCGTAAAATAATGGTTCAAAGCATTAGCAGTAATAATTTGAAAATTGTGCTTTCCGCCAATGAGGTCAACCGACTTTTTGGCGGCGGCACAATTGATTTTAAAAACGAAAAAACCGGAAAAATAATGGACAAAATTTTAAACCACGCCGCAAAAGCATTGCACTTTGAGCCGTGCTCAAAAAAGGTGATTGTGGAAATCTTTAAAAAGAAAAACGGTTCGTGCATTATTTATTTTTTGGATGTTTGTCAAAAATTAAAAAGGGAAGCGGTGCTGGAAATCGGCAATGTGGATGATTTAATAACCGCCGTAGAGCAGCTTAAAAACTGTGATTTTTCAATTTATCTTTATAACGGGGTTTATCGGATAATCACCAAAATTGATGCTTTGGGTGAAGAGATGATAAAAAGAATGTGTGAATTTTCAAGAATATATTTTGAAAAAGAACAGGTGGCGAAAACCTTGGAATATGGTGTTGAAAAATTTAAAGTGCCTTGATTTTTTTAACGCGCTGCTCCATATTCTCGGCGAAAATATAGCTGCCTGCAACAATAACATCTACACCGGCCTCGACTGCAAGCGGGGCCGTTTCTTCATTTATGCCGCCGTCAATTTCGATTAAAACATCAAGGCCGCGGCGGGTGATTTCCTCTTTTAGAATTTTAACCTTGCGAAGGGAATCGGGCATAAACTTTTGACCGCCGAAGCCCGGCTCAACCGACATAACAAGCACCATATCACAAAGGTGTAAAAACGGAAAAATCTCCTCGGGCTCGGTGCAGGGCTTAATGGTAAGGCAGGGCTTGCAACCGAGTTCTCTTATTTCATTAAGGGTTTCGGCAATGGGGGAGCCTGCCTCAAAGTGGAAGCCTAGATAATCTGAAATGGGGGCAAATTTCTTTATGTAGCGATGGGGCTCGGTTATCATAAGATGAACATCCAAGGTTAAATCTGTGTTTTTTCTTATTGCCTTAATAACAGGAAAGGCAAAGGAAATGTTAGGCACAAAAACGCCATCCATAACATCAAGGTGAAGCATATCTACCTTTGCTTTTTCAAGGTTCCTTACATCATTTTCAAGATTGAAGAAATTAGAGGACAGCATTGATGGTGATAACAGTGCCATTTTAAAAACTCCTTTGCAAAACTAATTTTTAAAAGTGTATAAAATTATTCGCTTTACTATATGGTAATTTTATGCTGCCGTGGCGCCATCTTTAAGAACATCGTCAATGTTAACCTCGGTATATTTATCGGCATCATCAGGGGCGTTTATGCCGATTTTTTCGTTGTATTTTGAATAGGCAACATCCATCCAGTAACCAATTTTCATTTCACCAAGTTCGGCATCGGTTAAAGTGGCAGAAACACTAACGGAAATCTTTTCAATCATACCATCGGCATTAACGGTAACGGTAGCATAGCCTGAATTATATACTGCATTTGTTGACGAAACCTTAAGCTCGCTCAAGGTGCTTTCCAGCATTTTGTTAAGTCCATCGGTGTTGTAGTTTATAAAATAAACGGTTTTGTCGCCCTCTTTTGTTGCGCTTGCATCCTTAACATCTGCAATATCAAGACCGAGTGCAGTACCATCATTTTCGTTCATAATAAGGTCGGCCTGTTTTTCATCTGCCTTAACCTTAATTTTTTGACCGAGAATTTCCATAAAAACAAAGGAATCGACATAAGAAAAATTAAGCGACATCTCTCCGAGCTCTTCAACCTCGGTTGTGGTGCTGAAAAGCATTTTGGGTTTTCCGCTTTCATCAAGCTCACCCTGAACAAGAATGTCACTTTCGGTGGTAACTTCCTCACCTTTAATAGTGTAACTGATTTTATTTGTTGCCTCCATTTGGAAGGAACTGCAATTATCGGTTTTATCCACTGCTTCTTTTAAAAGTTCAAGGTCGCTTTTAACCGAAGCCTCCGTGTTTTTTTTGCCGTTACAGCCGCAAAGAGCGAAGACCATAACAAAACAAAGCAGTAGGCTTAAAATACGGATTTTTTTCATAAGAACAACTCCTTTTTATCTTATAAAAATATTAACATAATATTACATTAATTTCAAGGCATAAAGTATATAAAATTTAACTTGACACGGGCCAAAATTTGTGGTATAATCGCCTTTGTAAATATACCCCTGCACTTACTCTGCGGAGGGAGGGAATGTAAATGAGTCAGGTAAAAATCAAAGAAAATGAATCACTTGATAACGCACTTCGTCGTTTTAAAAGACAAACCTCTAAGGATGGCGTTATTCAGGAAGTGCGCAAAAGAGAGCACTATGAGAAGCCCTCTGTAAGGCGCAAGAAGAAGTCGGAAGCCGCCCGTAAGCGCAAGTTCCGCTAGGAAATTACTTATTTTAAAAAAGTGGCTGCACATGTGTTTTATGTGCAGTCTATTTTTTATTTGTGAGGTAAAAACCTTGTTGAAACCCAAATTTAAATTTAGTAGAATAACCGATATTTCTCTTGGCTTTTTAAAAGAAAATGAGATTTCTGCTCTTTTGTTAGATGTTGATAACACCCTTTCAACCCATCACGGTCAGCAGCTGACCGACGGTCTTGAGGCGTGGCTTAATGAAATGAAAAACGGCGGTATAACGCTGCTTGTTATCTCTAACAGCAAAGAAAAAAGGGTAAAGCCCTTTTGCGAGAAAATCGGTCTTCCTTATATAAGTTTTGCCCTAAAGCCCTTGCCGTTCGGTTTTTTAAGGGCAATAAAAACGGTTAAACTAAAAAGGAAAAGCATTGGGGTTGTTGGTGACCAAATTTTCACCGACT
Source organism: Clostridia bacterium (assembly GCA_017463345.1). Taxonomy (GTDB): domain Bacteria; phylum Bacillota; class Clostridia; order Oscillospirales; family Acutalibacteraceae; genus SIG587. The sequence goes on along the minus strand of JAFTPI010000005.1, from coordinate 7,718 downwards.
GCCTTGGCGGAAATTTAGTGGGCATAAAAACAATTTTGCTTAACCCAATTCTTCCTGAAGATGGATTTTCTTTTAAAATTAGAAGAAAGCTTGAAAAGAAGCTGCTTGAAAAATATAAATTCTAAAGGAGTGTGAAAAAATGTCGGCAAGATTCGGCCCCGCAGGAAATTCAAATTCCTTCACACAAATGGGCTATAAACACAGTTTGCAGGTTCCGGAATATATAGTTAAAATGGAACTTAATGCCTTTGAATATCAATGTGGCAGAGGCGTTAACATTGGCCTTGATAAGGCTGCGGCTCTCGGTAAACTTGCAAGGGAAAAGGACATTGCTCTGTCCCTTCACGCCCCTTATTATATTTCAATGTCCTCGGTTGAGGAGGAAAAGCGTCTTAATTCAATTAAATATATTTTGGACAGCGCCGCAGCGGTTAACGCAATGGGCGGCAACCGCATTGTGGTTCACACAGGCTCCTGTGGCAAAATCAGCCGTGAATATGCTTTGGAGCTTGCCTGTGATACAATGAAAAAGGCGATTTCGGCACTTGATGAAAATGGTCTCGGCAATATTCACATTTGTCCCGAAACAATGGGTAAAATAAATCAATTAGGCGATTTAAATGAGGTTTTGACCCTTTGTGAGCTTGATGAAAGACTTATTCCTTGCATTGATTTTGGTCACTTAAATGCACGAACAGGCGGCTCCCTTAAGGATTTTTCCGATTTCGAAAAGATTTTCTGCGAAATTGAAAACCGCTTGGGCTATGACAGGCTAAAAACCTTCCACTCCCATTTTTCAAAAATTGAGTACACGGTGGGCGGGGAGAAAAAACACCTTACCTTTGAGGACAATGTTTTCGGCCCCAATTTTGAACCCGTTGTTGAACTGATTTTAAAGAAAAACTGTTCACCCACGATAATCTGCGAATCAGATGGAACTCAGGCCGAGGATGCCCGCCAAATGAAAAAATATTATGAAAGGCTGTGTAATGAAAATGATTAATTCGAAAATCCTTGTAATCAACGGTCCTAACCTTAATATGTTGGGTCTTCGTGAGCCCACAATTTATGGCAGCAAAACCCTCAGTGATATTAATTCAAATATCCAAAGCTATGCCAGTGCTATGAAGCTTACCTGCGATTTCTTTCAGTCAAATTGCGAGGGAGAAATTATTGATAAAATTCAAAGTGTGCAAATGGGTTATGCAGGCTGTATTATAAATGCAGGTGCCTACACACACTATAGTTATGCAATAAGAGATGCAATTGCTTCAGTTGACAAGCCTTTCATTGAGGTGCATATGTCAAATGTTCACGCTCGTGAGGAGTTTAGGCACACCTCGGTTATAAGCCCCGTTTGCAAGGGAGTTATTGCGGGCTTCGGTGCATCAAGCTATCTCTTGGCTGTCAGTGCAATGCGCGATTTGATCAAACTTTAACTATTGACAAAGCTTAATAAATATTTTATAATTTATAGGTAATATTTTGCAGTAAACAGTGTTTGCTGCACAGGCTTAAAAATTTGGAGGAGTTAAATTATGGTAAGTGCTGGCGATTTTAGAAATGGTGTAACCTTCGAAATGGATGGTAAGGTTTACCAGATTATTGAATTTCAACACGTTAAACCGGGTAAAGGCGCAGCATTCGTTCGTGCTAAAATCCGTAATGTAATCGAGGGTACCGTTCTTGAGCGCACCTTCAACCCCAATGAAAAATATCCCACCGCTTTCGTTGAGAGAAAGGATATGGAGTATTCCTACAATGACGAGGGTCTTTACTATTTTATGGACCCCGAATCCTACGAGCTTATTCCCGTTGGTGCTGATGACCTTGGAGACAACTTCAAGTTTGTTAAGGAAAATATGGTTTGCAAAATTCTTTCCTACAAGGGCAAAGTGTTCGGCGTTGAACCTCCCACATTTGTTGAACTCGAAATTACCGAGACTGACCCTGGCTTTAAAGGCGACACCGCAACAAATGCAACAAAGCCTGCAACACTTGAAACAGGTGCTGAAATTCGTGTGCCCCTGTTCATTAACGAAGGCGACAAAATTCGTATTGACACCCGTACCGGTGAATATATGGAGCGCGCATAAGAAAAAAATTGGAGGTAAATAACAATGACTATCGGTGAAAAAGTTTCTTATATAAAGGGTCTCGCTGAGGGCCTTGGCCTTGAAAATGATACTAAAGAAGGCAAAATCTTAAACGCAATCATTGATTTACTCGGTGACATTTCCGAAGAAATTGACTGCATTGAAGAGGATTATGCCGAGCTTTGTGAGCAGGTTGACGCAGTTGATGAAGACCTTTGCGCTGTTGAAGATTTCATTTATGAAGATGATGACGATTGCGACTGTGACTGCGATTGCTGTGACTGTGAGGATGATGACGACCTTTATGAGGTTGAGTGCCCCAAGTGCCACGACATTATCTATCTTGATGGCGAAATGCTTGAAGAAGAGGGAATTACCTGCCCCAACTGCGGTACTGACCTTGAGTTTGACTTCGATGGCTGTGATTGCGATTGCTGTGACTGCGGCTGCGAGGACGAAGAATAATTTTACTGCATTTTTAAAGGGCGTACCACGGTGCGCCCTTTTTTAATACTATTAAAACGGTGGTTTTATGGTTGACTTAAAATCTGAAATTGAATTTGCGCCTATCTCAGAAATGGTAAGCGAAGATGCTGTGCCTGTTATCGTTGCAGCGGCAGGAACCTCTACCCGTATGCAGGGCATTTCAAAGATGTTTGAACCCCTTTTTGGCGTTCCTGTTGTTGTTCATACTCTTCGTGCCTTTGAAAAATGTCCGTTAATCAGCAATATTATTCTTGTGACTAAAAGCGAGGATATTTTAAGGCTTCAGCTTCTCGTTGATGAGTATGGCATTTCTAAGGTTACCGATATTGTTGAAGGCGGAAACAATCGACAGGAGTCGGTTAAAAACGGCCTTTCGGCAATTGATAAGAATGCACAAAGTGTCCTTATTCACGATGGCGCAAGACCCCTTGTTAGCCAGCGTGTTATTGAGGGTGTTGTAGGTGCGCTAAAGGAAAATAAGTGCGTCGTTTGTGCAGTTAAGGCAAAAGACACCATTAAGGAAATTGGTGATGACGGCTTTGTTATCAAAACCCTTAATCGTGACCGACTTATAAGTGTTCAAACGCCTCAGGGGGTTAGAGTTTCTGATTATGCCGAGGCACTTTCCACTGCCGATACTGCAAATTTCACCGATGATGCTTCCATTATGGAAAGCATTGGCATTAAAACCTTTGTTACCGAGGGCGACTATAAAAACATTAAAATCACCACAAGAGAGGATTTAAAGGTAGCAGAGGAGTATCTTAAAGAGGGAGGGGAGACCTTATGAGAATTGGACACGGCTATGACGTTCACCGTTTAACCGAAAACCGCAAGCTTATTTTAGGCGGCGTTGAAATTCCTTTTGAGCTGGGGCTCCTGGGGCATTCTGATGCCGATGTGCTTATTCACGCCGTTTGTGATACACTTTTGGGTGCTGCGGCACTTGGCGACATTGGAAAGCATTTTCCCGACACGAGTGATGACTTTTTAAACGTTGACAGCCGAATTCTTTTAAGACAGGTTCGTTCGCTCCTTAAAGAAAAGGGCTATAAGATTATTAACCTTGATGCAACCGTTATTGCTCAAAAGCCAAAGCTTGCCCCTTTTATAGAGCAAATGAGGGCGAATATTGCCGCGGATTTGGAGATTGATACTACTTGCGTAAATGTTAAAGCAACTACAGAGGAAAAACTCGGCTTTACAGGAAATCTTGAGGGTATTAGTGCTCACTGTGTTGCACTGATTGATTAATTCTATCATAAACCGCTGCTTTTAATCATAACTTGATTTAAGAGGTGGCGGTTTTTGAAGGTTTATTTTATGCTTAGCCGTAATGGCTTTATTGCAATAATTTGTGCGGTTGTGCTTGCTTTTTTGCTTTTGGGCACACTTAAAACCGCCCTTATTCCCGAAATAAGGGATGGAGACACAAACGAAAGCCGCGTAAATTATCTCTTATCTTTAGGCTATAAAGTATCCGAAACACCCGCTTCTTTTAAAGAAACTGTTGTACCAAACAGCTATGGCGAGGAATATGAGAAATATTTATCGCTTCAGGCGAAATCCGGTTTTCCCTTAACCGATTACAAGGGTAATTCGGTACAAATTTATGAATATAAAGATGACCTTGATAACAAAATTATACTTATTGTTGCTGAGGGCAAAATAATCGGCGGCCATATTTGCAGTGCTGAAACTAGTGAAATTAAACCACTCCAAATTAAAGGATAGTTAAATGGAAACAATAAGAATTGATAAAATGCTTTCAAACGTGACTAATATTTCCCGCAGCGAAATTAAACGCTTTATAAAAAGGGGAGAGGTCACCGTTAACGGCAAGGTTGTTAAAACAGCGGATGAAAAAATTGACCCCGAAAGCAGCGAGGTTAAGATCAAGGGACAAACCATCGGCTACAACGAATTTGTATATATAATGCTTAATAAACCTAAGGGAATTTTAAGCGCATCAAATGACAAAAGCCGAAAAACGGTGGTTGACCTTGTCCCCGAAAATCTAAAAAGGCAAAAGCTGTTTCCTGTTGGCAGGCTTGATAAGGACACCACGGGTCTTATAATAATAACCAACGATGGGGAATATGCCCACAAAATAATTTCGCCGAAAAATAAAACGGGAAAGGTTTATATTGCTACTCTCGATGGTGCGCTGAAAGAAGACCTTATATCTGAATTTAAAAAGGGTGTTGTCCTTGCCGATGGCACCAAATGCCGCCCCGCAAGCCTTGAAATTTTAGAAAGTAACATTGCACGACTTACCCTCTTTGATGGGAAATATCACGAGGTTAAAAGAATGTTTGGCGTTTTTGACCTTGGCGTTAACGAACTGCATAGATATGCAATAGGCGACCTTACCTTGCCCGACACGCTCCAAAGCGGTGAGTGCCTGCTTATGAGCGCTGAGGATGTTGAAAAAACGCTGTAACAGGGCATAATTCGCTTTTTTTTGATAACAGTTGGACAATTTAAACAAAATCGCAAAAAAACTTTGGCTAATCTTAATTATAGTAATTTTGCTTCATATTTGTTATAATACTATATGGATTTTCATTTGTCATAGGAGGTTAAATTTACATGGCAAGTTTATCACTTAAAAATGTATACAAAAAGTATCCTGGCGGCGTTATCGCTGTTTCTGATTTCAACCTTGAAATCAAGGATAAGGAATTCATCATTCTTGTTGGTCCTTCCGGTTGCGGTAAGTCTACAACCCTTCGTATGGTTGCCGGTCTTGAAGAAATTTCCGAAGGTGAAATTTACATTGGCGACCGCCTCGTTAACGATGTTGCTCCAAAAGACCGTGACATCGCAATGGTTTTCCAGAACTATGCTCTTTACCCTCATATGACCGTTTTTGACAACATGGCATTCGGTCTTAAACTCCGCAAAACTCCCAAAGAGGAAATTAAGCGTCGCGTTGAAGAGGCTGCTCGCATTCTTGACATTGAGCATCTTCTCGAGCGTAAGCCCAAGGCTTTGTCCGGTGGTCAGCGTCAGCGTGTAGCTTTAGGTCGTGCTATCGTTCGTGAGCCTAAGGTATTCTTACTTGATGAGCCTCTTTCAAACCTTGATGCTAAGCTTCGTGCACAAATGCGTACCGAGATTTCTAAGCTCCACCAGCGTCTTGGCACAACATTTATTTATGTTACCCACGACCAGACCGAAGCTATGACAATGGGTACCCGTATCGTTGTTATGAAGAGTGGTCTTATCCAGCAGGTTGACACACCTAACAATCTTTACAAATATCCTTGCAACCTCTTCGTTGCAGGCTTCATCGGCTCTCCTCAGATGAACTTTATCGAGTGTAAACTCTTAGAGGAAGATGGAAAATATTTTGTTGAATTTGGTTCTGAAGACACCAAGACCCGCGCAGGTATCAAATACCGCATCGCTCTTCCTGAGTCCAAGAACAAGAAGGATTGCCTTAAGCCTTACATTGATAAGGAAGTTATCATGGGTATCCGTCCTGAGGATGTTCACGATGAGCCCGCTCTTATTGAGGCTAACCCCGATGGCATCGTTGAGGCAGATGTTGAAGTTACCGAGCTTATGGGTGCTGAAACCTACCTTTACATGAACTGCGAAGGTCAGACCATTAACGCACGCGTTAGCCCCAACTCCACCGCACGTCCCGGTGACAAGATTAAGATTGCTCTTGAAACTGCAAAGATTCACCTCTTTGACAAGGACACCGAGCTTACTATCACCAACTAATTGTGAATTGTTTAAAACGGCAAAGCATTGCTTTGCCGTTTTTCTTTTTTTATATGATTTTACTATTGACATTAATTGTATGATTGTATACAATTATACATATCCCGCCGCGCATTTCTTGTTGCGGCTAAGTTTAAGTTTAAGAGGTAGAGAAAATGGGAATGAATTTAACACAAAAAATCATTAAAAGCCACTTGGTTGAGGGTGAGATGATAGCAGGGGAACAAATTGGTATTAAAATCGACCAAACCCTAACACAGGATTCCACTGGCACAATGGCTTATTTACAGCTTGAGGCAATGGAAATCGGTCAGGTTAAAACCCTGCGTTCGGTTGCTTACATTGACCACAATATGCTTCAGCAAAGCTTTGAAAATGCCGATGACCATAAGTATATTCAAACCGTTGCCGATAAGCACGGAATTTACTTTTCAAAGCCGGGTAACGGCATTTGCCACCAGGTGCATTTAGAGCGCTTTGGTATTCCGGGTCAAACCCTGCTGGGCTCTGACAGCCACACCCCAACGGGCGGCGGAATTGGTATGCTTGCAATGGGAGCAGGCGGCCTTGATGTTGCTGTTGCAATGGGTGGCGGAACCTACTATATGAATATGCCCAAGGTTTTAAAGGTTGAACTAACAGGCGCTTTAAAACCCTTTGTAACCGCTAAGGATGTTATTTTAGAGGTGCTTCGCGTTTTAAGTGTTAAGGGCGGCGTTGGCAAGGTTATTGAGTATTGCGGCGAAGGCGTTAAAACCTTAAGCGTTCCTGAAAGAGCAACCATTACAAATATGGGTGCAGAATTAGGCGCTACAACCTCAATTTTCCCCACCGATGAAACCACTCTTTCCTTCCTTAAAGCGCAGGATAGGGAAAAGGATTTTACCCTTTTAACAGCCGATGCCGATGCGGTTTATGACGAGGAAATCACTGTTGATTTATCGAGCCTTGAGCCCCTTACAGCCCTTCCTCACAGCCCCGATAATGTTAAAAAGGTTAAGGATGTAAAGGGCGTTAAGGTTGACCAGGTTATGATTGGCAGCTGCACCAACAGTTCTTATCTTGATATGATGAAGGTTGCCCGCATTTTAAAGGGCAAAACCGTTCCTGCACACGTTAGCCTTGTTATTGCCCCCGGTTCAAAGCAGGTGCTTAATATGATCGCAAGAAACGGCGCCCTTGCTGATATGATTGATGCAGGTGCCAGAATTCTTGAATCTGGTTGTGGCCCCTGCATTGGTATGGGTCAGGCCCCCGCAAGTGATGCGGTTTCCCTTCGTACAATTAACCGTAATTTCAAGGGTCGTTGCGGTACAACCTCGGCAGGTGTTTACATTGTAAGCCCCGAAACTGCCGCTGTAAGCGCGCTGGAAGGCTTTTTAACCGACCCTAGAACTTATG
>JAFTPI010000043.1 GCA_017463345.1 Clostridia bacterium | reverse complement strand
TCTGTATGAATTATACCGAAGCGCTAAGCTATGTTCACTCACTTCTGGTTTTCGGCTCAAAACCGGGACTCAGTAGAATGAGCGAGGTTATGGAAAAACTTGGCAGTCCACAAAACAATTTAAAATTCATTCACATTGCAGGCACCAACGGCAAGGGCTCCACTGCTACAATGCTTTCAAATGTGTATATTAAAGCAGGGTTTCGGGTGGGGCTTTATATTTCCCCCTTTGTTACCGATTTCAGAGAGCGAATTCAGTTAAACGGTCAAATGATTGAGCAGGCGGATTTTGCTTTAATCGCTCAAAAAGTTCGGGATACGGGTGTAATGCTAACCGAGTTTGAATTTATCACCGCCGCAGCATTTTGCTATTTTGCCGAGAAAAAGTGTGACCTTGTCATTCTTGAAACGGGCCTCGGTGGCAGACTTGATGCCACTAACATTATTGAAAAGCCTCTTTGCTCTGTTCTAACCCACATTTCCCTTGACCACACGGGTGTGCTGGGTGATACCTTAGAGCAAATTGCCACCGAAAAATGCGGTATTATTAAAAATCGCGGGCTTACAGTCACCGATATGCAGCAGGAGCCCGAGGTTTTTGAGGTGATAAAAGCACATACCGACAATCTTGTTATTCCAAGCAAAGAGGATTTAAAAATCTTATCCTGTGATATTTTCGGTAATACATTTATATATAAGGGTGAAAAATACGAAACCACCCTTGCAGGGCTCCATCAGGTGAGTAATGCCGTGAGTGTTATTGAAACAGTTAAAAACGCTCTGCCCGTAAGTGAAGAAAATTTAAAGGCCGCAATCAAGGAAACGATTTTCCCCGCAAGGTGTGAAATTGTTTCCAAAAATCCCCTGGTTGTGCTGGACGGTGCCCACAATCCCGATGGTGCAAATGCCCTCGAAAGGGTTATGCAAAATTATTCGGGCGAAATCACCGCCATTGTGGGAATGATGGCAGATAAGGACTGCGGCCAGGTGCTTAAAACCCTCTTGCCCCATTGCGAAAATGTTATCACTGTAACCGTTGAGGAAAATCCACGCTCAATTTCAGCCGAGGCTCTAATGAGCCTTGCAAAGCCGCATTGTAAAAACTGTTTTACTGCTAAAGATTACGATGAGGCTATAAAAAAGGCGGTGGCGCTGTCAGGCGGAAAACCGGTTTTTGTTTTTGGCTCACTTTACCTTGCCTCGGCTATCAGAAACAAACTTTTTAATATTTAAAAATTCGACAACTGAATACGACAAATTATTTAAGGACAAGCCGTTATTATATTATATGTAATAGCGGCTTTTTTAATTTTAGGAGGTGAAAGAAAAATGTCGGTAAAAATTGATGTAACAGGTGAGGTTGTCACCGCATTTTTAAGCGGTGAAATCGACCACCACACCGCCGCAGGCATAAGAAAGGAAATTGACACTGCGGTTGAAAACAGCGTGCTTACCCTGCTTGTGCTTGATTTCAGCGGAGTAACTTTTATGGACAGCTCGGGCATTGGCCTTGTTATGGGGCGCTATGCCGCGGCAAAAAAGAAGGGCGCCGTTTTGCATGTAAGCGGAGCCAGCGAATCGTTATATAAGGTAATGCGCCTTGCAGGCATTGAACGCCTTGCAAGACTTGAAAAAGGAGATGTAACAAAATTATGAAAGCAATAAACAGTTTCACACTCACAATGCTGTCAAGGTCTACAAACGAAGCCTTTGCCCGTAGCGCCGTTTCGGCCTTTGTCACCTGCCTTGATCCCACCCTTGAAGAAATAAATGATATTAAAACCGCCGTGTCCGAGGCGGTGACCAACTGCATTGTTCACGGCTACAGGGACACCATTGGCAAAATTTACATAACCGTTCAAATTTTTCCCGATAATGTGGTTTCGGTTAAGGTGAGGGACACAGGCTGCGGCATTGAGGATATTGAAAAGGCAAAGGAGCCTCTTTTCACCACCGCGGGCGGGGAGAGGGCTGGCCTTGGCTTTGCGGTTATGGAAAGCTTTATGGACAGCCTCAAGGTGACCTCGAAGGTAGGCAAAGGAACCATTGTTACAATGAAAAAGAGGATAAGTGTCAGGGTAAAATCCCATGAAAGATAAGGATTCCTTCATAACCCAAAATTTTGGGCTTGTTCATTCCTGCTGCAAGCATTTTGTCAGCCGCGGCGCCGATTATGACGATTTGTTTCAGGCAGGGTGCGTGGGACTTATTAAAGCGGTGGACGGCTTCGATGAGTCCCGTGGGCTTTGCTTTTCCACCTACGCCGTGCCTGTGATTCTCGGCGAAATAAAAAGACTGTTCAGAGATGGCGGCGCCGTTAAGGTGTCGCGCAGTCTTAAGGAACTTTTTTTAAAGGCCACAAGGGAAAAGGAAAAAATGGAAAATGAACTTTGCCGCCAGGTCACCATTTCGGAGCTTGCGGTAAGACTTCAGGTGAACAGCCAGGAATTAGCCGAAGCCTTTTGCGCCGCACAGCCAACGGTGTCACTGACCCATGAAAGCGATGACGGCACAAGAGAGTTAAATATTCCCACCCTTAGTATAGAGGAGGAGTTTTCGGACAAACTTGATTTATCCGTTGCTCTTTCACATCTGC
>JAFTPI010000004.1 GCA_017463345.1 Clostridia bacterium | reverse complement strand
GCGCCTATGGCGAACATAAGGAGAATTGTATCAAAGCCGGTGCCCGAACATACGGCAAAAATAAGGGTAAAGCCGCCGCACAGCACCATAACCGATACAATATAGGAAACAATGGTTAAAACAGAGCCATAATCGGTAGGAATTCTGCAAACCGCGAAAACCAGCGCCTCGCCTGCAAAACCCACAAGCAGGGGAATGAGGGATAGAACAAAGGCGGGAATAAAGCGGGCAAGGAGCAGTTCGCTTCGCTTTAAGGGGAAGGAGTGAAATGCATCGGAGGAGCTTTTCTTAAAAAGGTAGGAAAAGTTAAAGAGAATTAAAAAGATAAAGAACACTCCGACTAAAAGGGATAAAAATATACCAAGCCCTGCAAAATCCTGTTCATGCGGAAAGGCGATATATCCGCCGAGATAGTCTTCCAGTGTTACACCGTTTAAAAACAGTTCGCGGATAAGGCGAAACGGGCCGATTAAAAGGGCAATTAACACCGCAATAAGGGTAAACCCTAAATTTTTCTTAAATGTGAAGCCCAAAAGGCTTAAAAAAGCGTTGTTACGATAGGATTTCGTTAAAGTCATAACCTGTAACCTCCAATTCGTAAATAAAAATTTCTTCTAATGTAGGGGGCAAAATTTCGCAGAAAACAGGGCCGAGTTTGTTTAAAAATGCCTCGATTTCTTCCTTTTCGCCTCTTACTGCCAGATTTATAAGTGAACCCGATTTTTCGCTGTGCAGAACGTTAAGACCCTCAAAAATGCTCATATCGGGAATGCGGGAAAAAGCAACTTGAACCTTATGAAGGTTGCCCTTAAGGCTTTCGGTTGTGTCGTTAAACAGCACATTGCCTTTGTGAATAAGGGCAACAGCATCGCACAGCTCCTCAAGCTCACGCAAATTGTGGGAGGCAATAACAGCGGTCATTTCTCCGCCCTCAATGCCTTCAATAAGCAGTGCCTTTAAAACCTTTCGCATAACAGGGTCCAGGCCATCAAAGGCTTCATCTAAAAGCAGATATTTAGGCTTTACCGAAAGGCTTAAAATAAGTGCCGCCTGGCGCTGCATTCCCTTTGACATTGTAGAAATTTTAGCGTTTAAATCTAAAGGGAACATTGACATTAAATGGTCAAAACGCTCTTTAGAAAATGAGGGGTAAATTCCCTCGTAAAATGCCGCCATCTCCTTTAAATTTGACTGGTGTACAAAGTGGGGTGTATCGGGCAGGTAGCAAACCTTTTCCTTTATTTTAGGATTATTAAAAACAGGCTCGTTATCAATTAAAACCTCGCCGCCGTCGCACATATAAACACCGCTTAACACGCGAAGCAGGGTTGATTTTCCTGAGCCGTTAGCACCTACAAGACCGTAAATCCTGCCTTCCTTAAGGTCAAGACTAACATTATCAAGTGCGGCAAAGTTGCCAAATTTTTTAGTGAGGTTAATTACTTCAATCATTTTCTTACTTACCTCCTATATAAATTTCATCAAGGGCGGAAATCAGTTCCTTTTCGGAGATGCCGATGCTTTTAGCCTTTTGAACAATTTCTTTAAAGGCGCTGAGCGCATTTGAAACAAGTGCCTGCTGGGCCGCATCGGACTGAGAGAGAAAGGAGCCCTTTCCCGCAATGGAATAGATTACACCGTTTTCCTCTAAAGCGGCATAGGCCTTTTGAACGGTGTTGGGGTTGATGCCAAGCTTTTGCGCCAAAGCTCGCACACTGGGCAGTTTATCGCCGCTTTTCAGCACGCCCACGGTGCGTAGCCTTAAAACGCCGTTTACAAGCTGTTCGTGAATAGGCACGCGACTGCCAAGATCAATTTGCAGCATGGGTGTTACCTCCTTTTCGAACTGTACCAATATTGCTAGTACAGTTGTATAGTACACTATGATTCTAACTTTGTCAACCCCTTTTTTAAAAAAAGTTGAAAAGCCACGCGAAAAATGTTATCATAATAAAAAGGAATGTTATTTTTGAAAGGGGACTTCAAAATGGCACATCAAATTAAATTCACCGTAGGCGGAATTCATTATTGCATTAATTCCGACGATGACGAGGCTTATGTAAAAAGCATTGCAAATGAGCTTGAGCAAAAAATGGATATTTTGGCAAAGAAAAGCCCTTTTCTCTCCACAACAATGGTGGCGGTGCTTGCCGCTTTAGAGGCGCAGGATGCCGCAAAAAAGGCGGGGGCAGAAATTGAAAGGCTAAAGCTGCAGCTTAAAAGCGCTATGGAGGAATCCGCTATTGCCGCACTTGAGGTTCAGCGGCTAGAAAGGGAACTGGAAAAATTAAGCCCAAATGAAGAATATTTTGATGAGGAATTTTAACTAAAATGGAAGTTCTTTCACCAGTTGGCAGCAGTGAAATGCTGGTTGCCGCCGTGCGCTCGGGCGCCGATGCTGTGTATTTAGGTGCAGGGGATTTTAACGCCCGCCGCGGCGCCGAAAATTTTGACACCGAACAACTTAAAAATGCAGTGGATTACTGCCACATTCGAGGGGTTAAGGTTTACTTAACCCTTAATATTGTTGTGCGTGATGATGAAATAAAAAGTGCGGTAGCCCTTGCAAAAAAGGCAGAACACCTTGGCATTGACGGTGTTATCGTGCAGGATTTGGGTCTTGCCGAAATTCTTAAAGCCGCCGCGCCTAATTTACCCCTTCACGCCTCTACCCAAATGTCGGTGCAAAGTGAGAGCGCCTTAGCCGTTTTAAAGGAAATGGGCTTTAAGAGGGTAGTGGTAGCAAGGGAACTAAGTGAGGCCGCCCTTTTAAGAATATGTAATAAAGCCAAAGAGCTTGACCTTCAAATAGAGGTTTTCGTTCACGGCGCTCTTTGTATGTGCGTTTCGGGGCAGTGCTATTTAAGCAGTATGCTTGGCACCCGTTCGGGCAACCGAGGCCTTTGTGCAGGCACCTGCCGCCTGCCCTTTTCGGCAAAGGGAAAAAACGATGATTATGCCTTAAGCCTTAAGGATTTATCCCTTATAAAACATATAGAAAGACTGAAAGAAATGGGTGTGGCATCCCTGAAAATCGAGGGGCGAATGAAGCGCCCTGAATATGTTGCCATTGCCACCGCCACAGTAAAAGCCGCCGTGTCGGGCGAGGATTTTTCCGAGAAGGAAGCTCTGCTTCAAAGCGTTTTCACACGATCGGGTTTTACCGATGGATACTTTAGCGGCAAAATTGACAGTGATATGTTCGGTATAAGAACAAGGGATGATGTTTTAAAAACAAAAGATGTTTTGCCCAAAATCCACTCTCTTTATCGAAATGAGCGGCAAAATGTAGGTATTGACATCACATTTTTTGCAAAGGAAAATGAGCCTGTAAAACTAACCCTTTGCGATGGAGAAAACTGCGTTACCATCGTGGGGGAAGCGCCCGAGAAAGCGCAAAACCGCCCCACAGACAGCGAGGCGGTAAAGACTGCAATTTGTAAGCTTGGCGGCACGCCGTTTTTTGCAAGGGAAACAAATATTTGCCTTGATAAGGGCCTTTTCATAAGCGCCGCCGCAATAAATGCGCTTCGCCGTGAGGCGGTAGAAAAGTTATGCCTGTCTCGGTGCAAAAGGCGGCAAAACGAAGAAAAAATATTACTGCCCCAAAAAGGTGATAAGGTACACAAAAACAGGGGCTTTATTTTAAGCGTTCAAAATGAGACACAGCTCCAACAAATAAAGGATTTTTCGGGTGTTTGGGCCATTATTGTTCCTGCTCACGCCCCCTTTAAGCCAAAGGCTCAGGTAAAGACCTTTGTTGACCTTTTGGGCGGCATTGAAAACGAAGAAACCGTTTTAAAGCAGTTAAAAAAGGCAAAGGAAATGGGAATAAACGGCGCCGTTATTCACAACCTTGCCCACATTCCGCTTTGCAAACAAACAGGAATGGAAATGCTGGGCGGCGTGGGACTTAATGTTTACAACTCCTTCACCGCCGAAAAACTTTGGGATTTAGGGGTTAAAACCCTGACCCTTTCCCCCGAAATGCATATAAAAAATGCGCGGGAAATTAAAACCCGCGGCGAAACGGTACTTTTTGCCTATGGCAATTTAACGCTTATGACAACGCGCAACTGCCCCGTTAAGGCGCAAATCGGCTGTGAAAGGTGCGGCAAAAAAGCAAAACTTACCGATAGAACGGGAAAAGAGTTCCCCGTTTTGTGTGATGGCAAGTTTGCAAGGGTGCTTAACTGCCTGCCTATCTACCTTGCCGATAAGGGCGAGGACACAAAAGATTTTGACCACCACCTTCTTTCATTT
>JAFTPI010000042.1 GCA_017463345.1 Clostridia bacterium | reverse complement strand
AAATCACCTGCAGCCAAAAGCCTTGCAAGGTAATAAATAGCCGCATCGGGGTCGGAGCCGCGCATTGATTTATGGTAGGCTGAAATAATATCGTAATGCTCATCCCCTGCCCTATCATAGCGCACAGGGCTGTTTTTAAGCAGCAGCTCAACATCCTCATCCAAAACCTCAATACACTCCTTGCCCTTATCGGCGGAAAGCACACAAAGCTCAAGTGTATTCAGGGCACGGCGAACATCACCTGCGCCGCTTTGGGCAATCTTTATGAGCCCCTCTTTTGAAAACTTAATTTCCCTGCCCTTTTCGCTCTTCAAAAATTTAACAGCGCGAGTAAGAGCCTCGAAAATATCATCGGATGTGAGTGACTTAAACTCAAAAACGGTGGAGCGGGAAAGCACCGCCGAATAAACATAAAAGCTGGGATTTTCGGTTGTGGAGGCAATAAGGGTTATATCCCCACTTTCAATGTAGGATAAAAGAATTTGCTGTTGCTTCTTATTAAAATACTGAATCTCATCAAGATATAAAAGAATTCCGCCTGCCGCATCAAGGGTGCCGAGGGAGGCGATAATATCCTTAATATCTGCTGTAGAGGCAACAGTAGCGTTTAAATAATGCAGTTTTTTACCGCAGGTGGCGGCGATAATATTAGCCACAGTGGTTTTACCAACCCCCGATGGGCCGTAAAAAATCAGGTTGGGAATTTGACCCGACTGGATAATTCGGGTGAGCAGCTTCCCTTCTCCTAAAATATGTTTTTGACCGCAAACCTGAGAAAGGGTTTTGGGTCTTACACGGTCGGCAAGAGGGGATGACATATTCTTTCGCCTCCTTAATATTACTCAATAACTATATTTTATAATAAGACAACTTCTTTTTCAAGTTTTTTAGACATACAATTACCTGAAAGGGAGTTTTTTTATAATGAAAAAGGTGTTGTTTTTCAAAAATACCGCGCTGCTTACCGCAACACAGCTTATTTTAAGATTTTTAGGCATTGTCTTTAAGGTGTATTTAAGCGGAGCTGTGGGCAGTGAGGGCATTGGCCTTTATCAGCTTGTTTTTTCGGTTTATATGCTGGCAAACACCTTTGCTTCATCGGGGCTTACCGTGGCCGTCACCCGCCTTATTGCCGATGAACTGACTTTGGGCAGTGAAGGCGGCGTTAAAAAAATTCTTTTAAAATGTATAGCGCTTGCCGCCTTTTTTGCATTTTTAAGCGGGTTTCTTGTTTTTGTATTTTCAAAGCCTATTGCCCTTTTCTTTATTGGTGATGAAAGGAGCCTGCCCGCCCTTAAAACCCTCACCTTTTCCCTGCCCTTTATGGCAATTTCCGCCTGTGTCAGGGGCTATTTTACAGCAAGGCGCAAGGCACTGCCCCCCTGCATTTCGGGAGTTTTCGAACAGCTTATAAGAATTTTTGTTACCCTTAAAATTTTAAAGCGAGCCGTAGGCGCCGAGAATGCCTGCACCGCCATTTTAACAGGCGACCTTGTGGCAGAGGCGGCGGCAACAAGCATAATTTTGCTTTTCCTTTTTGCCGATTTTAAATATCTCAAGATTTTAAAGGGCAGGGCCCACCCGCCCTTTAAGCTAACAAAAGAAATTATGCGAATTTCTTTTCCCATAAGCTCATCACGGCTTATAAACAGCCTGCTTCGCACTGCCGAAAGCCTGCTTGTGCCTGTGTGCCTTACTAAATTCGGAATGGAGCGAGCGGCGGCGGTGTCGGTTTTTGGAATGATTAAGGGAATGGCACTGCCGCTTATCTTTTTTCCAAGCTCCCTTCTTTCCTCGGTTTCCTCACTGCTTATCCCCGAAATTTGCGAGGCAAAAGCAAAGGGGCAAACCGGAATTGCCCGAAAGCAAATTGGTAAGGTGCTTAAAATTACCGCCATTTCGGGCCTTTTTTTAGCCGCAGTTTTCCTTTTTTGCGGCGAAACACTTTGCACACTTGTTTATAAGGAGTCGGGCGTGGCAACGCTTGTAATTGCCCTTGCCCCACTAACGCCGCTAATGTACCTTGATAGCGTGTGCGATGGCGTTTTAAAGGGGCTGGACCAACAAAATTTTTCCTTTAAGGTAACGGTAAGCGATTCGGCTTTACGCCTTGCTTTTACCCTTTTCTTTGTAACCAAATTCGGTATGAACGGCTTTCTCGCCATTATGTATTTCAGCAACATTTACACCTGTCTTTTAAATTGCCTAAGACTTAAAAAGGTGGCAGGGCTTAAAATTAAACCCCTGCGCAATGTACTTGTTCCAACCCTTTTTGCCTTTGCCTGCGGTTATCTTACAAAATCTGCCCTTGCACCCTTTTCACTGCCGCAAATTTTTTATGCCGTTATTTTTTGCCTTTTCGCCTTTGCGTTTTTCTTTACCCTGCTGCTCCTTGGCGGAATAACCAGTAAAGAGGAAATTCACCTTCTTTTAAGAAGAAATTAAAAAAGGCTGTGCCCAATGGGCACAGCCTTTAAATTTTATATTATTCCTTATTCCTCATCAGGTGTTTTGCCGGAAAGCATAACGTTTGCAAGGATACCAAGGATAAGAGCGCAAGCGATAGAGGTAATGGTGATGTTGCCAAAGTTAAGAACAAGACCGCCGATACCTGTGATAAGAATTGTACTTACAACAAAGAGGTTTCTGTTCTTCTCAAGGTCAACCTTTTGAACCATCTTAAGACCGCTTACTGCGATAAAGCCGTAAAGTGCCATGCAAACACCGCCCATTACGCAGGGAGGAATAGAGTTAACAAAGGCAACAAAGGGGTTAAGGAAAGCAATAAGAATTGCACCGATGGCTGCGGTGATGATGGTGTAAACCGAAGCGTTCTTTGTGATAGCAACGCAGGCAACAGATTCACCGTAGGTTGTGTTGGGGCAGCCGCCGAAAAATGCGCCAACCATTGAGCCAACGCCGTCGCCAAGGAGGGTTCTGTGAAGACCGGGCTCGGTGAGAAGGTCGGTTTCAATAATGGAAGAAATGTTTTTGTGGTCAGCAATGTGCTCAGCAAAAACAACGAATGCAACGGGAATATAGGCTGCGGCAATTGTGCCGATGTAAGCGCCGTTTAATTCACCGATGCCGCCGAAAGCGGTAAGGAAGGTGAACTCAGGCATTGCGAAGAAGGTTTTAAGGGTTACGCCGTCAGCCACAAGGTTTGTGAAGTTAGCGAAGTTGATAAGCTGAAGTGCGGTGTTGTTTGTTGCGATACCGATAACAGTGAAGATAGCAGCA
>JAFTPI010000041.1 GCA_017463345.1 Clostridia bacterium | reverse complement strand
TTGTTGGTTATAGTTTAATTGATGCTTGTTCCCAATTACAAACTTGTGCCACATTATTAATGTTCTAAAAATATCCGAGGTATCATTATGGATGAAAATTTAAATGAAACTACTTTTGATGAAAACGCTCAAACCGCTAAAAAAACATTTGATATCAAGAAACTAATACCCATAGTAATAGCGGTTATTGTAGTTTTTAGTATTTTTAAAAGTTGCGGTGGCTTAGGCGGTGGATTGTTTGGTGGCGGTGTAACTGATGATACGTACATAGGCTGTGCCAAACAAATAATTTCAAAAAGCCTTAAAAACCCAAGCAGTTTGGTGGTAAATGATGCCTATGTGTATGAAAAAGATGATTATGGCAGCGCCATTGTTTGTATGGATATTACGGCCGAAAACGGTTATGGCGGTGCTGATCGCGATGTTTTGTATGTATGTGTTATGTATGTGCAAAGCGACGGCAGTTATAACTTTCACCCTACCTGTAATTATACTGAAGAAAAAAACAATTTGGAGTTTTTAAAAAATATTAATGGCTTTGGTGAACCGAAAGAATAAACATTAAAAGAGAAAGAAAAAACGGTGGTTTTCGAATCATCTAAACAAACATAAAAGACCTGCGGATTCCGCAGGTCTTTTATAATGCTTCTATAAATTTTTCTACATTATGAAAACGGCTGTTGGGGTCGATTTGGGTGCATTTTAAAATAATTTTACCCGCTTTCCCTTTTGCCAGTGTTTCGCTGGGATGCTTGCCTGTAAGCATAACATTTAACAGCACACCTAAAGCATAAATATCAGATTTGGAATCGCTTTGAGATATTCCGAATTGCTCGGGCGGTGCATAACCTATAGTTCCTAAAACTACCGTATCGGTTTTCTTTTCGGGTATGTGTATTCTCGATGCGTTAAAATCAAGAAGTTTCACAGCTCCCTCTGATGTAATAATTATATTTTCGGGTTTAATATCACGGTGGACAATATCCATATTATGAAGGACAATAAGTGCGTTGCCCACTGCTGTTATAACCTTTTTTGCTCCGTGATAGCTATATTTGCCTTCCTCAAGAACCTGAGCCACCGTTATTCCGTTAACAAATTCCTCAATGACAATTTGTCCGTCTTCAAAAGTTAAAACATCAAAAACCAAAGGGATGTTTGGGTGAGAAATGTGTTTCAGTTTTTCGTAGGCTTCAATAGCACAGGGATAACTTCTAAGGATGATGTCTTTGCCCAGCGCTTTGTTGCGCAGTCTTAAAATTTCACTGTCGTTCTTTTGCGAAAGAACACCGACCAAATCATATTCCTTATAAACCGATTCAAGAAATTCTCTGCGTGTCATAACACCCTCCTTTTTTAACTGTACCTTAAAGAAAATGCGTCTTATATTCCAATTGCTATGTGTCTCGGCGGATTTCCTCCAGCTCCCCTTGCAAAGCTGCAACGGCGGCCTTTGCGCCGCTGTGCTCGGCCTTTAAAATGTGGGAGAAAAGGAAGCACAAAACGAAAACGATAATAAGAGCGGCAATGTGCACCGAGTCTTCGCCCCAGGGGTCAATGAAATACCGACCGCTTATGTAGTGATAATAGGCTATACCCGATGCGATTTGCATTAAGGGAATGAGGAAATAATTTTTGTTGCGCACAAGGGCATAGACTACCACAAGCAGGTCAACAAGATAAAAATATCTTTCGTGCATATGGGGTAGGAAAAACACGGTTATGCCTACCGTGAAGGCGGCAATGGTTAGGAGATTTTCATCGGTAGGCTTAATATTTCTGAAAAAGATTATGGCAAAGAATACGCCGATTACGGCGATGGCGAAAAAGGGGGCGCCATTTGCTATAATACTCTCGCTTTCGGGGTTAAAGGCAAATAACTGCCAAAAGTTAGGACAGCCGAGGGTAAGTTTTTTATAGCCGCCCACCTGCTTTGCGAAAAATTCAAAGGGTTTTAAAAAATCAGCGCCGCAGATATAGGCAGGAATAAAGGATGCCAGCACCGCCAGCGGAGCCAGGAAAATGGTGCGGAATTTAATTTTGCGGATAAGGAGCAGATAGACAATAAAAGGTGCTATAAAAAGCGCCTGAAGCTTGTTTGCAAGGGCAAGACCGAAAAGCAGCAGTGCAGCGGCACCCTTGCTTTTTAGGGCGAAATAAACGCAGTAAAGAATCAGGCAGGCATAAAGACTGTCTGCATTGCCCCAAACTGCGCTGTTAACAAACTGCACAGGCAAAATAACCGCCACAAGGTATCCTGTGGCCGCCTTGTTCCAACTTTTCGTGATGTGCTTTATTATGAGGAAAACCGCAATGGCAATTAAAATATCAAAAATGAAATAGCAGCATTTTACATATAGCATTTGATTTGCAAAAAACTCAAAGCCGTGAAGTGTGATGGGCGCACCCTGCGGCAAAAGGGTGAGCAGGGAAATGAGGAAGAGAAACATAGGGGAATAATCGGCGTCGGCGGTGTAAAATTTACCGATGCCCACCTCTTTTATCTGCTTCATCCATTCTAAAACATAGCCCACCACATCCTGTGTGGGATACATCGCCACGCTGAGCTTGGCAAAAAGTGTAAGGGCGGTGGCTGCAAGCATAGCGATAAAAAGGCCGTGGGTGTAAAGAAATTTTAATACATTAAGCCCGCACAGCCTATATTTTCGGCTCAAGAATTTAATAAAACCGTTTAGTTTGTCCACACCTTTCACTCCTTTTGCTTTAAAGCTCAATTTTAAGCTCTTTTATCATCTCATAAAACAAATGGGTGGGGAAGCCTACAACATTAAAGTAGCAGCCGTTAATGCCTTTAATAAAGCGGGAGGCAGGCCCCTGAATGCCGTAGCCCCCTGCCTTGTCAAAGGGGTCATTTGAGGCGATATAGCTTTCCATTTCGCTCTTTCCTATTTTATCAAAAAACACCTGTGTTTTTTCACACCTTGAAAGAACCTTATCCCCTAAAACAAGGGTCAGCCCGCTTATAACGGTGTGCTCGGTATCCGATAAAAGGGTTAGCATTTCCTCAGCCTCGCTTTTTGTTTTGGGCTTGCCGAGAATTTTATCCTTTTTTACAACAATGGTATCACAGCCGATAATGAGAGCCGATTTATCATTTACTGCTTTTGCCACGCTTTTGGCTTTTATTTCGGAGAGCGCTATAGCGATTTTATCTGCCTCGGTTTCGGCTGTTTTCTCCTCCTCGTTTGAGGTTATAATTTCGAAGGTGAGCCCTAAATTTTCTAAAATTTCTTTTCGGCGTGGGCTTTTCGATGCTAAAATAATGCGCATAAAATATTTTCTCCTGCTTTTTTTATAATTTTAACACAAACCACCTAAAAAATAAACAACTATTGATATTTTCACTACTATTAAGTATAATAAATATAATATAATTGGAAAATTATGACCTGTTTTAGGAGGCGTTTTTTAATGGATTGCAAACAGTTTTTTGCAAAGCTTAAGGACAAAAAAATCGCAATGTGCGGCATAGGTGTTAGCAACACCCCCCTAATTTTGAGTTTTCTCGAAAAGGGTGCCCGCGTTTTTGCCTGCGATAGGAGAACAAGGGAGCAGATTGGCCCTATGGCTGAGACTCTTGAAAAGGCGGGTGCTGAGCTTCGCCTTGGGGAAACCTACCTTGATGATTTAGAGGTTGACATTATTTTCCGTACCCCCGGAATGAGCTTTAACCTGCCTGAGCTTGAGGCGGCAAGAAAGCGCGGCATTGCGGTAACAAGCGAAATGGAGGTCTTTTTCGACCTTTGCCCCGCAACCATTTTCGCCATAACCGGCTCTGATGGTAAGACCACCACAACCACCCTTATTGCAAAAATGCTTGAGGCACAGGGCAAAAGGGTATATATGGGCGGCAATATTGGAAACCCCCTGCTTCCTGAAATTGAAAATATTACTGCCGATGATTTTGTTGTTGTTGAGCTTTCCTCCTTCCAGCTTATTTCAATGAGGAAAAGTCCCGATGTTGCCGTTGTAACAAACGTTGCCCCCAACCACCTTGATGTTCACAAGGATATGGATGAATATGTTGAGGCAAAGCGCAACATTTTAATGCACCAAAACGCATTCTCCCGAACCGTTTTAAACTATGATAACGAAATAACTGCAGGCTTTAAGGCTAATGTTCGCGGTCAGTCTTTAGGCTTTAGTATGGAGCGCCCCATTAAAAACGGCGCTTGGCTTGACGAAAACGGAATGCTTCACATGGCATACCGCGGTATTGATGCCCCTGTTATGCATAAAAATGACATTACCATTTTAGGCGACCACAATGTTGCAAACTATCTATCGGCAATTTCTGCCGTTTGGGGATATGTAAGCATTTCTAACATTCGCCAGGTTGCTAAGGAATTCACAGGCGTTGAGCACCGTATTGAATTTGTAAGGGAGCTTGATGGCGTTAAGTATTATAACGACTCTATTGCCTCCTCCCCAACAAGGACCATTGCAGGCCTTAAGGCATTTGAGGGCAATGTTGTGCTCATTGCAGGCGGCTATGACAAAAAAATCCCCTTTGAGCCAATGGCGCCCTATGTTATTGACAAGGTAAAATTACTTCTTCTTTCGGGTCCCACTGCAGAAAAAATTGAAACTGCAATTAAAACAAACGAAAATTATAAGGGCAGCCCCGAAATAGTAAGGGTTAAAAATATTGATGAGGCTGTAAAGGTAGCAAGGCAAAGGGCCGAAGCCGGAGACGTTGTAACCCTTTCTCCTGCCTGCGCTTCCTTTGATGCCTTCCCCAACTTTACCGCCAGGGGAAATCACTTTAAAAGGCTGGTAGAAAACCTTGAATAAAATTTATTCTCTTATTAAAAATCTTTGTGATAAATCGGCTGTGGGAACTATAAGCGAGGCGGCAGACTATGCCAAAAGCCAAATTCCCCAAAATGCCGAAATAAAGGACCTTGCAGGCCTTTCCTTTGCCGCAACCTTTAAGGGCCAAACCGATTACACCCTTATGCTGGAGGCCCACATTGATGAAATCGCGATGATTGTAACAAATGTTACCGATGATGGCTTTGTGCAGGTTAACGCCGCGGGTGGCATTGACCCCAGAATTTTGCCCGCCGCAAGGGTTAAAATTTGGGGCAAGGAGCCCGTTTTCGGCACATTTTGCAGCACTCCGCCCCACCTTTCAAAGGGGGAAGATGAGTGTAGCGATATTTCCGATATGTACATTGACAC
>JAFTPI010000040.1 GCA_017463345.1 Clostridia bacterium | reverse complement strand
AGAAGGCTTTATTACATCGGAGTTTGGCGGCAGGGCAGACCCCTTTACAAATGCTCCTGCCACCCACCAGGGTCTCGACATTGCGGCAAACAGCGGCACCGATGTTTTATCGGTTATGGCTGGAGATGTGGAGGAGGTTGGCTATGAAGCCGACGGCTACGGCAACTTTGTCAAAATCCGCCATTCCGAGGAATTTTACACCCTTTATGCACACTGCAGTAAGATAACGGTTAATGAAGGTGAAAGTGTGGAAGCAGGGGAGTGTGTGGCAAAGGTTGGCAGCACGGGCAGGTCAACGGGACCACACCTGCATTTTGAAATAATAGTGGGTGGAGCGCGTCTTGACCCACAGTGGTTTTTAAGCAAATGAAATTTAAAATTTTTTCAACCGAAATAAATGTTTCTTTTTTCTTTATGGCAGTTTTAACCCTTGCGCTGATTATTGATAAGACAGGCTTTATTTTGCCTGTTTTTTTGGCTACCGCTTTTCACGAGGTAGGTCACCTGGCGGCAATGTTTGTACTGCACTGCCAGCCTAAAAAAATTAACCTTATTCCCGGCAGCATCCAAATTGTAAGGGGGTTTGGGGTAAAGACGCAGGGGGAGTTTTTTATCCTCCTTTCGGGTCCACTTTCGAATTTGCTTTTTGCGGCGCTTGCCTTTGTTCTTTATTATTTTTTAAGGTTACCATATCTCATCAGTTTTTCGGCGGTTAACCTGCTTATTTTTGCCTTTAATATGCTTCCTGTTCGCGGTCTTGATGGGGGCAGCATTCTTTATCTCACACTTTCGAAAATCCTGTCAAATTCAAAATGTGAGGTAATTGTTGACATTTTGTCCCTTCTTTGCGGAGTGCTTGCGGTTTTCCTCGGCGTTTCGGGTATTTTAATGGGAAAAATTAACCTTTCTTTAGCCGTTTTAGGGCTTTATGTAATTATAGGTGTAATAATTAAAATGTAGTTGTTTTAAAGGGCTTTTTGTGGTAAAATGGGTAAAGTAAACAATTCTTTAAGGAGCCCTTTATGGAACAAAAACAACTTGAATCACTGCTGCTGACGGTTCAAAAACCGGGAAGATATTCAGGCGGTGAAATTAACAGCGTAATAAAGGATAAAACTAAAGTAGATGTAAGGTTTGCCTTTTGCTTTCCCGACATCTATGAAATCGGTATGTCCCACCTTGGTATGAAAATTCTTTATTCACAGTTTAATGCCCGCGATGATATTTGGTGTGAAAGGGTTTTTGCCCCTTGGACCGATTTTGAGCAGGTAATGCGTGAAAACGATATTCCTCTTTTTGCGCTGGAGAGCCGTGACCCTGTTTGTGATTTTGACATTGTGGGCTTTACGCTTCAATATGAACTTTCCTACACCAACCTTCTTAATATGCTTGACCTTGCGAAAATTCCGCTAAAGGCAAAGGACAGAAAGGCGCTTTCCCCACTTGTTGTGGCAGGTGGACCCTGCACTTGCAACTGCGAACCCCTTGCCGATTTTGTTGACCTTTTCTTTTTAGGAGAGGGCGAAGAGGTGGATTTGGAGCTTATTGACCTTTATAAAATTCACAAGGCAAAGGGCTCAACAAAGCAAGAGTTTTTAAAGGAAGCGGCACAAATTAAGGGTGTTTATGTGCCCAGCCTTTATGATTTTGAATATAATACCGATGGCACCATTAAAAGCATCACCCCAAAGGAAAATGCCCCTGCCGTTATTGAAAAAAGAATTATTAAGGATATGGACAAGGTGTTTTACCCCGAAAGCTTTGTTGTGCCTTACATAGAAATTGTTCACGACCGCGCCGTTCAGGAGATTTACCGCGGCTGTATTAGAGGCTGTCGTTTTTGTCAGGCAGGCTTTATTTACCGCCCCGTAAGAGAAAAAAGCGCCGATACTATCAATAATCAGGCAAAGGCACTTTGTGAGTCAACAGGTTATGATGAAATTTCCCTTTCATCGCTAAGCACCAGTGATTATAGAGAAATTGAGCCACTTCTTAATAAAATGCTTGACTGGACACAGGAAAGAAATATAAGCCTTTCTCTTCCAAGTCTTAGAATTGACAATTTTCCAGAGGAGCTGCTGGAAAAAATTCAGTATGTTAGAAAAAGCGGCTTAACCTTTGCTCCCGAAGCGGGAACGCAACGCCTTCGCGATGTTATTAATAAAAATGTTACCGAGGAGGAAATTCTTTCCACATGCCGAATGGCATTTAAAGGCGGCTACACAAATGTTAAACTTTATTTTATGCTGGGCCTGCCCACCGAAACCGATGAGGATTTAAAGGGCATTGCCGACCTTGCTCAAAGGGTGGTTAATGAATTTTACCGCCTGGAGGATAGACCGAAGGGCAAGAGCGTTAATGTTAGTGTTAGCGTTTCCACCTTTGTGCCAAAGCCTTTTACTCCTTTTCAGTTTGAGCCTCAGATAACCCGAGATGAGATAAGGCGCCGCCAGGAATATTTAAAATCCTGCATCACCACTAAAAAGGTCACTCTCAGCTATCACGATTCCCCCACAAGCTTTTTAGAGGGTGTTTTCGCCCGAGGTGACAGAAGACTTGGCCAGGTTATTTTGAGTGCCTTTAAAAAGGGCTGCAGGCTTGATGGCTGGAGCGAGTGCTTCGAAATTGAAAAATGGCTTGAGGCATTTAGCGAGTGCGGTGTGGATACCGCATTTTATGCCAACCGTGCAAGGGAATATAATGAGATTTTTCCCTGGGAGCATTTTGATTATGGCGTTACCAAGGACTTTTTCAAAAGGCAAAATGAGCTTGCAAAGAAAGCCATAACAACACCCAACTGCCGCATTTCCTGCGCGGCCTGCGGTGCAAATTGCTACAAAGAGGGCGTGTGTTATGAAAAACGTTAGACTTATTTACGAGAAAAAAGACCGAATGCGTTTTGTTTCTCACCTTGATATGACCCGTTTTATGTCCCGAATGATTCAAAAATCAAAAGTCCCCGTGTGGTACACCGAGGGCTTTAACAAGCACATTTATGTTACCTTCGCCCTGCCCCTTTCTTTAGGCTTTGAAAGTGA
>JAFTPI010000039.1 GCA_017463345.1 Clostridia bacterium | reverse complement strand
TTGCCCGCTGTGTGTGGCATTTTAATAATACGAATTTTACTTTAGGAGGGGTACTTTGCTTAATTTTATTTTTGGACGCGGAGGGGCCGGCAAAACCTATGAAATAATGCAAAGACTGAAAAAAGATGTTTTAGATGGCAAAGATGTTGTTTTGCTTGTTCCTGAGCAATTCAGCTTTGAGAGCGAAAGGGAAGTTTTGCACACCCTGGGGGATAACTCATCAACACTTGTAAGCGTTCTAAATTTCACACGAATGTGTGATGAGGTAAATCGCCTTGCGGGTGGTAATGCTTTTTCGGTTATGAGCGAGTGTGATAAAATCGTAACCATGCGAACAACGCTTAATACCGTTCGGGACGAGCTTGTATTATGGAAAAAATATTATAACTCCGCCCGATTTGCTAAGGTAATGCTCGGCGCCGTTGATGAGCTTAAAGCCTGCGCAATCAGTGCTGAGGATATTTATGCGCTTAACGCCCCTGCTGCGTTAAGTGCAAAGCTTAGTGACCTTTTTAAAATTTATTCAACCTATGATGCGCTAATTAGCAACCGCTTCATTGACCCTTCGGACAAGCTTACCCATCTTTACACAAAACTTGCCGATTTCCGTTATTTTGAAGGTAAAGAGGTTTATATAGATTCATTTAAGGAATTTTCCGGTCAGCAATATAAAATTTTAGAGCGTATTTTTTCGCAGTGCAATAATGTAACTGTTTCTTTACTTTCAAATGGAGACTTCAGCGATAAGCCTGATAATTTCTTAGGACTTAAAAAATTACATAAAAATTTAGAAAGAATTGCAAAAAAGTTTGGTGTTAAAATTAGTGAGCCCACAATTTTAAACGATGGAAAATATAATTCGGCAGAACTAAAAACCCTTGAACAGCTTTTGGCAGGTGAAAAGGTTTCATTTGAAGGCGAAACCAAGGATATTACAATTTTTAACGCTTCATCGGTTTACAGTGAGGCTGATTTTGTTATGCGAACAATTCGCCGCTTAACCCGTGAAGAGGGGTATAGATACCGGGATTTTGTTGTTATTGCGCGAGATACCGCAGCTTATGAAAAAGCAATGCTTAGTGCGGCAAGAAAAAACAAGGTAAGCTGCTTTTTTGATAAAAGGCAGTCAATTTCGCAAAACCCAATTTGCATAATGACCCTTGCGGCACTAAAGGCGGCACAAAGGACATCTACAAAGGAAATCCTTACCTTCCTGAAAAGTGACCTTGGAAGCCTTAGCCTTAATGAAATTTCTGAACTTGAAAATTACTGCTTTATCTGGAATATTGATGGCGCTTTATGGCACGATGACTGGACCATGAATCCAAATGGTCTTGAGCAAAATGAGCCCGATGAAAAAATTAAAAAACAGCTTGACCGTTTAAACAATCTGAGAAAAAAGGCTCTTGAGCCCATTTATGAGCTTAAAAGATTCATTGGCGGCACCGCAAGGCAGTACTGCACGGCAATTTTCAAGCTAATTAAGGATTGCCGCTGTGAAGAGAAGCTTAAAGTACTTTATAATAACTTAATCGCTGAAGGCAATGCAGATGAAGCCGATGTTTTGCGACAAGGCTACGACTGTTTTATTGGTGTTCTCGAAAGTGTTGTTAAATGCCTTGGTGAAAAGCCTGCTTCTTTTCAGGATTTTTATGACACGCTTTGTGTTGCAATAGAGACCTCAAGCGTTGGAACAATTCCTCAAATGCTTGACCAGGTCACATTTGGCGCGGCCGACCGCATAAGGCCTTCAAGGCCCAAAATTGCCTTTGTTGTTGGAATGAATCTTGGCGTTTTTCCTGCAACAATTGCTCAGACCGGAATTTTTGCCGCTTTTGAACGGGCGCAACTTATTGATTTAGGCCTCGATTTAGGTAACGACCTTGTCGGCCTTTCAGCAAAGGAAAATCTGCTGGTTTATTCCTCGGTTTGTTGCGCCTCTGATAAGGTGTTTATTTCCTATCTTTCGGGTGCTGCAGCGGGCGATAATGATTCTCCCGCGGCGGTTATCAAGCACATTAAGAACGGATTCCCCAAAATAAAGGTATTAAATGAAAAGGATATGACATTTGAAGATAACCTACCCGAAACATTAAACTGCGCTGTGGAAAACTTTGCAGTAAATTTTAATGCCGAAAATGGCGTTAGAGATGTTTATTATGAGGCTGCAAATAAAAATTCCGAATTAAAAGAAAGATTAAAGTCGGTTGTCTTAATTAAAAAAGAGGGGGAACACACCCTGGACCGCGAATCTGCCAAAAAACTTTTTGGAAACAAAATAAACCTTTCACCATCTGCATTTGAAAAATATCAAACCTGCCCGTTTTCCTTCTTTTGCAACTATGGGTTGCGACTTTCTACGCCTAAAACCGCTTCCTTTGACCCACTGCAAAGAGGCACAATTGTGCATTATGTGCTTGAGAATTATATTAAACAGCACGGTGAAAATTTGCACAACCTTAGTTATGAGGATTGTCAAAAAGCGGTTGATGAGCTTTTAAAGGATTATCTTTTAAAGGTGCCGGGATATTTCCAGGCGGTTTCTGCAAGGAATGAGTTTATTATAAGTACAATCGCCACTTCGCTCTACGCCGTTGTTTGGCAACTTACCTGCGAGCTGGCACAGTCAGGCTTTGTGCCAAAAAAATGCGAGTTTGTTATTGGTCTAGAAAATCCTGATATTCCCGCAACAAAAGTAGAAATTGATGAGAAAACAAGTGTTAATTTAAGGGGAAAAATTGACCGAGTGGACGTTTGGAACGGTTATGTGCGAATTGTTGACTACAAGTCGGATGCAAAGGTGTTTAGACTTTCTGAGGTTGTTTGCGGCCTTAATATGCAAATGCTTATTTACCTTTACGCATTGTTACTAAGCGAAAATGAGGAGTATTCAAATCTTAAAGCAGGCGGAGTGCTTTATATGCCGTCGAGTACCGATTTGGAGGAAAGCTCCCTTGCAATGAACGGACTTATTTTGGAAAATGAAGAAGTAATTACTGCAATGGATAAGGAAAAAAGCGGTCAATTTATTCCCGAATATAAGTTTACAAAGGCAGGGAAACTGACAAAAGCATCCTCATTTGCAGGCAGTGAAACCTTTAATGCGATTTTTAATCACATTACAAGGATGATGAAAAAAACCGGCGCCGCTATTAAAAACGGAGAAATATCGGTGTCACCCATCGACAGTCTATCGCATAATGCCTGTGATTATTGCGATTTTTATGGAATTTGTCACATTGAGAACGCTCCGCATAAAAAGGTGGAGAGGCTGACAAATGATGAGGCTGTAGCACTTATGGAAGGAAGTGACCAAAATGGCAATTAACCCAACCCGGGCCCAAAAGGCCGCCATTACAGCCCATGGCAATGTGCTTGTAAGCGCTGCAGCTGGCTCGGGCAAAACTGCCGTTTTAACCGAACGCGTTGCTTCACATATTGCTGATTGCGAAAAAAATTTAAGTGCCGATAGAATTCTTGTTGTAACCTTCACAAAGGCCGCGGCCGCTGAAATGCGTTCGCGCATTGAGGCAAAACTAAACGAGCGCCTCCAGCAAAAACCCGATGATATGCATTTGATTAAACAAATGCTGCTTTTTCCAAGTGCTAAAATTTGCACCATTGACTCGTTTTGCATTGAACTAGTCCGCGATAACTTTGATAAGCTCGGCGTTAATCCTGATTTTAAAATTGTTGAGGAAAACGCTCTTAACGAGATTAAAAACCAAGCGATTGCCGAGGTTTTTGAAGAACAGTTTGCAACAAAAAATGCCGAGTTTTTAAAACTGCTTCGTGTTGTCGGTTCAAGATATGATGACAGCACCCTGGCTTCTTATGTTAGAAAAATTCAGGAATTCACCTCAAAACTTCCAAATCCTAACGAATGGCTAAGTAATGCCGCCGAGCAGAGCAATTTTGAATTAAACGGTGAAAAGTGGCGAGACCTCGCTTTTAAAACGGCAAGAGAACAAGTTGCACTTGTTATTGAAAAATCAAAGACTGCATTAAGTCTTTTAGAACAGGTTCCGCAGTTTGAAGACACATTTAAGCCGCTGTTCACTGAGCCTAAGGTTTATGCAGAGCAATTCTTAAAGGATATTACTGATAAAAATTGGAACGCTTTATACTACGGCGTTTCCTCTGCTGCGTTTAGCCGAATGTCCAGCAAAAAAATTCCCGATGATTGTAGCGCAATTTTAACGGGCAAAAGACTTCGTAAAGAATGTGTTGAAATTATCAGAGGGCTTAATGACACATTCTTTGATTTGTGGGAAAATATTACCGAAAATGACAAAATGCTTTATCCACTTATAAAAAAGCTGGTTGAACTTGTCATTTCTTATAACGAGCTAATAAACAAAAAGCTTGATGAACGCAACATATTAACCTTTTACCGAACTGAACAGCTTGCCTTCCAGCTTTTGTGCCGCTACGAAAACGGCGAGCTTAAGGTTAATGATTTTGCAAAGGAATATATTGATAGTTTCGATGAAGTTCTTGTTGACGAATATCAAGACACTAACCCCTTGCAAGATATGCTGTTTTGTGTTTTGTCAAAAAACGAGGAAAGATTGTTTTTGGTTGGCGATGTTAAGCAAAGTATTTATGGCTTTAGGGGGGCTAATCCCTCGAATTTCTTAGAAAAGAAAAAAAGATATTTGCCGTATGACAACCAGGATGCCAATGTTTCAAAGAAAATTATTCTCGGCAATAATTTCAGAAGCCGCAGTGAGATTTGCAACTTTATAAACTTTTTCTTTTCGGCTTTTATGACAAAAGAAAACGGCGAGATTGATTATGGTGAAGAGGAAAGGCTTTATCCCGAAGCAAAATTCCCCCAGGCTGTCCTTTCGCCTGTTGAGGTTGGAATTATTGAAAACGAAAGCGAAAGTGTGGCAGAAGCCGAAGCCAATTACATTGCCGATTCAATTATTAAAACAATGAACGGCGGCAAATGCATTCGTGATGACAATAACCCAAATCAGTTGCGCAACGCAAGGTTTTCAGATTTTGCTGTTTTGCTTCGAGCCACAAGCAAAAACGCTCCTCTTTACGCCGCACAACTTAAAAAAAGAGGGATACCTGTTTCGCTTGGCGCCGACCTTTTTTTTAAGAGCCGTGAGATCCAGTTAATTTTATCCCTTTTGAGTGTTGTTGATAACCCAACAAAAGAGGTTAATTTGGCAACCGTCTTGCTTTCGGGATTTTTTGGTTTTACTGCCGATGATTTGGCGCTTATAAAGGCTAATGATAAATACAAAAATCTTTATGCCGGTGTTTTATCTGCCGCTGATGACGGAAACGAAAAATGCGTACGCTTTATACGTAAATTAATGCAGTACCGAAGAAATTTTACCACAATGAAAATTTCGGATTTTATCGATTTTCTTTATGAGGATTTAGGACTGCTGAGTGCGGTTTGTTGCCTTGAAAATGGAATTAAGAGAAGGGATAATCTCCTTTTGATTCTTGAGTTTGCCTGCGTTTATGAAGAAAACGAAGGCAAAAGTGTTACAGGCTTTTTAAGGTTTTTGGAGGGCATTGATGAGAACAAACTCAAAAGTGGTTCCGAGACTGATGAAAACAGCGTTAAAATTATTTCAATTCACCATTCAAAGGGCCTGCAGTTTCCGATTTGTTATTTCGCGGGTTGCAGCGAAAAGTTTAACACAAGCGATTTTTCATCATATTTACTGTTGGATGAAGAATTATATTTTTCCTTTAAATTTTTTGACCCGCAGTCAAAAAGAAAGTTATCAACAATTCAGCGCCAAATTCTCATTTCCAAGGCTCGGCAAAAACAACTTGAAGAGGAACTGCGGCTTGCTTATGTTGCAATGACCCGCGCTCAGGACAAGCTGGTTTTGTTGATTTCGGGAGAAAAGCTAAAAGAAAAAATTAAAAATATTTCCGAGTCGCTGGGAGTAAGAGAAAACGTAATTGATAAAGAGTTCTTTAAAACGGCAGTTTGCTACACCGATTGGCTTTTGCCTGCAATTCTAACTCACAGTTCTTCAAACGAGCTGAGGGCAATTTCGTGTGCAAACGGTCGCCTTTGTGAAATGCCGAATCCTTTTGAAATTAACTTTGTTTTTTCCGAAAACATTTTCAGCGAAAATAATCAGTCTGTCAAAACTGAAAAAACACACCTTAGTAAAGAAGAAGTTTCTTGTATTGCAAGTAGACTAAAAGAAAATCTTGAGTTTGTATACCCATATGAAGAGCTTTTGAGCATTGCCTCAAAGGCATCAGTTTCACAACTGGCTCACGCGGCAGAACACGATGCTTATGCTTTTAGTGCGACACCTGCCTTCGTTTCGAAGGGCGGCATTAGTGCAACACAAAGGGGTACCTTTACCCACAGGGTTATGCAATTTTTGGATTTTGAAAAAGCGCAAACCAATTTAGATGAGGAGCTTGACCGCCTTGCTGAATGGCGGTTCTTTAGCGAGGAAGATATTAAACTGGTTGACCGTGATAAGGTTAAGGAATTCCTTTCAAGTGAGCTTTGCAAAAGAATTATTGCATCAGACCTTGTAAGAAAAGAAATGCGTTTTTTAACCGAAAAACCGGCTTTGGAAATTTCGGTAGGACTTGATGCAAAATTTTCCGATGAAAACATTGTGATTCAGGGTGCGGTTGACTGCCTTTTTGAGGAAAATGGCGAAATTGTCGTTGTCGACTTTAAAACCGACCGAGTATCAAACGAAAAAACCCTTGCCGACACTTATAGAGAGCAGCTGAAAATTTATGCGGGCGCCTGCGAGAAGATTTTTTCAAAGCCTGTAAAAGAAATTTTGCTTTACTCCTTCCATTTGGGTAAAGAAATTAAGCTTTAAAAAAATAAATCTCCCTCGGGAGATTTATTTTTTTAATATCGGCTGAATTTGCCTCCCATCAAGGGCACAGTCAATGGTTTCTTTTAAAAGGTTAAAATCGCTGATGAGCGAGTTGTTTTTATTAGCAGGGTCATCTTGAGCAAAGGGAACAAAGTAAATGTTTTTTGTGTTTAACAAAAGACCGATATTTTTAGCGCTGGCGGCCAAAGCATCGTTGGTTGCAATCGCTAAAACAACGGGCTTTTTATTTCTTAAATGGGCCTTTACCGCCATTGTAACGCTGGTGTCGGTTATTCCGTTTGCTATTTTTGCTAATGTGTTACCCGTACAAGGGCAAACAACGAGAACATCAAAAAGCTTTTTTGGACCGATTGGTTCGGCGGTAACTACGCTGTCAATTATTTTGTTTTGGCAAATTTCCGTTACTTCTTTTTTTAAGTCTTCACAGGCATAAAACCTAGTATCGCTTTTAAAAACGATTTCCGACATAATCGGTGTGATGTTGTGCCCATCTGACCTTAACTCTTTAAGTGAATTAACCGAGTTTTTAAGGGTGCAGAACGAGCCACACATAGCATAACCTAAATTTAGCTGACTCATAATTTCAAATCACTTTCGTGTGGGATTTAAGATAAATTTTCATCTATGATTTTTTTAATTGTTTTTCCTAAAATTTCTCCCGCTGTTTTTGGAGCAACTTTTCCCGGCAAAGCGGGTGCGTAAATATATTCCTTTTCGCTTAAAATCACCGCTTGCTTATCAATTCCGAACGGTGCACTGCTCAGTTCTAAAAACAGGCAACTGTCTTTGCATTCGGCAATGTGTTTTTTGTCAATAATCGGGTGGGGAACCGTGTTAATGATGATGTCAAAATCTCCAAGGTGACCTAGCAAATCGCCCGTATTAAGATAATTAAAGCCAAAGGCTTCAATGTAAGAGAAATCCAGGCTTTTTCGCGCAGAAACGGTAATTTTAGCACCAAATGAGAAAAGCCTTTGTGATAAAATTTTGCCGATTTTTCCGTTTCCAACGATTAATATTTTGCTTTTCCAAAGGGTGAAATCTGTGGCTTCAATAAGTATTTTAACAGCACCTTCGGCTGTGGGAATTGCATTTAAAAAAGCAAACTCATTATCCTCGTTTAAATCAATTAAAAGATTGTGATTTGGCTTAAAGTTACAGGTGATTAATAATTGGTTTTCACTAAGATTTTTTGTGACTTTTTCAAGTGAGATTTTTTCACTTATAAGCGGTGAATTCAGGTGAACACCGTCCCGCGTTGTGGGAATTGGCAAAACAACGGCACAATAATTTGAAAAGTCAATCGCTTTTGGAGGCGTATCAATAAATTCATCACAAATTATATTCTGATTTCTTAAAAAATCTGCGGCAATTTTTTGCCTTTTATCACCGCCGAGAAAAAGTATCTTTTTCAAGTTTATCTTCCTAAATTAAAAATAAAACACCGCCATAGAAGCAGTTTTCACTAACATTCTATGGCGGCGCAACTTATTTTGTCACTTGTTCTTTTAGAATAATTTTGTCATTAAACTCAGGGTGTTCAATAACAAGCGTTAATAGGTTTTCCAGCGCTAATTTAATTTGTTTATCCCTAATGCCGAGTTTTAATAAATCGTCTCCGTTAATCTCTAATTGTGAAAGGCTATATGGCTCGCCTTTGTCCTCGATTTCTTTGAGACATTCGGTTAATTTGTCGGTGTCATTAAATACAGAAACGATTTGAAGATAAATTTCAAAATCGTTTTTAGGAATGCTTCGCAGAATTTGCTTAATTTGCACCTTGTTGGCAGGTACATTTCCTCTAAGCATCTCGCAAACATTTTCACATGATTTTGAAAAGGCCTTTGATAAATGCAAATTTTGTGCGATTTCAAATGCATTCAGGTTGTTTTTAAAACAATAGTATGCAAAGCGGGGGATAGGAGCGGCTTTTAAAAGTTCTAAGTTGTCAAAAAAAGTAAGCTCTTTGCCAATTCCAAGAAAGGAAAGACAATCGGTTTTAATTAGTGGGGTTATGGCAGCAGGGTTTTGCGCACATAGAGTTTTAATGAATTCATCTCTTATTCTCTCGCGGCTTATTGTGCTTAGATTTTCAGCGAGTTTAAGGGCTTGCACAAAGGTATTACTTTCGATTTTAAAATCAAGCTGTGCGCTAAAACGAAAAAGCCGAAGGATTCGCAATGCATCTTCGCTGAATCTTTTCCGTGGCTCACCTACGGCACGCAGGGTTTGGTTGTTTAAATCCTCTAAGCCGCTAAATGGGTCTTTTAGTCCCGTTTTATCGCAATATGCCATTGCGTTAACGGTGAAGTCACGGCGGGATAAATCCTCCTCAATAGTTTTAACAAAGGAAACGCTTTCGGGGTGGCGATTATCGGAATATGCCGTTTCACAGCGGAATGTTGTTATTTCGGTCCTTTCATTATTGTCAAAGATAACAGTTACTGTTCCGTGTTTAATACCTGTGGGAATAGTGTGTGGGAAAAGTTTAATAATCTCTTCAGGTGTGGCCGAGGTTGTAATATCATAGTCCTGTGGAATTTTATTTAATAGCATATCTCGGACACAACCGCCGACAATATAAGCCTCAAAACCTGCGTTGTTTAGGGTTAAAAGAGCGTTGTTAATTTCTTTTGGTACGGAAAAGTTCATATTTTCACCACTTTTTTATTAAAAACTGTTTATTTTTGGAAAGAAAAGTAATATAATAAGTTTAAACCAATTTAGGAGTTTTAGTATATGAAGACATTGCGTCAAGAAGATAAAATCATTGAAAATGTTAGAAAGGTTCATATGATTGGAATCGGCGGCTCAGGAATGTGCCCGCTTGCAGAAATTTTGCACAGCAAAGGCTATATTTTAACCGGTTCCGATAATAACGAGAGTGACCCGCTTAAAAGGGTGAAAAAACTTGGCGTTAAGGTTTCAATGGGGCACTGTGCCGAAAACGTGCACGGCTGTGAGCTTGTGGTTTATTCGGCTGCAATTAGTAAGGATAACCCCGAACTTGTTGAAGCACAGCGACTTGGCATTCCTACTATGGAACGCTCACTGCTTCTTGGCGCTTTAACCAGGAAATATGATAATGTTATCGGTGTTAGCGGTACCCACGGAAAAACCACCGTTACCTCTATGATAACACAAATTTTGTATTTAAACAAGATGGACCCTTCAGCGGTTATTGGAGGAAAACTTCCTATAATCAATTCTAATGGTATTGCGGGAAACTCCGATATACTTGTTTGCGAGGCCTGTGAGTTTGTTAATACATTTTTACAAATGTCTCCGGATATAACCGTTCTTTTAAACGTTGATAATGACCACCTTGATTTCTTTAAAACAATGGAGAATCTTGTTGCATCCTTTTCAAAGTTTATCGGTATGTCAAAGCTTGCCTTTGTTAATGGGGATGATGAGCTTGTTTTAAAGGCTACCAAGGGAATTTCGGCTGAAATTGTTAAATTTGGATTTAGTGATAATAATAAGTACAGCGCTAAAAATATTGTTCCTAAAAAATATGGATTTTCCTTTACTGCAGTTAAAGAGGGTAATGAGATAATTGAAATTGACCTCGCTGTGCCGGGAAGACACAATGTTCTAAATGCTCTTGCCGCTTTTGCAGTTTGCGATTATCTCGGTGTTCCCGCGGAGGGAATTAAAGATGCTCTCGAATGTTTCCACGGAGCAGGTCGCCGATTTGAGTTTTTGGGCGAGATGGGCGGGTTTGTTTTGGCTGATGATTATGCCCATCATCCAACCGAAATCAATGCAACACTTTCTGCCGCAAAGGCACTAAGTTATAAGCGCGTTGTTGCTGTTTTCCAGCCATTCACATTTTCGAGAACAGCTCTTTTGCTTAACGAGTTTATTGAGGCACTTTCTATTGCCGATGAGGTTGTTTTAACTCCCATTATGGGCTCAAGAGAGGTTAACACCTTTGGTGTCAGCTCGGAACAGATTGCCGAAAAACTGCCCAATTGCATTATTCTTAACACCTTTGAGGAAATTTGCGATTATATTTGCAAAACTGCAGGGGAAGGCGATTTGGTTATCACAATGGGTGGTGGCGATATTTATAAAGCGGCTCATCTTATTGAACAAAAACTCAAAAAATAAACTGAGCGTGCCTTGATATTTGTCATTTTCATAAAAAAGCAATTTTTTGCTTGACAAGTGTGAGTATAATTGATATAATATCAAGGTCGCAAAAATGATCCATTAGCTCAGCCGGCAGAGCACTTGACTTTTAATCAAGGTGTCCGGAGTTCGAATCTCCGATGGATCACCAAGAAAAAGAACGCTGTTAAGCGTTCTTTTTTATTTTTATAAAAAAGAGATTTGAACTCCGGGGGAGTTCGTGAATATTAAACTAAAAAATAGTAAGTTTGAGGAATAATTAATGAGCCAAAACAGTTTGCAAAAATATATTAAGATTCTTATTGAAAAATTAACAATTATTGAAAACAGTAGATTGGTATATAAACAACTAATAGAACTTTGCGGTGTTGGGAAGCAATTTGAGTGTGTAATTAAAAAATCAAATTGCTTTTGGAGTTTGACAATTAAAAGCATTAGCTTCTTGATTATTACAGAATTAGCAAAAATTTATGATGAACAAAAAGATTCTATTGGAATTAGAAAAATTATAAATATTTCATCGCAAAATAAAAATTGGTTTTCAAAATGGTGTGAAGAATATGGAATTTCGCAAAATGAGTTTATTTCGCGGTTAGAAATGAGATATTTCGACATTAAAGATAAAAGAGAAAAGTTAAAAGAAATTAGAGACAAGGAATTGGCTCATAATGATAAGTATAATTTATTCAATCAAGAATCAATTTGCGCTGGGTTTACTTGGGGAGATATTGAAGATTTAATAGAAACCGCTTACACAATAATCAATGAAATTTCTGTAAGTTTAAGCGGATGTGAATATATGATTAAGTTTTCAAATTACGATGATATAAACAATTTAATAAAAAACGCTTATAAAGGTATGAATAATGTTGACAAACTTAATTAGCAAGCGTTTATAAAGGACTTTCTAAAAAATTATAGTTAAAAATTTTATATTTAAAAAAAGGACTGTGAAATTCACAGTCCTTTAATTTATGTGCTAGATAACATATCCGCCATTTTGGCCGATAACCTGACCTGTAATATAATCGGCAGAATCGGAAGCTAAAAAGAAGCAAAGCTGGGCTACCTCATCGGCTGTGCCCATTCTTCCAAGGGGAACATCGTTTACGAAATCGGCCAAATCCTCAACCGAGATTTCGGAATTCATTGAGGTGTCAATAATTCCGGGGGCTATTGCATTAACGGTAACTCCACTTGGAGCAACCTCCTTTGCAAGAGCCTTTGTAAGACCGATAACACCTGCTTTTGCGGCGGAATAATGAACCTCACAGGAGGCGCCTGTAACACCCCACATTGAAGAAATGTTTATAATTTTACCACTCTTATTCTTAATCATTTCGGG
>JAFTPI010000038.1 GCA_017463345.1 Clostridia bacterium | reverse complement strand
CTTTAATAGGAGTTTTTATAATGGCAACAGTTAAAGAATTCGGCGCTTTGCGCTTTACCAAAAAGGCGGGGGAAAAGAGCGAGGTTTGCTGCCCGCCCTATGATATTATTTCCCCCGAGCAAAAAAAGGCTTATCTTAACACAAACGAAAATAATATAATCCGCCTTGAGCTGCCCGAACAAAGCGAAGCAGGCTATAATTTGGCAGGCCAAACCCTTAAAAATTGGGTGGATAGCGGCATTTTAAAGCAGGACACGGAAGACTGCCTTTATGTTTATGAGGAAAAATTCTCGGTTTTCGGCAAGGATTATTCCTTTAAGGGCATTGTTGCCCGCGTAAAGCTCCATCCCTTTTCCGATGGTGTTGTTTTGCCCCATGAGGAAACTCTTTCAAAGGCAAAGACCGACCGCCTTAATTTAATGACTGCAACGGGTTGCAATTTTAGTCAGATTTATTCCCTTTATTCCGATGCCGAGGGTGTTTCATTAGGGCTTATTGAAGAATTATCGTCAAGCGCCCCTGAGGACACCTTTACCGATGCCGACGGCGTTACCCACAGCCTTTGGGTTGCAAAGAAAAGCGAAAAAACCGAAAGGCTTTGCCGCTTTTTCGATGACAAAAAGCTGTATATCGCCGATGGCCACCACCGCTATGAAACCGCCCTTAACTATCAAAAGAAGTTAAAAGAGCAGGGAATTTCCTGCGAGGCGGCCGATTATATTATGATGTTCCTTATTGATATGGAAAATAAGGGTCTTGTTGTTTTCCCAACCCACCGCATTGTAAGGGATTTACCCGCTTTTGATGAGGAAAAGCTCCTTAAAGACTGCGGAGAAAACTTTGAAATTGACCTTTGCGAAAAAGAGGAAATAGAGGCAAGGCTTGCCGCCGCTTATGAAAAGGGCGAAAAGGCCTTCGGCTTTGTGGGAAAAACAAAAAGCGCCGTTTTAACCCTAAAGGATATCCGTGTTATGGATAAGTTCTTACCCACCGCCTCGGCAGCATTAAAGGGGCTGGATGTTTCGGTGCTCCACACTTTAATTTTAGAAAATGTGCTGGGCATTGATAAGGAAAATATGGCAAAACAAATTAACCTGACCTACACAAGAGATTTCGATGAAGCCGTTGCCGCCACGCAAGGTGCGGCAAACTGCGCATTTATTTTAAATCCCACAAGAGTAGAGGAAATTGCCGCAGTTTCATCGGCAGGGGAAAAGATGCCCCAAAAATCTACCTATTTCTACCCGAAACTCATAACAGGACTTGTTATGAATAAGATGAAATAGGAAAACAGCAATAAAAAAGGCACTCAGCTCTGCTGAGTGCCTTTTAGTTTTAGTTGTGATAAAGTTTTTTGGTTTGGTAGTTAGGCTCGAAGGTAATGTTAACACCCAATTTTCTGAAGCACTGCTCATCCACTCGGGATAAAATAACCGTTGAGTGGGCCTCACAACCACGAAGCTTATAGAGCATGTCCATTGCCTTGGCGGCAACGGGGTCGGTTGCGGCGCAAATCGAAAGGGCAATGAGCACCTCATCGGTATGGAGCCTTGGGTTGTGGTTGCCCATATGCTCTATTTTAAGGTGCTGAATAGGCTCAATAATGGTGGGGGAGATAAGCTGGGTTTCATCGGGAATGTTAGCAAGTTCCTTTAAAGCGTTTAAAAGAAGCGCCGCGCTGGAGCCGAGAAGCGATGAGGTTTTGCCTGTGATAATCTTGCCGTTTTCAAGTTCAAGTGCAACGGCGGGGGCGCCCGTTTGTTCTGCCTTTTTAAGGGCGGCGGCAACAACAGGGCGGTCCTCGGTCGAGGTTTTAACCTGCTTCATTAAAAGCTCAAGCTTGTAAATTTCATTTTTGTCCGACATACCCTGGCGGTTGGAGCACAGCGCCGCATAGTAACGGCGGATGATTTCCTGACAGCTTGCCTTTCTTACGGCCTCAGGGTCGGTAATGCAGAAGCCTGCCATATTAACCCCCATATCGGTGGGGCTTTTGTAGGGCGACTCGCCCAAAATATTCTCCATAATTGCGCTGAGCACAGGGAAAATTTCAATATCGCGGTTGTAGTTAACCGAGGTTTCACCGTAAACATCAAGGTGGAACGGGTCAATCATATTAACATCATCAAGGTCGGCGGTTGCCGCTTCATAAGCAATGTTAACGGGGTGCTTTAGGGGAAGGTTCCAAACGGGGAAGGTTTCAAACTTTGCATAGCCTGCCTTAACACCGCGCTTATGCTCGTGATAAAGCTGGGAAAGACAGGTTGCCATTTTGCCGCTTCCGGGACCGGGGGCTGTGATAACAACAAGGCTGCGGGAGGTTTCAATGTAATCATTCTTACCAAAGCCCTCATCGCTTACAATGAAGGGAATGTTTGCGGGGTAATCGGGAATGGAATAGTGGCGGTAAACCTTAATTCCAAGGCTCAAAAGGCGCTTTTCAAAGGCCTGAACGGTGGGCTGGGAATTATAGCGGGTGATAACGACACTGCCAACGAAAAGACCGATTCCGCGAAAGGCATCAATGAGGCGCAGGGCATCAAGGTCATAGGTAATGCCAAGGTCGCCGCGGCGCTTGTTCTTTTCAATGGCATCGGAATTGATTACAATGACAATCTCAGCCTGGTCCTTTAGCTCCATAAGCATTTTAACCTTGCTGTCGGGCGCAAAGCCGGGCAGAACGCGGGCTGCGTGGAAGTCATCAAAAAGCTTACCGCCAAACTCAAGATAAAGCTTGCCGCCGAACATATTAATGCGCTCACGAATTTTTTCCGATTGCAGCTTAATGTATTTATCGTTATCAAAGCCGATTTTACCCATAATACCCTCCCAAAGAGTGAATTAACAATTAACTATATAAGTATACACCAAAATTTTGCCTCTTTCAAGAGATAAAAAGTCATTTTAAAGAATTTTTATATCCCTTACAAAAAGTGTGTCGCCATTAACCTCAAAGGTGAGGTCAAAGCCTGCAAATGCCATGGTGTAGGCTCTTGCGTCCTCTTGATAAGAGGGGCGAGGGTCATCTGTCAGGCACTCGATTGCCGCCTGCCGTTTATCCTCGGGCAAACGGTTTTTAAGTTCCTCAGGGAAAACGACATTAAGGCGATGGCCTGCCGTTCCCTCGGTATAGCCGCCCTTGGCGTTTTCAACACAGTCAGCCATTGGGACATAGGGCTTAATATCATAAATCGGGGTGCCGTCAAGCAGGTCAACACCTGAAACCAACAGCGTGTCGCCATCGTTTTCGGTGTGCCTTATTCCCTCAAGCTTAACGCAGGAAAGCCCTAAAGAATTGGGTCTAAAAGGTGAACGACTGGCAAAAACACCAACCTTTTTGTTGCCCCCAAGGCGGGGCGGGCGCACGGTTGGGAAAAAGCCCTCACGGTGGGCAAGGGAAAAATCAAAAATCAGCCAAAGGTGGGAAAAGC
>JAFTPI010000037.1 GCA_017463345.1 Clostridia bacterium | reverse complement strand
TGGTGATAAATACTATGGTATTGATGTTGAAGTTGCTAAGTTGATCGCAGATAAAATTGGTTATGACCTTGTTATTGAAAATGTTAGCTTCGATTCCATTATCCCCGGCGTTCAGACGGGTAAATATTCAATGGGTATGGCAGGTCTTACAGTGACTGATGATAGAATTGAAAAGGTTGACTTTTCTTCCACCTATGCCACCGGCGTTCAGGTAGTTATTGTTAAAGATGGCGGTTCTATTAATGCAATCGAAGATCTTGACCCATATTACCTTCCTAAAGAATAATTGATTTTTCGCGCATATTTTCAGGGCGGAGTTTGTTCCGCCCTGTTTTTCAGTTTTATGGAAGGAGTGATTTTATGAATTTTTTTGAAAAAGTCTATAGTTGGATATGCACTACTCTGAATAGCATTGGAACTTTTTTTGTGGATTTTTATCAAGAATTTCATCATGTTATGATTGACGGTGAAAGATACAAATTTATCATTGAGGGATTAAAAAACACTTTCATCATAACACTCGGTGCACTTGCAATAGGTGTTGTTATTGGTATTGTTGTAGCAACTGTCCGCACCTCTTACGATAAAAACAAAGAAACCCTAATGTTGCACGGCGGCATTGGATATACACTTCTAAGTGTTTTAAATGCTATATGCAAATTTTATATCACCGTTGCACGCGGAACGCCTGTGGTTGTTCAACTTATGATTTCATATTTCATTATTTTTGCAGCGGCTGATAGCGGTGTACCCGTTGCTATCTTTGCCTTTGGTATTAACTCAGGCGCTTATGTTGCCGAAATTTTCCGTGGCGGTATCATGTCGGTGGATAACGGACAGTTTGAGGCTGGAAGAAGCCTAGGATTTAATTATTTTCAAACAATGTTTTATATTGTTATACCTCAAATGTTTAAGGCAGTTCTTCCTACACTTTGTAATGAGTTTATTGCGCTTCTTAAAGAAACCTCTGTTGCCGGTTACGTAGGCGTTACCGACCTTACAAAAGCGGGTAATACCATTGCGGGTAGAACCTTCTCTTACTTTATTCCTCTTATAAGCGTTGCTATAATTTATCTTGTTGTTGTTATTATTCTTTCCTCACTTGTTGGAAAGCTTGAAAGGAGGTTGCGCAAGAGTGAGCATTGATTCTCAAACACTAATTAAAGTCGAAGGTCTAAAAAAATCCTTTGGCAAAATTGAAGTTTTAAAAGACATAAATACCGAGATTAAAAAGGGTGAAGTTATTGTTGTAATCGGTCCTTCGGGTTCTGGTAAATCCACCTTCTTGCGTTGCCTTAACCGCCTTGAAGAACCCACAGACGGAAGCATTTATCTTGAGGGAATTGATATTACCGATAAAAAGGTAAATATCAATGAGCATAGACAAAAAATGGGAATGGTCTTTCAACAATTCAATCTTTTCCCCCATATGACCGTGCTTAATAACTTAACAGCGGCGCCTATGAAACTTTTAAAAATTGAAAAGGAAACTGCCGAACAAACGGCATTGGATCTTTTGCGCCGTGTTGGTCTTGAAGAAAAAGCAAACGCTTATCCCTCTCAGCTTTCAGGCGGACAAAAGCAACGTGTAGCCATTGTAAGGGCACTTGCAATGAATCCCGATGTTATGCTTTTCGACGAGCCTACAAGTGCCCTTGACCCTGAAATGGTTGGCGAGGTTTTAGAGGTTATGAAAAGCCTTGCAAAGGATGGTATGACAATGGTGGTGGTGACCCACGAAATGGGCTTTGCCCGTGAGGTTGCCGACAGGGTTATCTTCATTGATGAGGGTGTTATTTTAGAGGAAGCGCCCCCTGCAGAATTTTTCGGAAACCCCAAATGCGACCGACTTAAGGATTTCCTGGCAAAGGTATTGTAAAAGATTAAAAGCCGTGCTTTTGCACGGCTTTATTTTTATACACCTCACCCAAGTTTTGCTGTGCAAAACCCACCTTCTCCTAAAGGGGAAGGCATATATGAAATTTTATAAAAATAAAAAGCACAGTCATCGACTGTGCTTTTGTGTTGGCATCTACTTATCTTCCCGGGCAGCTTCCCGCCAAGTATTTTCAGCGCAAGTGAGCTTAACTTCCGTGTTCGGGATGGGAACGGGTGGACCCTCACCGCAATCAACACCAACTGTTTGTTACCCTTTCGGACAACATTATTAGTTTACCACAAGTGTTTTCATTTGTCAATACTTTTTTAAAACTTTTTTGAAAAAATTTCGGGTCTGCTTTTTTGCAGACCCGAAAAGCATTAAAGCATCAATTATTTAATCATTTCAGCAATTTCTGCTGCAAAGTTATCCTCTTTCTTCTGGATGCCTTCGCCCTTTTCAAAGCGAACGAAAGAGTTGATTTTAATTGAAGTGCCGAGCTGCTTTGCAACCTGCTCAACATACTTACCAACGGTTAAATCGCCGTCGATAACATACTGCTGTTCAACAAGGCAGTTTTCCTTGTAATATTTGCCGATTTTGCCCTCAACGATTTTTGCGAGAACTGCATCGGGCTTACCTGCCATTTTGGGGTCTTCCTTCATCTGAGCGATAAGGATTTCCTTTTCTTTAGCCAGAACCTCTGCAGGAACAGAAGCGGGGTCAAGATAAAGGGGATTCATTGCGGCAATCTGCATAGCAACGTTTTTGCC
The DNA here is from genome assembly GCA_017463345.1 of Clostridia bacterium. Lineage (GTDB taxonomy): Bacteria > Bacillota > Clostridia > Oscillospirales > Acutalibacteraceae > SIG587. Next base: position 2,491 of record JAFTPI010000037.1, on the reverse strand, counting down.
CATTGCAACGAACTCATCGTTTGTTGCATCGCCGTCGGTGTCAAATTTAACCATAACGCCGATTTTGCCGCCTGCGTGAACATAGGAAACGAGGTTGCCCTCAAAACGAGCAAAACGACGAACCTTGATGTTCTCACGGATAGCAAGGAAAAGCTCCTGAACCATTTCAGCAACAGTCTGGCCGTTTTCGGTGCAGTTAAGGAGTGCATCAAGATCAGCGGGAGCCTGGTCGATAACAATGTTAGTAATACGGGCAGCCAGTGCCTTGAAGGGTTCGCCGCCTGCAACGAAGTCAGTCTCAGCGTTCATTTCAAGAACTGCACCGCAGTTACCCTTAACAATGGCACAAACTGTGCCCTCGGCTGCAACACGGTCAGCCTTTTTAGCCTGGGAAGCAAGTCCCTTTTCTCTTAAAAAGTCAATAGCGGCATCCATATCACCGTTGGTTTCGGTAAGAGCCTTTTTGCAGTCCATCATACCACAACCGGTTTTTTCACGGAGTGCCTGAACATCTTTTGCTGTAAAAGCCATGTGTCTTTACCTCCTAAATTATTCAGCTGCTTCTTCTGCTGCTTCTTGAGCTACCTCAGCCTCAGCGGCTTCGGGAGCAACCTCTTCACCCTGTCTGCCTTCGATAACAGCTGCTGCGATGGTTTCAGCAATGAGCTTAACTGCGCGGATAGCGTCATCGTTACCGGGGATAACAGCGTCGATTTCATCGGGGTCACAGTTGGTGTCAACGATAGCAATAATCGGAATGCCGAGTTTCTTTGCTTCAGCAACTGCGATTCTTTCCTTGCGAGGGTCAACAATGAAGAGAGCGCCGGGGATTTTCTTCATATCCTTAATACCGCCGAGGAACTTTTCAAGCTTTTCAATTTCAAGATGAAGCTTGATAACTTCCTTTTTGGGGAGAAGGTCAAATGTGCCGTCCTCTTCCATAGCGCGAAGCTGCTCAAGGCGAGCAATTCTTCTTCTGATGGTTGTAAAGTTTGTGAGCATACCGCCAAGCCAACGAGCATTTACGTAAGGCATTGAACAGTGGATAGCCTCTTCCTTAACGGAATCCTGGGCCTGCTTTTTGGTACCTACAAAAAGGATATCCTTGCCTTCAGCTGCGATGTCGCGAGCGAAAAGATAAGCTTCGTTAAGCTTCTTAACGGTCTTCTGAAGGTCGATAATGTAAATACCGTTACGCTCAGTGAAAATGTACTGAGCCATTTTGGGGTTCCAGCGTCTTGTCTGGTGTCCGAAATGAACGCCTGCTTCAAGAAGCTGTTTCATTGATACTACTGCCATGTTTTTTCCTCCTAAGGTTTTTCCTCCATCTCGCCCTCGGCAGCCGGAAAACGCAGGATGCGCACCTGTCCGTTTGGGGCGAAATGTGTGTAATATTTTTGCTGCCTACACGGTAGCCGATAAATTATAACACAAACAACGATGTTTTGCAAGTGTTTTTTAGAGAGTTTTTAAAAATTTTATAACAAGTTCACTTATAAGCTCGTAACCTGCATCGTTCGGGTGCAATCCATCAACTGTGTAAGCTTCGCTGTTAGCCGGAATATTGGGCTGAATTCCGCTTACCTTGAACATATCAAGCACAGGATAAGAATAGTATTCCGCCACTTCCCTAATAATTTTAACGTATGTTTTAAGAGGCGCAACGGGAACAACTGAATTATGGTCGCACAAAAGGCTCTCCTCGTTAACGCGATGCAGTGGTGTCATAATAACCTTTTGGGCTTTGGGATAGTTTTCGCACAAATATGTATAAAGTGTATGCAGTGCACCGTAGAAGGTATCATTAGTGCGGTCGGAAAATGTTCCAAGCTCGGCATCGCCGTGGCCATAGTCATTAGTGCCGCCGAAAACAACTATAACATCGGCATCCTTTTCCATATCCCTTGCGCGAATGCAAAAATCCCTATCGCAAACGGGGTCAAGTGAAGGCTTTTTCTGCTTTGCAATTCTGGTGCCGCTAACACCGTGGTTATAAACAATAGCTCCTGTTTTTTGCGCCACCAAATCGGTGTAGCGTTTATCGGTTGCCGAAGCGCCAACGCCCTCGGTTATGCTGTCACCTAAAAATATAATTTTTTTGCCCCTTAAATCCATATTAAACACCCCTAGTATTTATTTATACATATTATATGTCCTAGATTTTTTTATTTCAATAGCCTTATTGTATTTTTGAGTTTTTTGTGCTAAAATTAATTTGTGGCAAATCCTGAAAGAAGTTTTAAGGAGAGATAAAAATGAAAAAATTAGTAGCTCTTTTATTAGCCCTTTTTTTGTGTCTTTCCCTTTGCGCCTGCGGTAAAAGCGGCAATGAAGGCGAAAGCAGTCAGGCAGGCAGCGCCGCTTTTGTAAAGCCCGAAAACTATGCTTCGGTTTTACTTGTAACCATCAATCCGCAAATCAGGCTTTATCTTGATAAAGACAGCAATGTTTTAGCCGTTGAGCCTGTAAATGATGATGCAAAGGCAGTTGT
>JAFTPI010000036.1 GCA_017463345.1 Clostridia bacterium | reverse complement strand
GTTGCCCGCGCTCTTAAAGCGGCGGTAAAAATTGATGAAGATTTTGCCGATGAGGTTATGTCCACGAAGGGAGTTTTATAGTTTTGATTGCCATTGTTGATTATGGTGTGGGTAACCTTTTCTCCCTTAAAAGCTCTCTCTTATCCCTTAGCGCAGATGTTAAAATCTGCAAAACGGCAGAAGAACTCCTCGCCGCCGATAAAATTATTTTGCCGGGCGTTGGCGCATTCCGCGATGCCGCAAAGAAACTTGCCGCTTCGGGGCTTAAAGAGGTTATTATAAGTGAAGCCAAAAACGGCAAGCCCCTGCTTGGCATTTGCCTCGGTATGCAGTTGCTTTTTGAAAAAAGTTATGAATATGGCGAGCACGAAGGTTTAGGCCTTATAAAGGGCGAAATTGTGCCCCTTTTGGGCGAAATCAGTCGTGACCTTAAAATTCCCCATATGGGCTGGAATGCCCTTGATTTCACCAAAAACGAAACGCCCATTTTTAAAGACATTAAAAACGGCGACCATGTTTACTTTGTTCATTCCTTTTATGCAAAAACTAATGAGGAGAATGTGACCGCCACCGCTGAATATGACATAAGCGTTACCGCAAGCGTTCAGGCGGGCAATGTTTTCGGCTGTCAGTTTCACCCCGAAAAAAGCGGTGAAGTCGGCCTTAAAATTTTAAAAGCCTTTTGCGATTTGGAGGACTAAAAAATGCTTTTATTCCCTGCGATTGATTTGTTTGATGGCAAGGCTGTACGCCTTTTAAAGGGCGATTACAATCAAATGACCGTTTACAGCGAAAACCCCTTGGAAATCGCTTTGGATTTCGAAAACAAAGGTGCACAGTGCCTGCACCTTGTTGACCTGCAGGGTGCAAAATCAGGCGACACGCCAAATCTTGAAACGGTTGAAAAAATAATTAAAGGAACCTCCCTTTTCACCGAAATCGGTGGAGGAATAAGGAATATGGCTACCGTTGACACCTACATTGCTTTAGGCGCCGACCGAGTGATTTTAGGCACCGCCGCTGTTAAGGATGAGGCCTTTTTAAAAGAGGCTCTTAAAAAGCACGGTGATAAAATTGCCGTGGGTGTTGACATTAAAAACGGCGAGGTTGCCGTTTCGGGATGGACAAAATCAAGCGGTATTGATGCTTTTGAATTTTGCAAAAAACTTGAAAATTTAGGTGTGTGCACAGTCATTTGTACCGACATTTCAAAGGATGGCGCCATGCAGGGCACCAACCATAGTTTATATAAAGAGCTTAAAAACCGCTTTTCCTTTAATACTATAGCTTCGGGCGGTGTTTCCTCCCTTGATGATGTTAAAAAACTGCGTGAGCAAAACATTTACGGCGCCATAATCGGCAAAGCATATTACACGGGCGCCATTGACCTTAAAGAGGCTTTAGAGGTGGCAAAATAAATGATAACAAAACGAATTATCCCCTGCCTAGATGTTAAAAACGGCAGGGTTGTTAAGGGTGTTAACTTTGAGGGGCTTAGTGATGTTTCCTCACCTGTTGATTTAGCCCGATATTATAGCAGTGCCGGCGCCGATGAGCTTGTGTTTTATGACATTACCGCTTCGGCTGAGGGCAGGCGCCTTTTCACTGACATTTTAACCGAGGTGGCAAGCCAAATTTTCATTCCCCTAACCGTTGGCGGCGGCATTAACACAGTTGCCGATTTTGACCGCGTTTTAAAATGCGGCGCCGATAAGGTTAGTGTCAATTCAGGCGCCATTAAAAACCCCGCTTTAATTGGCGAAGCCGCCAAACTTTACGGCGACCAATGCGTGGTTCTCTCGGTTGACATTAAGCGTGTTGATGGCGTTTTCCGTGTTTTTGCCCGAGGCGGCAGAGATAACACAGGGCTGGAAGCCATTGACTGGATAAAACGCTGTGTCGATATGGGAGCAGGTGAAGTGGTTGTTAACTCCATTGACACCGACGGCGTAAAAAAAGGCTTTGATTTAGAGATGCTTGATGCCGTGTGTAATGCAGTGAATGTTCCCGTTATCGCCTCAGGCGGTGCGGGAAACATCGAACATTTTACCACTCTTTTTAAAACACTGCCAAAGGTTGATGCGGGCCTTGCTGCTTCAATTTTCCATTTCGGCGAGGTTAAAATTTCCGACCTTAAGAAAAACTTAAAACAAAACGGAATTCCTGTGAGGTTATAAAAAATGATTGATATTAACACTTTAAAATTTGATGAAAAGGGTCTTATCCCTGCTATTGTTGTTGATGCACACTCTAAAAAGGTGCTAACCCTTGCCTATATGAACAAGGAAAGTCTACAAATTTCCATGGAAAAAGGGCTGACCTGCTTTTACAGCAGATCCCGGCAGGAACTGTGGCTCAAAGGAGAAACCAGTGGGAACTACCAGCACATTGTTTCCATCACAGCCGACTGTGACGGTGATGCCTTAACGGTGGTTGTGGAAAAGGATGGTCCCGCCTGCCACAAGGGCAGCGACTCCTGCTTTACAAACACTGTTTTCGAAAGCGAAACCTTAAAGGAATTCTCCCTCGATGCACTCACCGAAATGCTCATTGGCAGAAAGCGTGATAAAAAAGAGGGCTCCTACACCTCCTACCTTTTTGAAAAGGGAATTGATAAAATTCTCAAAAAGGTGGGCGAGGAGTCAACCGAGGTTATTATTGCAGGCAAGGCCGATGACAAAAAGGAAACGGTTTATGAAATTGCCGACCTTACCTACCACATTTTAGTTCTTATGATTGAAATGGGCATTTCCCTTGAGGATGTTAGGAAAGAATTAGCAAGCCGCCACATTATTGACCACAAGGTTAAGCAGGAGAAAATGACAAAATGATTTTAACCGATTTCCACACCCACACCCGGTTTTGCGATGGTAAAAGCACCGCCGAGGAAATGGTTAATGCCGCCCTTTCGATGGGTCTTGAAAAAATCGGCTTTTCGGGTCACTCCTTCGCCCCCTTTGATAAGGATTATTCAATGAGTGAGGAAGGCACCGTAGAATATTTTAAGGAAATAAATGCCTTAAAGGAAAAATATAAGGGCAAAATTCAAATCCTTTGCGGCATTGAGCTTGACCTTTTATCCGATGAGCCAAAGCTGCCCTTTGACTACCGCATCGGCTCGGTGCATTACCTGAAACTCGGCGATGAAATTATAACCGTTGATGCAGGCAAGGAAATTTTAATTAAGGCGGCAAAAAAATATTTCGGCGGCGATATGATTTCCCTTGCCGAGGAATACTACCGCTGTGTTGCCGAGTTTAAAGACAGGGACATTGACATTATCGGTCACATTGACCTTATCACAAAGTTAAACAAAGATAACTGCCTTTTTGATGCTAATTCTCCCCGTTATAAAACGGCGGCGCTAAACGCCTGCGATGCCCTGCTTTCAAAAAACATTCCCTTTGAAATTAACACAGGGGCCATCTCAAGAGGTTACACAAATCACCCCTACCCTGCCGATTTCATATTAAAGCATATTAAGGAAAAGGGCGGCAGCGTTATTTTCAATTCTGATGCCCATCACTGTGATAATCTCTGCTATGAATTTGGCAAATGGTACAAGATTTTAAGTGAAAAAGGAATTTTGCCCAAAATTGTTACCCTTTAATTGCATATTTTTTGCATAAAAATTTCTCCAAATCTTCGATTTTAACGATTTTATGTGGTGATTTTGCCCAAAAGCAAAGTCGCCACTTTGTCTTTTGCATATAATTTGCATAAAGTTATGAATTTTGTGAATATTTATGAATAAAACCTTGACAATTACCTTTAAATATTATATAATTGCTGCATAATTATTCAGGAGGTCACTGATATGAATAAAGAAAACATTAAAAAGGTTGTTCTTGCCTACTCCGGCGGACTTGATACATCCATCATCATTCCTTGGCTTAAGGAAAACTATAATAACTGCGAGGTTATTGCCGTTTCGGGCAATGTTGGTCAGGCAGATGAGCTTGAGGGTCTTGAAGAAAAAGCAATTAAAACAGGCGCATCAAAGCTTTATGTTCTCGATTTAACCGAAGAATATGTTGATGATTACATTATCCCTTGTGTAAAAGCAGGCGCCGTTTATGAGGATTATCTCCTTGGTACCAGCCACGCACGCCCCTGCATTGCAAAGGGCCTTGTTGACATTGCCATTAAGGAAAACGCCGATGCAATTTGCCACGGCTGCACAGGCAAGGGCAACGACCAGGTTCGTTTTGAACTTACCATTAAGCATTTTGCCCCCGATATGCCTATTATCGCCCCTTGGCGTGAGTGGGATATTAAATCCCGTGAAGAGGAAATTGAGTATGCCGAGGCACACAACATTCCTCTTAAAATTAATAGAGAAACCAACTATTCAAAGGATAAAAACCTTTGGCATTTATCCCACGAGGGTATGGATTTAGAGGACACAGGCAACGAGCCTATGTATGAAAAGGAAGGCTTCCTCGAAATGGGTGTTTCCCCCATTACTGCGCCCAATGCACCCACCTATGTTACCCTTGATTTTGAAAAGGGCGTTCCCGTGGCTCTTGACGGTGAAAAGATGTCGGCTAAAAACATCATCTTAAAGCTTAACGAGCTTGGCGGCGCAAACGGCATCGGTATTATTGACATCGTTGAAAACCGTCTTGTTGGTATGAAATGCCGTGGCGTTTATGAAACCCCCGGAGGCACCATTCTTTACAAGGCTCACAGCGTTTTAGAGTCCATTTGTCTTGACAAAATGACCCTGCACGAAAAACAGCGCCTTTCTATCACCTTTGCTGAGCTTGTTTATAACGGCCAGTGGTTTACACCCCTCCGTGAGGCCCTTTCCGCCTTTGTTGACAAAACTCAGGAAACCGTTACAGGTAAGGTAAGATTAAAGCTCTACAAGGGCAACATTATTAACGCAGGCGTTTGGAGCGATTATTCACTTTACAGCGAGGAAATCGCAACCTTTGGTGAGAGCGATTATGACCAAAAGGATTCCGCAGGCTTTATCAATCTTTACGGTCTTCCCATTAAAGTTCAGGCAATGGTTGATAAGAAAAACAAAAAATAAAATTATTACCGAGAGGAACATTTTAAAATGGCTAAAATGTGGGCCGGCAGAACTGACGGCGTAACCGAAAAAATCGCTGACGATTTTAATTCATCCATCCATTTTGACAGCCGAATGGCAAGCCAGGAT
>JAFTPI010000035.1 GCA_017463345.1 Clostridia bacterium | reverse complement strand
GAAGAGGGCCGATACAGTTTCGGTGTTAATAAAGGCAAAGGCCAAAATTGAAACACCCCACAAAATGTAACCGCCGCAAATGAATGCCTTTCGGTTACCGAGGCTGTCGGAAAGGGCGCCGACTAAAACCGTGGTTAGTGTTGCGGTCACAGCAGAAGCGGCAACCATTAGCGAAATATCGGTTGCCGAGGCATTAAACATTTTGTAGATAAACACATTGAAATACATATTTTCTACAACCCAGGCAACCTGACCAATTAAACTGAAAATAACAAGGGTGAGCCAAAATTTGCTGTTTTTTGTAGCCATATTAAAGCCTCCAAACATTTTTGCTTTGTATAATGATACCATAAATCTTTCAACATAGTCAATAATACCTTAAAACTTAGACAAAATAAATAAAAATAGGAAACATTTTCTTGATTTGAGACAAAAAAATAGTTATACTGTATATTAGGGAAGTTTAATCTATTTCCACTTTTTCATGGGAGAATATGTGTATGACAATCTTTGATGCTTTTTTGCTTCTTGGCGGACTTGCGTTTTTTCTTTATGGTATGAATGTGTTGTCCAGCGGTCTTGAAAAGCTTTCGGGCGGAAAACTTGAAAGAACTCTTCGTAAAATGACCGACAATCCTTTTAAGAGCCTTGTTCTTGGCGCAGGCATAACTATTGCCATTCAGTCTTCCTCAGCAATGACTGTTATGCTTGTGGGTCTTGTAAACTCAGGTATAATGCAGCTTTCTCAAACCGTGGGCGTTATTATGGGTTCGAATATTGGTACAACCCTTACCGCTTGGATTTTGAGTCTTGCCGGCATTGAAAGCAATAATGTTTTCATTAAAATGTTAAAACCGGAAAGCTTCTCACCCCTTGTTGCTTTCATTGGTATTGCCCTTGTTATGATGGCAAAAAAGCAAAAGAAAAAAGATATCGGCGAAATTATGGTTGGTTTTGCTGTCTTAATGTACGGTATGGTGCTTATGGGCGATGCAATGGAACCGCTTCAAAGTTCTCCCGAATTCATTAGTATCTTGACAGCCTTTAATAATCCTATTATCGGTGTTTTGGTTGGCGCTGTGTTTACCGGTGTTATTCAAAGTTCTGCCGCATCGGTGGGTATTTTGCAAACCCTTTCAATGGGCGGAAACATTACATACGGAATGGCAATCCCTATTATTATGGGTCAAAACATCGGCACCTGTGTCACTGCGGTTATCTCAAGTATCGGTGTTAATAAAAATGCAAAACGTGTTTCGGTTGTTCACATTGCTTTTAATATAATCGGAACAGTGCTTTGCTTAATTCTGTTTTTCTCACTTAATGCAATTTTCAACTTTGCTTTTGTGGATTTGGCTATAAACCCAATGCAAATAGCACTTTGTCATAGTATATTTAATATTTTCGTTACAATCGTTTTGTTGCCTGCATCAAAACTCCTTGTTAAAATCGCGGAGAAGATTATTCCTGACAAGGCAAGTGAGGAAGAGACCTTCACCCTTATCGATGAACGCCTTCTTAACACTCCTTCCTTTGCTATTTCCGAATGCATCAACACCACTACCGAAATGGCAAAAATTGCAAAGGATTCTATCAAAAACGCACTGTCACTCCTTGAAAAGCACGACGAAAAAGTTATCGAAAGAATTTTGGCTGATGAAGATAAGCTGGATTTCTACGAGGACAAGCTAGGCTCCTATCTTGTTAAGCTTTCTTCAAAAGAGCTTTCCGATTCCGATAGCCGTAAGATTTCTCGCTTGCTTCATACAATCGGCGACCTTGAAAGACTTGGCGACCATGCTGTTAATCTTGTTAAAACCGCAAAGGAAATCAACGAAAAACAAATTGAATTTTCAGCCGAGGCATCCCGTCAGTTAAGCATTGCAACGAACGCGATTTTTGAAATTGTTGATATAACGATAGAGGCTTTCTGCAAGAACGACATAAAACTTGCCGAAAGCATTGAGCCTCTGGAGCAGGTTGTTGATGGCCTTATGTATGCTATCCGTTCGGGTCACATCAATCGTTTGCAAAGCGGTGAATGCACCATTGAACTCGGTTTCGTTCTTTCCGATATTATCAATAACTATGAGCGTATTTCCGACCATTGCTCGAACATTGGTGTAACCATTATTGAGGTTGCCCAAAACAGCTATGATACTCACGAATACCTTAACGCTGTTAAAACTACCGATAACGGTGATTTTAAAGAAAAGTACAATGAGTATGCTCTTAAATATTCACTAAAATAGTAAAGGAATTTTCTAATGAAAAATTATTATTCTGAAATCACTCCTTACATTTGGCAGCTTTCGGACCTGTCTAATAAAAATTATAACATTAAAGCTGAGTCTTACTCTGAACACAATGTTAAGAGGGGACTGCGCGATATTGACGGTAAGGGCGTTGTAACTGGTCTTACCGAAATTTCAGATGTCACTTCAAGAAAAATTTTACCCGATGGAACCGAAATTCCCTGTGAGGGCGAATTGCGCTACCGTGGAATTAACATTCACGATTTGGTTAACGGCTTTATGAAGGACAACCGCTTTGGTTTCGAAGAAACAATTTATCTGCTTCTTTTCTCTGAACTTCCAACCGACGGCGAGCTTGCCCGCTTCAAGGAACTTTTGGGTGATTACCGTAGACTTCCTGCATCATTTGTTCGTGATATGATTTTAAAGGCGCCGGGTAAGGATTTAATGAACATCCTTTCTCGCTGCGTATTGGCACTCTATCCT
>JAFTPI010000034.1 GCA_017463345.1 Clostridia bacterium | reverse complement strand
TTTTTTCTATTCGCGCTTTAAGGGATGAGGACCCCGAGGGGTTCGTCGAAGCAGCCGAAAAGGCGCGATAGCCTTTTCGGACTGTGAAGTCTCGAGCACCGCAGATTTTTCGCAACCGTTCGGAACGGTCGAAAAATCAAGTGGCGCAGAGTATCCCGTTAAGGCCATATTTTAAAATAAAAGCCGCATTTCCTTTTTATGCGAAAAACAAAAGATGAATAGTTTTGCCTTTATCTAATCATTTTTATTTTATAGGGTTTGCCCTGTTTTTTTGCGCATTCTATCATTGATTTTGTGCCTCTGCTTTTTCCATCCCAAAAACAAATCACATAATCTGCATTTTTTGCCATTTTTTCATTTCTTATTGGTCCTGCTCTTTTTCCGTATTTTCCCCATTGCGCAATATAACGCTCTATTCCAAATCCGTTTTCTTTTGCATAAAGCTCGCCAAGCGTATCTGCACCTTTAGCACCGCCTGAAATTATAATAATTTCATTTTCCTTGCGAATACGCGATAAACACATATCAATAAATTCTTTGGCTTCAGTATAATTATTATAATTCCTGCACCCTGCCACAACGACACGCTTACCCAATTTACACCTCATCGTTTTAAAATATGTGTAAGAAGTCTAACCAGACATTTAACAACTTATATTTCTATTCTAATTTGTGTAGACTAAATTTGTCAAGAACATATTAGGATGGTATTATGAAACAATACGGAACAATAAAAATTAAACTTAATGAGCTTATAAAGCAAGCCGGTATAAGTAAAAACAAATTAAGTCACAGAGCAGAAATGCAACGTACACAAATAAACAATTATTGCAATAACAACATAACTCGGCTTGATATAGATGTCCTTGCAAGAATTTGTTGTACGCTTGATTGCAAAATAGAAGACCTTTTGGAGTTCATTCCGCCGGAGGAATAAAACGTACAATCGGATTCGTGATTTAAGGCAATACCAAAAAGCAAGAAGGATACCCAAAGCAAACCAGAAATTTAAAATTTTTTCACACAGTTTTATGTAAACCAAAGAGGCGACATTATGTCGCCTCTTTTTTATTTTATCTTCTGGATAGCTCAATAACCTTTTTCCTCAAATCCTGTGTGAAATCGCTTTCCTTTGCCCGCCAGGACCAATTATCCTCACTTTCGCTTCCGGGGGTGTTAATGCGGGCTTCCCTTCCCCTTTCGAGATAATCTGCAAAGGGAATTATCACGGTGTCTGCCCTGCTTTTCATAGCCAAGGTTATCAGCTTTTCGCAGGGTGTAAAGCCTAAATCTCCACACAAATTAAGCACTCGTTTTTTAGTTTTTTCATCGGCATTTTCATACCAAGAGGCGGCGGTGTCGTTATCGTGGGTGCCTGTGTAGCAGACACAGTTTTTATCAAAATTCTTGGGTAAAAAGGGGTTATCCTCCCTGCCGTCAAAGGCGAACTGAAGCACCTTCATTGTGGGAAATCCCGTTTTTTCAAGAAGCGTTTTAAGGTCATTATCTGAAATCCCAAGGTCCTCAGCAATGACCTGAATTTTTGAAAATTCTTTTTTAAGTGCCTCAAAAAAAGAAATTCCCACGCCCTTAATCCACTGCCCGCCCTTGGCGGTTTTTTGTCCCATAGGCACGGCATAAAAGGAGGAAAAGGCACGAAAATGGTCAAGGCGCACGCAGTCGTAAAGGGCGGCCGCCTGATTTATCCTTTGCCGCCAAAATTTAAATCCATCGGCACGCTGTTTTTCGAAATTATAAACAGGGGTTTCCCACAGTTGACCCTCATCTGAAAACTCATCGGGCGGCACACCTGAAAGAAGCGTGGGAGTTAAATCCTCACCCACCTTGAAGTTTTTGGGGTTTGATATTATGTCAACCGAATTTGCCCCCACATAAAAGGGCAAATCCCCAATAATTTTAACACCGCTTTCGTTGGCGTACCGGCGAAGCTCGCCCCACTGTAAAAAGAAGAAAAACTGCAACACCTTTATAATATTCTGGGGTATTTTTTCTCTTTTTTCACGGTATTTTGCATAATCCGAAAGCCAAAACTCGTTTTCCCTCAAAAATTTAAGAAATTCCTTATCCTGTTTAAAACTCTTTGCCGCCAGAATAAGCCAAGGCATTTTTTCGGCTTTAAGAGTTTTATAATCCACCCTGCCAGTGTTTTCCCTTTCCTTGGGCTTTTCTTTTAAGAGCCCTTTTTTATAAAGCTCCTCAAGGTCAATAAAAAGCTCGTTCCCCGCAAAGGCGCTGGTTGAGGAATAGGGTGAATTGCCCTGCCCCACGGGACCAAGGGGGAGAATTTGCCAATAGTTTTGCCCCGTTTCTTTTAAAAAATCAATAAAAAAGCGGGCGCCCACACCTAGGGTGCCGATGCCCTCCTTCCCAGGCAGGGAAAAAACGGGCAGTAAAATGCCCTTAACCCTTGACTGCACCTGCCGCCACCCCCTCGATGATAAACTTTTGCCCGAAAAAATAAAAAATCACAACGGGAATGACCGAAAGTGTAAGCACCGCCATAAGGGCACCCATGTCCACCGAGCCATAGCCCCCGCGCAGGTACTGAACGGCGATGGGAATGGTTTTGTACTCACTTCCGATAATGAGATACGGCAGGAGATAGTCGTTCCAAATCCACATGGCATTAAGCACGCTCACCGTTGTGGAAATGGGCTTTAAAAGTGGGAAAACCACAAGGAAAAAGGTTCTCACACTACCACAGCCATCAACTAATGCTGCCTGCTCAATTTCGGTTGGCACCGTTTTCACAAAGCCGCAAAAAAGGAACACCGAAAGTGGGGCGCCAAAACCCAAATAGATAAAAATAAGCCCAAGGGGCGAATCCAGATTTAAAAAATTGGCGGTTTTCGATAGGGTAAACATAACCATTTGAAAGGGCACCACCATTGCAAACACAAAGGCGTAGTAAAGCATTTTCGTAAACCGAGTTTTTCTTCTTACAATGTACCACGCCGTTTGTGAAGTAAAAAAAACAATGGCCAAAACCGAAAAAACGGTTATGAAAAGGGAATAGAAAAAGGCAGACAAAAAGCCTGTTTCGGTGATTCCCGTGATATAATTCTCCAGCCCTGCAAAGGTGTCACTACTTGGTATCACAAAGGGCGTCGTGCTTATTTCAAACCTTGTTTTAAAGGAATTCATCACTATAACAGCAATGGGAAAAATGAAAAGAGCACTTAATAAAATGAGCAAAACGGTAGCAAGAATGTTTAGTGTTTTTCTTTTTGCCATTTTTTATTGCCCCTTTCTCTGGTTAAATAAAACTGTAAAAACGCCACAAGGGCAACAATTAAAGAAAAAATTACCGCTTTTGCCTGACCTAGGCCCTCTCTGCCAACGCTGCCGTAAAATGTGTCGTAAATGTTTAAAGCAAGCATTGAGCTTTTTCCCGAGGGCGCGCCACCGGTGAGGCTTAAATTCTGGTCAAAAAGTTTAAAGGAATTGGTTAGGGTTAAGAAAAGGCAAATTGTGAAGCTTTCCTTTAAATTAGGCAAAATCACCCTTAAAAGTGTGGTAAAATAGTTTGCGCCATCCACCCTTGCCGCCTCCAGCATTTGGGTGGGCAGTGAGGAAATCCCCGCAACGTAAATAACCATCATATAACCTATCATTTGCCAGTTCATTAAAACCACAAGGCCGAAAAAGCCGTAGACCTCGCTTGTGGTCAGTGTTACACCGAAATTTTTTAAAATGCCGTTAAGCACCAGCTGCCAAATGTAGCCGAGCACTATGCCGCCAATGAGGTTGGGCATAAAAAACACGGTGCGGTAAAAGGTTTTGCCACGAACCGATGAGGTGAGCAGCAAAGCAAGCAGGAAACCGAAAACATTAACGGTTAAAACGCTTACAAGGGTAAAAAGCAGGGTGAATTTAAGGGAGTTTAAAAAATCGCCCCCGCTTTTAAAAACATTTACAAAATTTTTCAGCCCCACAAAGGTGGCATCACTCACGGTGGTGAAAGAGGTAAAGGAAAGGTAAAGCCCCATAACAAAGGGAATTATGAAGGCAACCGTAAAGCAGATAAGGGTTGGGAGAGCAAAGATTATAAAATCCCCTTTTCCCCGTTTAATCATCCCTTTCACCTTGCTTCCTTCCATTTTTCCTTTACAATTTCTATAACTTCATCAAAGGTCTTTGACCCTTGCGCATATTCAAGGAGTGCTCCGCCAAAGGCCTTTTTGAAAATTTCGCCCGGAAACGATGTGAAGGTCCAGGGCACATTATCCTTTGTTTTATCGTTCATATATCTTACAACCTCTCTTGAAAGAGGGTCGCCAGGGGCATCCTCGGCAGAAAAGGTTGTAAATGGGGTTAAAAAGCCCAACTCCTCACTTACAAAGCGCTTGCCGTTTTCCTCGGTGAAAAGCCAGGTGAGGAAATCGAGAGATGCTTTTTGCTGTTCGGCAGTTGCCTTTTTGTTAATGGCTAAATAATTTTCGGTGCCAATGCAAATGCCCTGATTTTCCTCCCCATCAAAATCCATAAAAAGAGGTAAAAAGCCAATTTTATCGGCCTTAACGGTGTTGCCCTTTACCTCGGCAATTTGGGAATAGCTCCAGCTGCCGTTTTGCACCATTGCCGCCTTGCCGAGAGCGAATTCCGCCATAGAATCGGCAACCGATTTTGTGCCAAGCAGCCCCTTTTCGGTGGTGGAATTATCAAGGAACAAATCAAACAGCTTTTTATAATTATCGGCGTGCTTAAAGGCAATTTCCGCCGTTTGCAAAACGGTTAAGGGCGCATTTTCGCTGTCCTTAAATTCATAGTGAATGGGAATGTTTGCAAGGTGGGTGTGGCTTCGCCAATCCTCACCCGAAATAAGCGAGGTTGAGGCAAAGGCGCCCTCAATGCCCAGCTCCTTTTTGTGGGCGGTCATATCCTCTGCCACCGCCTTTAGGGCATCAAAGGAGTTTATTTCATTTACAGAGGAAATTTTAGTCTTTTTAGTGGGTAAACTAAAATATTTTTCCATAATTTCCCCATTGTAAATAATGCCGTAGCCCTCAACCACATAGGGAACGGCAAAAACGCCATCGCCATCTCTTACAGCCAGCGCCTTGTCGGTTAAAATGTTATAAAGTGTGGTATCTTTAAGGTCTAAACAGTAATCCTTCCAGGCGGTGTAGCCAACAGGGCCGTTAATCTGAAAAATTGTGGGGGCAAAATCCTTGGCTATTTCCGATTTTAAGGTTTGCTCATAAGCCCCCGATGAGGCGGTTACAACCTTAATTTTAACGCCTTTTTCCTTTTCATAGGCCTTGGCAATTTCGCCGTATACCTTGGCGCTTTCAGGTTTAAAATTTAAAAAATAAACCTGCGCTGTCTCCTTTTTGTTACAGCCTGCAAGTGTAAATGTGAGGCTAAAACACAAAAAAGCCGCAAAAATTAAAGAAATTATTTTTTTCATTTTTTCCTTTTCTCCTTTTTTTTAGTTGGCGAGAGTCGAACCAGTTACGCCTTCAAAACAAAATTTTCGGTAATAGTTTGCCTCAAAACTTGAAATACGCCAGTATCCTCAAGTTTTGTCGGCTTCCTCTAACACAAAAATTTTAGTTTTGAAAGGTCGAAGAGTTTCTGCCAACGGATTTATTTAGTTGACAAAGCGTAATTTTGCCGCAAGGCTGACGCCTTGCAAAAAAATACGCAAAGTCAGATGATTAAAGGCGGTGAGCG
>JAFTPI010000139.1 GCA_017463345.1 Clostridia bacterium | reverse complement strand
TTATTCCTTCGAGTATGCTCCGTTTTGAAAATGATTTGTTCCTTGATGATATGCATATTGATACTCTTGGCGAAAAGCTGGGCGTTAAAATTACCGCCGTTAATAATGACGGCTATGAGCTTGTTTATAAAATTTTAGGAAAGGTGCAGTAAAATGTCTAAACCCATTGTTGCGGTTGTGGGCCGCCCTAATGTGGGAAAATCCACACTTTTTAACAAACTAATAGGCAAGCGCCTTTCTATTGTTGACGACACCCCCGGCGTTACGAGAGACCGAATTTACGGTGACGCCGAGTGGAAGAATAAAAAGATTATGCTGGTTGACACCGGCGGTATTGAGCCTAAAACAGATGACATTATTTTAAGCGGTATGCGCCATCAGGCACAGCTTGCCATTGACACGGCTCAGGTTATAATTTTTGTAACCGATTTAAAATGCGGTGTGACAGCGGCGGACAGCGAAATTGCCTCAATGCTTCAAAAAAGCGGCAAGCCCATTGTTCTTTGCGTAAACAAGTGTGACAGTGTTGGCGAAACACCCATGGAGTTTTATGAATTTTACAATTTAGGTCTTGGCGACCCCGTTCCCGTTTCCTCGGTTCACGGCCACGGCACGGGTGATTTGCTGGATGAGGTGTTTAAATATCTCCCCGACAGCGAATTTGAAGAGGAAGACAGCGATGTTATTCAGGTTGCTGTTATCGGCAAGCCAAATGCAGGAAAATCCTCCCTTGTTAACAAAATTGCAGGGGAAGAGCGCTCCATTGTTTCTGACATTGCGGGCACCACAAGAGATGCCATTGATACTTACGTTGAGAACGAAAAGGGTAAATTCAATTTCATTGACACAGCGGGGCTCCGCAGAAAAAGCCGTGTGGATGATAAAATTGAAAAGTACAGCATTTTAAGGGCACAAATGTCCATTGAGCGCGCCGATGTGTGTGTTATTATGATTGACGGCGTAGAAGGCTTTACCGAGCAGGATTCCAAGGTGGCAGGCCTTGCTTTAGAGCAGGGTAAGGCCTGCATTATTGCCGTTAACAAGTGGGATGCTGTCACTAAGGACGGCACAACGATGGATTCCTATCGAAAGAAACTGATGAAGGACTTTTCCTTTATGCCCTATGCTCCTATCATTTTCATTTCGGCAAAAACAGGGCAGAGGATTGACCGCCTTTTTGAGCTTATAACCTATGTTCATTCCCAAAACACAATGCGTATTTCAACGGGAATGCTTAATGATATTTTAGCCGATGCTACCGCTCGCGTGCAGCCACCATCTGACAAGGGCAAGCGTCTTAAAATTTATTATATGACCCAGGCTTCTACCAAGCCCCCAACATTTGTTTGCTTTTGCAACCGCGCTGAGCTTTTCCATTTTTCCTATCAGCGTTATCTTGAAAATCAAATCCGTTCCACCTTTGGACTTGAGGGCACCCCTGTGCGCTTTGTTATAAGGGAAAGAGGAGATAAGTAGTTTATGATAAACACGAATATTCTTTTGGCTTTTGCCGCTGTTATCTTGGCATATCTTATCGGTAGCATAAATTTTGCCGTTATTTTTTCAAGAATATTTATTAAAAAAGATATCAGAGAGGTTGGTAGCGGCAACGCGGGAATGACAAACGTAATGCGTGTTGCTGGCGCTCTTCCTGGCATTTTAACCTTTGTCTTTGATGCCCTAAAGGGCTTTGTCGCTTGCTTTATCGGAAAAATGATTTTTTCTCACCTTCACACCGTCACCGAGAACCCGTTTTTCCTTGCAATTTACGGCGTCTTTATTTGCGGCGTTGCCTGCATGCTGGGTCACGTTTTCCCCGTTTTCTTTAGTTTTAAGGGCGGCAAGGGCGTGGCTGTGAGCGTTGGTATTTTTGCTGTGTGCTGTCCCATTGCTATTATTTCGGGGCTTATTCTTTTCGGCATACTGCTTGCAACCGTTAAGGTTATGTCCATAAGCAGTCTTTCGGCGACGGTTGTCGTTGTGGGTGCCAGCCTTATTTTCTATGATAAGTCGGCACTTTTCTGGCCTCAGGCAGTTTGCGCCGTTATAATGGGCGCCATCGTGTTCTTAAAGCACAAGGATAACATTGTGCGGCTCGTTCGCGGTGAGGAAAATAAATTTACCATTAAAAAAGGATAAACACTATGGCTAAAATTGTTATTTTAGGCTCAGGCGGCTGGGGTATGGCGCTGGGTCTTGTGGCCTTTAGAACCGGTCATGAGGTAACCCTTTGGTCTCCCTTTGAGACCGAGGTAGAAGCCCTTTGCAAAACCCGCAGGAATGATAAGCTCCTGCGTGGTGTTCAGCTGCCTAAGGAAATTAAAATCACAAGTGACATTTCGGTTTCAAAGGATGCCGATGTCACCATTATTGCAACCCCCTCCTTTGCGGTGGCGCAGACTGCCGCAAAACTTCGCGAAATTGGCAAAAAGGGAATTGTTGTAAATGTGGCAAAAGGCTTTGAGGCCGACACAAAATGCCGTTTGTCTCAGGTTATTGAGCGTGAGCTGCCTGAGGCCGATGTGGTCACTTTATCAGGTCCCTCCCATGCCGAGGAGGTTGCCCTTAACATTCCAACCTCTCTTGTTTCGGCATCAAAAAATGAAGAAGCCGCCGCATTTGTGCAGGGTATTTTTTCTGATACCGCGCTTAGAATTTACACAAGTGATGACCTTATCGGTGTAGAGCTTGGGGGCGCACTTAAAAATGTCATTGCCGTTGCCGCAGGTTTCTGCGACGGTATTGGCCTTGGTGACAACACTAAAGCGGCTCTTATTACTCGCGGCGCCGCCGAAATTGCAAGGCTTGGAGTTTCGTTGGGAGCAAAGGAGCACACCTTTTTGGGCCTTGCAGGCATTGGCGATTTAATCGTTACCTGCACCTCCCGCCACAGTCGAAACGGTCGCTTTGGTGACCTTGTGGGCAAGGGGATAAGTGTCAAGGAGGCCCTTAAAACCGTTGGCACGGTTGAGGGTTATTATGCAACAAAGCTTGCCTTTGAACTGGCGAATGAGCAGGGTGTCACAATGCCCATTGTGGAGCAGTGCTACCGTGTTTTGTATGAGGATATGGATATTCATTTGGCGGTGGAAAACCTTATGAACCGACCAATGGCTCAGGAATAAAAACATAAAAAACAAAAACCTCGATGAATTTGGGGAATGTTCTTAGCGAACATTTCCCAAAAGTTTTATTCGCCTTGCGGCGAGTTATATTGCTTCGCAGTGATATTTGGCTTTCAGCCAAGTGTTATTCGCTTCGCGAGTTTTAGAGGCGAATAAAATATCACTGAAACCGTAAGGTTTCAATATCACTTTTGCTTAGCAAAAATATCACTCCGACAAAGTCGGAATATCACTATACAGATAAAAAGAAAGAGAAGATTTGTTGCAAAACAAATCTTCTCTTTTTCTGTTGTTAAGTGGGTTTGGGCTTCTGCCCGACTGCATTTTGTACTCACAAATGCGATGCTGGTTCTATCCAAATATATTATTTTATACCAAAACAAAAACTTCGCTAACGACATTACGCTTTAATCATCGAGGTTTTTTATTTGTGTTATCTTTCCTCTCGGAAATAGGGAAGTCCAAGCGCTGCAGGCGGCTGATTTTTCTTACGGCTTTTAGCACTTGTAATAATAAGAACGATTATTGTTACAAGGTAAGGCAGCATCCGGAAGAGTTCTTGGTCTGAAAGGGAAATTCCGTATTTTGCGAAGAAGCTACTGGCCACATAAAGTGCGCCGAAAACAAAGGAACCGATTATGCCAAGGTTAGGCTTCCAAACTGTGAAAATAACAAGGGCAACGGCAAGCCAACCAAGGTCATCGATAACATATTCCCACGCGCCGTTTAAATAGTCCATTATATAGGTAAGTCCGCCAAGGCCTGCAATACCGCAGCCAACACAGGTTGCGACATAGCGGTAGAGGGAAACATTGATGCCCGCCGCATCGGCTGTGGCAGGGTTTTCGCCCACTGCACGCAGATTTAGCCCTATGCGGGTGCGATTTAAAACAAAGGTTGTTAAAAGGGCGATGGCAATGGACAAATAAATCATAATGCCGTGGGATAAGAATATATCACCGAACCAGCCAAGGTCGTCGGCAAAGGGGAGGGATGCAGTGAATGCCTTGCTGCCTCTTGCAAAGGGACCGATGTTTTGGGTCAACTCAATAATATATTTCGAAACGCCGATACCAAAGGTGGTAAGAGCAAGACCTGTAACATTTTGATTGGCACGAAGTGTAACGGTTAAGAAACTAAAAATAAGTCCGCAAATAACACTGCCGAAAAATGCGGCAAGAACGGGAATGAGAACGGTCAAAACGGGGATGGTCCCCTTTATACCTACAATGGAAAAATAAATTGCTTCGGCACAGCAGCCGCAGGCGGCGCCAACGCACATAACGCCTGGGATACCAAGGTTTAAGTGACCTGATTTTTCGGTGATGGTTTCACCTGTGGAGCCATAAAGCAGGGTCATTCCAAGACCGATTGCACTGACAAGAAAGCTAACAATTGGTGTCATATTTATGCCTCCTCCTTTGAGCCGTGACTGCGAACAATTTTATATCTTAGGAAGAATTCACAGCCGATAATGAAGAAAAGAATGATTCCCGTCATAATGTCTGAAATGGAGGAGGGAATGCGGAAGACCATGTTAAGCTGACTTGCTCCCATTTCAAGGAAGATTATGAGGAACGAGGTTAAAACCATAAACACAGGGTTAAACTTGCCAAGCCAGGAAACCATAATGGCGGTGAAGCCTTGACCGCCTACCGTTTCGGTGTTAATGGTGTGGTCGGTGCCGCCTGCAATGAGCAGACCAACAAGACCGCAAATGGCACCTGAAACAGCCAGCGTTCTGATGATTACCTTTTTAACATTGATACCAATATATTTCGCAGTATTTTCGCTTTCGCCCACAACGCTTATCTCATAACCCTGTTTGCTGGATTTAAGATAAATGTGAAGAATAACCGTAACAGCGGCAATGATTATAATATTAAGAAGCTGCGCTTTGCCCCCAAGAATGGGAAGACCGAACTGAGGCATGGGGGATAAAACACCCGAACCATCTTTAGCCACCAGCTTTAAGAAGAATGCCACAAGCTGAATGGCAACATAGTTCATCATGAGGGTGAACAGTGTTTCATTAGTATTAAAAAGAGCCTTAAACACAGCGGGAATAACCGCCCAAATTATACCTGCAAGCACACTTGCGGCAAGCATTATTAAAAGAAGCACGGGGGTGGGGATTTTGCCGCCCAAAAACACCATTACGCAAATGGTGGCGAGGGCACCAATGAGCACCTGACCTTCGGCGCCGCAGTTCCAGAATTTCATTTTAAATGCAGGGGTAACAGCCAGCGAAATACCAAGGAGAATGGCAACGCGGTGGAACATATCCCAAATTCTATTGGATTGGCCGAAAACGCCCTTAAACATTGTAACATAAACCTCAATGGGGTTTCTGCCCGCTAAAACAGTTACAAGAACACCGGCCGTAACGAGGGCGGCAATAACGGCAATAACGCGGACCAAAACGCCGAAATACCAAGGCATTACTTCACGCTTTGCAATGTGGAAAAGGGGCGTGCGGATTTTTTTGTCACTTTTTGCCATTTTTAACCCTCCTCTTTTTCTAGTTCGGTTGATTTGGTCATCATAAAGCCAATATCATCCTTTTTGGCAGTTCTGCCATCAACAAGGCCTGTAACCTTACCCGAGTTTATAACAAGAATTCGGTCACAAAGCTCAATTAAAACGTCTAAATCCTCACCAACGAAGATAACGGCAACACCGTTTTCTTTTTGCTGGTTTAAAAGATTGTAAATGGTGTAGGAAGCGTTAACATCAAGACCTCTTACAGGGTAGGCCGCCATAAGAACGCTGGGGGCCGAAGCGATTTCACGGCCAACAAGCACCTTTTGAACATTACCGCCCGAAAGCTGACGCACAGGCGTTGTGGCACTTGGAGTAGCAACCTCAAGCTCCTTAATAATGTGTTCGGCAAGGTCCTTTGGTTCTTTGCGCTGCAGGAATGCGGATTTGCCCTTTTGGTAAGAACGGAGCATCATATTATCAATGATGTCCATATTACCAACAAGGCCCATACCAAGGCGGTCCTCAGGAACAAAGGAAAGGCGAACACCCAAATCGCGAATTTGGATAGGGGTTTTATCTCTTAAATTTTCTTCCTCTCCCGATTTCGGGTCGGTGTAAAGAATTTCACCTGAATTCAAATGGTAAAGGCCGGCAATGGATTCAAGAAGTTCTCTTTGTCCTGAGCCGGCAATGCCTGCAATGCCGAGGATTTCGCCCGATTTTGCGGTGAAGGAAATGTCGTCAAGCACTTTTCTTCCGTTTTCATCCACACTTGTAATATTCTTAACAGTAAGGCGGTCTACACAGTTTTTAGGCTCGCTGCGCTGAATGTTAAGGTCAACCTTTTTGCCCATCATCAGCTCGGTCAGCTCATTTTCGTTGGTTTCAACTGTGTTAACCGTTGCTATGTGCTCGCCCTTTCGAAGAATTGCAACGCGGTCGGAAATGGAGAGCACCTCGTGCATTTTGTGGGTGATGATAACAATGGATTTGCCATCCTCACGCATTCTGCGCAAAACGTTAAACAGTTTTTCGGTTTCTTGAGGTGTTAAAACGGCGGTAGGCTCGTCCAAAATCAGAATGTCGGCGCCGCGGTAGAGCACCTTTAAGATTTCAACCGTTTGCTTTTCGGAAACAGCCATATCATAAATTCTTTTATCGGGGTCAATAACAAAGCCGTAACGCTGGGTGATTTCAACCACCTTGCGCTTAACCTCGCTTAATTTGTATTTGCCCTCGTTTATACCCAGAGCAATGTTTTCGGTGGCAGAAAAAACATTAACAAGCTTAAAATGCTGATGAATCATACCGATTTTATAACGGAAGGCATCTTTAGGGGATTTAATAACAACCTCGCTTCCGTCGACAAAAATCTGGCCCTCATCAGGGAAGTAAATGCCTGCAACCATATTCATAAGAGTGGTCTTGCCGCTTCCGTTTTCGCCGAGAATTGCAAGAATTTCGCCTTTGCGGACATCAAGGCTACAGTTTTTGTTTGCATAAACCTTACCAAAGGTTTTGGTTATGTTTCTGCATTCAAGGGCAATTTTTTCTGCCATTCTTTCTACCTCCAAAAATAGACTTTAATCCCATAAAAACAAAGGAATATCTCTTTGTGCTTATGGGATTAAAGTCAAGGTATAGGCGAAGGGAAAGCCCTTCGCCTATACCAAAAGATTAAATTTAAGATTATTCGCCGAAGTTGGTGTTAAGGAGATTAATGCCGTCAATCTGAAGATCGAAGTAAGGAGCAGAACGGAATTTTGATTCCTCAAAGATGCCGTTTGCAACAACCTCGGTGTCAGGAGCAAAAGCTGCATCATCATCAACATTAGCTTGATATGTGGTTACAGCGGCGCCCTTAACGGTGAAGTTCTTGGTATCAAATACATGAACGGTACCTGCTTTAAGGTCGGCGATAGCCTTCTTAATAGCCTCAACAGTGCCCTTTGCAGCAGCATCCTGATTGATGCCGGAAAGAACAACGGAGCCTTCATCAATGCCGCCGCACCAGTCAGCTGCAATAGCTTCGCCCTTAACAACGCATCTGATCATGTAGTTGTAGTAAGGAGCCCAGTTGATAGCAGAAGAAACAAGGAAGGTTTCGGGGCAGGACTCATAGGTGCTGCCGTTGTAGGAAACGTTGGGAACGCCTGCTTTTTCACAAGCAGAGGGAGCGCCCATGGAGTCAGCGTGCTGAGAAATAAGAACGCACTTGTTAGCGATTAAAGCTTCAGCAGCACTCTTTTCGCCGTCAAGGCTGTACCAAGAGCCGGTGAATTGAACGTCCATTGTTACAGAGGGGCAAACGGATTTTGCGCCGAGGTAGAAAGAGGTGTAACCTGAAATAACTTCAGCGTAGGTGAAGGCACCAACATAACCGATTTTAGCCTCACTAGCGGTAATCTTCTTCTCTTCGATCATTTCGTTGAGCTTCATACCTGCAACGATACCTGCAAGGTAACGGCCCTGATAGATGGAAGCGAAAGCGTTGTGGTAGTTAGGAAGATTTTCGGTGTGAGCCTTTGTACCTGTAGCGTGGCAGAACTGAACATTTGTAAATTCCTTAGCTGCCTTAATCATGAACTCTTCATGACCAAAGGAGTTAGCAAAAACAATCTTGCAGCCTTCGGTTACAAGGTCTTTTGCTGCTTCGTAGCAAGCATTTGACTCATCAACGTTGGTCTTAATAAGAACCTGCTCGTCTTTGAGGTTGAGTGCTGCCTTGATGGTGTCAACAGCATTGAGGAAGTTCTTGTCATAGGTGGATTCCTTGTCGTGCAGGCAGATAAAACCAACCTTGAAGTCATCGGGAACTTCATAATCAGGTGTGATTGTGGGCGCTGCAAGAGGAGAATCACTCATGCCAAGAGTATCATCGTTTGTGCCGCCGCAAGCAGTAAGACCAAAGAGCATTACTGCTGCCAAGAGAATTGCGAGAATCTTTTTCATTTTTCTTTTCCTCCTGAAAAATTTTTATGTAAAATTTTTTACATACCAGATTATTGCTGGCGGAACGTGATATTGCCACTGTCGTCCATTGAATCAACAATGGCAAGGGAGCAGACCTTGTAGCCCTTTTCCCTGAGAGCGTCACCGCCGTGTTGAAAGCCCTTTTCAATTGCTGTGGCGGCGCCCACTGTTACGGCACCTGCCTGATTTACAATGTCAATAAGGCCTTCCAGTGCTTTGCCGTTGGCGAGGAAATCGTCAACAATTAAAACACGGTCATTTTCATTTATAAAATTCTTTTCGGCAACCACGGTGTAATCGGTGCCGTGGGTGAAGGAATGAACTGTGGTTTTGTAAAGGTCGCCTGACAAATTTCCCGATTTATGCTTTTTGGCAAAAACCAAGGGAATGCCGAGGTTTACCGCCGCAGCCATGGCAATAGCAATGCCTGAGGTTTCAATGGTGAAAATCAGCGTGGGCTTGTCCTCGTAAAAAAGACGGGCGATTTCTTCACCCATTTCCATAATAAAAGCGGCATCAATGCGGTGGTTTAAAAAGGAATTGACCTTTAAAATATTACCGGGAAGCACAGCGCCTTCCTTGACGATTTTCTCTTCTAACGCCTTCAAGACCTTTGCCTCCCGCTTCTTTTAAAAATATATATAAATTTATACATTTATAATACCACAATAACACCTTTAAAGTCAACAAAATTTGACAAGAATTTTAACAAAAAATGAACAAAAAACTCTCGGAAAAATCCGAGAGTTTTAGGCTTTTATTTTGTAATTTTATCGCAGCCCATATAGGGAACAAGTGCTTCGGGAATGGTAACGCTACCGTCGGCATTCTGGTAGTTTTCGAGAATTGCGGCAACGGTGCGGCCGACTGCAACGCCTGAGCCGTTAAGGGTGTGAACAAGCTGTGCCTTGTCCTTAACATCCTTTTTAAAGCGGATGGAGCCGCGGCGTGCCTGATAATCCTCAAAGTTAGAGCAGCTGGAAATTTCAACATAGCGGCCGTAGGAAGGCATCCAAACCTCAATGTCATAGGTCTTGGCAGAGGAGAAGCCAAGGTCACCGCTGCAAAGGCAAACAACGCGGTAGGGAAGACCTAAGCCTTTGAGCACTCTTTCGGCATCGTTTGTAAGCTTTTCAAGCTGTTCATAGGAATTTTCGGGGTCGGCAAACTTAACAAGCTCAACCTTGTTAAACTGATGCTGACGGATAAGACCGCGGGTGTCTCTTCCTGCGCTTCCTGCCTCGGCTCTAAAGCAAGCGGAGTAAGCGGCATAGGAAAGAGGCAGAGTTTTGCCATCTAAAATTTCCTCGCGGTGCATATTTGTAACAGGCACTTCGGCTGTGGGAATGAGGAAATAATCATTTGTAAGCTTAAATGCATCCTCCTCGAATTTCGGCAGCTGACCCGTTGCTGTCATTGATGCGCGGTTTGCCATAAAGGGAGGCAGAATTTCGGTATATCCGTTTTCGGTGTGGGTGTTAAGGAAGTAGTTAATGATGCTGCGCTCAAGCCTTGCACCAAGACCCTTATAGAAATGAAAACGGGTGCCTGTAACCTTGGCGGCGGTTTCGGGGTCTAAAATACCGAGGTCTGCGCCGATATCCCAGTGAGCCTTGGGCTCATATTCAAAGTTTTTAGGCTCGCCGAAGCGGCGGATTTCAACGTTGTCGGAATCGTCGTGGCCAACGGGAACGCTCTCGTGGGGGATGTTGGGAATGCACAGAATTAGCTCTCTTTGCTTTGCCTCGAGCTCTGATTGAAGCTTGCCGTCCTCCTTGATTTTTTCGGAAATTTCCTTCATTCGTGCCATAAGCTCATCGGTGCTTTTGCCCTGTTTTTTTAGAGCTGGGATTTGCTTTGAAGCGGCATTTTGCTCTGCTCTTAAGGACTCAACCTGTGAGGTGAGTTTAAGGCGCTGGGCATCAATAGTGAGAAGCTCGTCAATAACAGCATCTAAATTTCCGTTGCGGTTACGAACGGCCTGTTTAACCAAATCGGGATTGTTTCTGATTGTCTTAATGTCTAACATAGTTTTTCCTCGGTTCCTTATTTCTTGCCTGCAAGCTTGTTGGCAAAATCTTTAAGCTCATCGGCATTAAAAAATTCAAGTGTAATGGTGCCGCGCTCCCCACCGTTCGATTTAACCGTTACTTTGCGGCCAAGTTCGTTTTTAAGAGAAAGTTCAACCTCTTTAAAGAAGGTGGGCTTTGCTGCGGGCTGAGGCTTAACCTTTCCGTTGCCGCCCTTTGAAAGGCTTTTTGCGGCGGCTTCCAATGTTCTCACATTGTTGCCCTCAAGAGCCATTTTGAAAAGCAGTTCTCGGTGAGAAGCATTGTCGGTGGATAAAATTGCTCTTGCGTGTCCTGCGGTGATTTGCCCCATAGACAGTGCATCAAGCATATTTTCGGGCAAATTTAAAAGTCTTAAAGCGTTGGCAATAGCGCTTCTTGATTTGCCTACGCGGGCGGATAAATCCTCTTGAGTGAGATTGTGTCGCTCAATTAAGTTTTTATAGCCCAACGCCTCTTCAACGGGGTTTAAGTCCTCACGCTGAAGGTTTTCTATCATTGCAATTTCTTCACTGCTTTTTTCATCCAGGGCCTTAACTATAACGGGAATTTCTGTAAGCCCTGCAATGCGGCAGGCACGCCAGCGGCGTTCACCTGCGATAATTGAATATCTGCCGCTTAATAGCGGGCGAACGAGAATAGGCTGAATGAGGCCATGCACAGAAATGCTGTCGGCAAGCTCATTTAAGGCCGCCTCATCAAAAACCTTTCGGGGCTGGTCGCGATTAGGTTCAATTTCGTTTATATTAACGGTGACAACCTGCTCGTTATCGGTTGCATTTTCATCAAGCAAAAGGTCAAAGCCCTTGCCAAGACCACCTTTTTTAGCCATTTATTTCCACCCCTTGTTTTTCTTTAAAAATTCTTTTGCTAAATTGTTGTAAGCATCGGCACCCTTTGAGTGCTTGTCGTAGTACTGAATGGGCTCACCGTAGCTCGGTGCTTCGGACAAGCGCACGGCGCGGGGAATAACGGTTGAATAAAGCTTGTCCTTAAAATATTTCTTAATTTCACCCACAACCTGTTGAGTGAGATTAAGCCTGCCGTCATACATTGTAAGTAAAATTCCCTCAACCTCTAAATTGGGGTTATAAATTCTTTTAACCTGACGAATTGAGGAGATAAGCTGAGAAAGGCCCTCAAGAGCGTAATATTCACACTGTATGGGCACCATAACGCTGTCAGAAACGGTTAAAGCGTTTATGGTGATAAGGCCCAGCGACGGAGGACAGTCGATTAAAATAAAATCATAATCATTTCTCACGGGGAGAAGCTTTTGCTTTAATTTTTCGTTCCTGTTATCAAGGTCAATAAGTTCAATTTCGGCGCCTGCAAGGTCCATACTCGATGGCACAACGGTGACATTTTTAAACTTTGTAACAACGGCTGTGTCCTTAATCGTTTTGTCACCCACAAGCAAATCGTAGGAGGAGGCTTTAACATTTCTGCGGTCAATGCCGTAGCCGCTGGTGGTGTTGCCCTGGGGGTCAATATCTAAAAGCAAAACCTTTTTGCCAAGGAGCCCCAGCCCCGCCGCAAGATTAACGGCCGATGTGGTTTTGCCCACGCCGCCCTTTTGGTTTACAACCGAAATAATCTTACCCAAACAGTTCATCCTCCCATAAAAATAGTAATACACCATACATATTAACATAAATAGTGTAAAAAATCAATGAGAATAAAGAGGAATTTTTTTGATATGAGAGATAAGTCTTTGCGACCTTACCCCGGAATGCGTGAAAGGTTTACAAAAAGAGTATTTCGTGGTAAAATTAAAATAAGGAAAAAGAAAGAGATGGGTTTTGTGAAGAACAAAGGGTTAATTATCGGCATTTTTGTCCTCGGTTTAGCGCTTTCGGTGGTGCTGCTCATTATTTGTCTTAATCCGCTAAAGTCAGCACCTGCAAATTTTGACACAACCCCAAAAAAGATAAATGAAATCGAGGGTTTTGAGGAAATTTTGGATGCCCCTGTCACAGTGGTTAAGATTGCTAATCTTCTGGACAAGAATAATAAGTTAATTCCTTTGACCGATGAGGATATTTTGCAAAGTGTCAACGATTTTCTTAACAATTCGCAGTTTAGCTGCATAGGACAGGTGCCCGACCGCACAAATATGAACGGCGGTTACGGCGACAAGGTAACCTTAGCAACCGAAAGGGGCGAGTTCAGCTTTAACGCCATAAGCGGAAAAGGAAAAATGTGGCTGCGGCTTCGCGGCTATGAATATGAGGTTATCGGTAATGAGGGCAATGTGTTTGATGAGGCGTTTAGGCTGGGTTATGAAAGGTATGTAAAATAAAAAGCAAGGGAAGGCTTCAAGCCTTCCTTCTTTTCATAGATAAGAGCGAAAAGAGAAAAATTAAGAGAAAATGTGTGCCTCTGTTACGATATTTTAAAAAATTGCGAGGGAAAGGCGGGTGTCCGTAAAACAGTTAAGAACAACTTAACTATTTTATGGTATCTGTCAGATGGGATTGGCAACAACAGAACGAGCGATGCTTAATATAACAACTGTGGATGTTATAAGAGAGACAGGATTAACAAAATCTGCTTTTTACCGAAAAGCAAGAGAATATAATTTAACCAAGAAAAAGTAGCTTCAAAAGGCACACCTTTTGAAAACTACTTTATTTTTATAATGCTAAGTATATCGTATGAAAACAGTGCCGTATTTTAATAAAATTGTTGTAATATATATTTCTTTGTGCTAAAATTAACATTGTAAAGGTAGCTTCAAAAGGTGTGCTTTTTGCAACACGGATTTTTGTTGCAAATCATGACAAAAATATTTACAGTTCAAGGGTTGAAAGAGTTGATGAACAGGAAAGGACGCTGAGTGGTGTATTGGATAAAAACGGTCTTAAAAAAGTATAAAGAACTTATTTTATATGGATTTTGGGGCGTAATGACTACGCTCGTAAACTACGTTGTTTACTTTGTTTGTTTACGATTTCTGAGCATCAATTACTTAATCAGCAATGTCGTTTCCTGGATTTGTGCTGTCACGTTTGCCTACATTACCAACAAGATTTTTGTATTCAACTCAAAGGATTGGTCGCCCGGCAAAATAAAGGGCGAGGTGATCCAGTTTTTTCTGGGGCGCCTGTTATCGTTGGTAGTTGAAACGGTAATGTTGTATGTTTTAGTTGATGGTTTGTCCTTCAGCAGCGAGATCATGAAGGTGCTCACTAATTTGGTGGTGATTGCAATCAACTATTTCATTTCAAAATTTATGATTTTCAAATAAAGATAAGGAGGGTGTACCATGGACAAAATCGCAGTATTGATTCCGTGTTACAACGAAAGCATCACAATAAGAAAAGTGGTAGATGATTGGAAAAGGGTCCTGCCCGAGGCAGTTATATATGTTTATGACAATAACTCTAAAGATGGAACGGATGTCATTGCAAAAGAAGCAGGCGCAGTTGTTCGATATGAGCATCTGCAAGGCAAAGGAAATGTAATCCGGAGAATGTTCCGGGAGATTGATGCCGAGTGTTACATAATGGTGGATGGTGACGATACCTACCCGGCTGATGCAGGTCCTGCGATGGTAAGGGAAGTATTAGAGAATAAAGCTGACATGGTCGTTGGTGATCGATTGTCATCTACTTACTTTTCCGAAAACAAACGACCTTTTCATAATGTTGGCAATTCTATGACCAGATTTTTTATCAATAAGATATTCAGGACAGATGTTAAAGATATTATGACTGGCCTGCGGGCGTTCAGCTATCAGTTTGTAAAAACATTTCCTGTACTTTCCCAAGGTTTTGAAATAGAAACTGAAATGACAATTCATGCAGTGGATAAAAATATGTATATTAAAAACCATGTTATTGACTATCGTGATCGTCCGGAGGGCAGCGAGTCAAAATTGAATACTGTTTCAGATGGTGTCAAGGTTCTCAAGACCATTTTTGATTTGTTTAAGAACTATAAGCCACTCCAGTTTTTTGGATGTGTATCCTTGATTCTGCTGATCATCGCTATCATTTTGTTCGTTCCTGTGCTTGCTGAATATCTGAAGACAGGCCTGGTGCTAAGGTTTCCGACTTTGATCGCTTGTGGTTTTATGGCGATTGCGGCACTGCTTTCATTTTCATCCGGCATGATTCTAGATACCCTGATTCAGAAGCACAAACAGGATTTTGAGTTCCGCCTATATATTACCCAAAAAGTATGGCGGGAATTGCACGAAGAAGAAATTATGCGAGCAGAGTGTTCTAGAAGAGAAATATTCTCCAAAAATAATAATTAGTACACGGGAGATGATCGATTAATGAGAAGGTTTTCAAAATTGCTATTAATTCCTTCTGGAATTGTAATGATGCTATCCTTATCAAATGCAGACAAGGTTGCGCTGGTACTTTTTCCACTGATAGGGTTAGCTGTGGGCATATTGCTTTATTTATCAAAATTCAATATATGTTCCTCTGCCGCCAAAGTTGAAAGGATTATTGGAAGCGTGATTGCTATCATTCTTTGCATTATGAATTCCCAGTATTTTTTCAACAGTTGGGTACATTCTACAGCAGTAAAATCTCTGCTCGGTCGTTTGTTTACTACACCTGAAACCGGTCTGAGCATACTGTGCGTTGTGATTGCTCTTGCACAGATTCCTGCTTTGATGTACATAGTAGTTATTGCTGTCACAGGGCTTGTTCGAATGTGTAAGGTAATTAAGGTTAAAAATATTGCAAACATATTAAAAGAAAAAATGTGCCTCAGCAATATTTTAAAAAATACATCTGCTGTTGTAATAAATTTTGCAATTGCTGCCGGTTTGGGAACCATTCTACTTTGGTCGGTATATTGTTTACCGATTGATTCAATAGAACATCATGTTCGTTCATCAGCAGTAACAATACAGGAAGAAGGTACCTCTCCACAACTGTTCTCATGGTGTCACAGTCAACTTGATAACTTTACAGATTCAATTATGCTGTTGGAGGCGGCTGATGCTACTGAGGCATCTGCATTTGAAAAAGCGATGCTTGCTTATCGAGGCTCAATTGATGATAGTGATCCAGCGGAAACGCTTGTAGCTCATTATATTCATAATGAGGAATTTACAGAAACCATTGACTATGCAAGGTATTGGCACGGCTATCTTGTTTTGCTTAAACCGCTTCTATCATTTTTTAATTATAGTACAATTCGCATAATTAACGGTGTGGTTCAGCTCGCAGCACTCATATTGGTATGTGTGCTTATGAATCGGAAAGGGCTAACTCAGTATATAATCCCCTACATTTTGTGCTATCTAATGCTTATGCCAATCGCACTGGCAAAAAGTTTTCAATTTTCTTCTTGCTATTATGTATTTACAGCAGGTGTAATCGCTTTATTGTTTTTGAAAGAT
>JAFTPI010000138.1 GCA_017463345.1 Clostridia bacterium | reverse complement strand
TGAGAGCGGTAACCGAATTGAGGTTTTAGGCGATGCCTTTGCCCAAATGTTTTCCCTTGAAAAATCCCCTGTGACAGCCTATGAAATGAGTGATTTTTTCGGTTGCAATTACTATAATAATTTCGGCACCCATATTTTTGAAAACTGGGACGGCGGCATAATTACCTACACCGTTAATGTTTCTAATAAGCAGCGCCTTTATTTTGACTGCTTCGGCGTTGCCTCAAACGCCCTTGTTGAACCGGTTAACAATTCCTTCTCGGTTTTTGTAAACTCAAATGCCGTTTCCTATTCCTACCCTGAGCAAAACTATAACGGCACACTTTATCTCGGCGAATTTGAAAACGAAACGGTGGAAATTCGGCTTCAGCTTAAAAAAGGCCTTTCCTGCAAATCCTTCGGCGTTTTTGGAATTGATGTTAATGCCGTAGAAGATGCGCTTGCAAATGCCCAAACCTTTGACCTTTCTATAGAGCAGAATAAAATTACAGGCGAAATTCCAAAATCTCAAAGCGGCACACTGTTTTTGTCCCTGCCCTATAACGAGGGCTATAAAATCACGGTTAACGGGCAAGAGGTGCCCTACCGAAAAGCCCTCACAGGCTTTACTGCGGTAAACCTTGAAAATGGCGGAACACTTAAAATCACCTTTATGCCTAAGGGCTTACCCATCGGCTTGGCGCTTTCAGGTATTGGTGCTTTGCTTACCGCTTTGTTCCTTTTAAAGCACAAGAAATTAAATCTTCTGCCTGAGGGCATAAAAAAAGCGGTTTACGCCCTGTTTATAACCGTATTTGTAGCAGCAATAACGATTGTTTACGCCGTTCCCATTTTAATCAACCTAATATAAAAAAACGCGTATTGCCTAGGCAATACGCGTTTTTTTACTCAAACATTTCGGTGGTTAAATATCTCTCCCCCGTGTCGGGAAGCAGCACCACAATATTTTTGCCCTCGTTTTCCGGCCTTTTTGCAAGGACTATTGCGGCATAAAGCGCCGCGCCTGAGGAAATTCCGCAAAGGAGCCCCTCGCTTTGGCACAGCATTCTGCCTGTTTTAAAGGCATCTTCTGCCGAAACTGTCATAACATCATCTAAAATATCTTTATCCAGTACCTCGGGAATAAAGCCTGCGCCAATTCCCTGCAGCTTGTGGGGCGCCGCCTTTCCACCTGAAAGCACAGGGGAAGCATCGGGCTCAACACCCACAATTTTTATATCTTCATTTTTAGATTTAAGATATTTTCCAACACCCGTCACGGTGCCGCCTGTGCCAACACCTGCAATAAAGAAATCTAAGTTACCCTTTGTGGCATCATAAATTTCCGGACCCGTTGTTTTAAAATGGGCCTGCCAATTTGCAGGGTTCACAAACTGACCCGCAATGATGCTGTTGTCGGTTTTGGCTTTTATTTCCTCAGCCTTTTTAATAGCACCCGCCATTCCAAGGTTTCCATCGGTTAAAACAAGTTTTGCACCGTAGGCCGAAACCAACTGCATTCTTTCCTTTGACATAGTATCGGGCATAACTATAATCGCCTTATAACCCCTGGCGGCGGCAATGGCGCAAATGCCAATTCCCGTATTGCCAGAGGTGGGCTCAATAACCGTGCCACCCTGCTTTAAGGCACCGCTTTTTTCGGCCTCGTTTATCATGTTAAGCGCAACACGGTCCTTAACCGAGCCCGCAGGATTAAAGCACTCAACCTTTGCCAAAAGATTTGCCTTAAGACCTAAATTTTCCTTTAGCTTATTAAGGCGAACAATTGGTGTAGAGCCAATAAGCTGTTCAACGCTGTCATAAATTTTATCCATTTAAGCCACATCCAACTTTTCGCCTGCGGCAACTTTCTTTGTGTAGTCCACAAGCTTTGAATAATCTGTTGATGATATAAGGCCGGAGGCCACATCGTCAATATAGTATTGCCAGCGCTGCTCGGAATATTTCTTAAAGCCTATAACAGTGTCCTTTGTGCCGTTGTTGTGCTTAAAGGTCATAACCGTGTCGTAAGCGCCTGAAATATTTTTGGTGGTGAAATCAACGCTGGATATGCCGAGCAGCTGCATATAGTATTTCTTAAAGTTGGCGCCGTCCAGCTCTTTGCCGCCGTAAGAAACGTGGAAAACCTCCTCGTCCTCCTCGCCTTCACTTTCGGCCTTTACCGTTTCATACCACAGTTTAAATTCGTATCTTTGTCCGCCGCTCTCCAAAATAATGTTCTCAACATCCTTAATGTTTTCAACAATGGGAGTCTTGTAATAATAATCAGTGGCATCGTCATCAATAAAGGGAAGGTTCTGGAGTGCAACCTTTCTTATCATGGGGAAGCCATCACAGACCACTGCGGCGTAGGTTTCGTCAACCTTTTCAATTTTATAGGTAAGGCTTTCTTTGCCAACGGTTATGGTTGCGGTCATAAAGGGATTATCAAGGCCGAACTTCTTAAGAGAAGCATCGCTTGTGTCATAAGAATATATGCCTGCACAGGTCAGACCCTGACCGAAGGCGGTGAGAAAATCCTTGGTTTCATAGGCATAACGATTCATAGGGGTTATAATCTGGAAACCAATGTAGGAATCATCATCGTTTTTTACAACCTTCATAGGAACGGGGAAATTATCGCCGCTTACCACAATGGTGTCGTAAGTGGAAAGAGAACCGTCGGCAAAATAATCCCCATTGTCGCTGTTTTGTTCAAAACCGCCCAGATTATTGTTTAAAGCATAGTGCAGGTCATCGTTAAACAGCTCGGCAATTTCGGTATTTTCCACAAGATAAACCGTTTCCGACAGTGTGGTTTTAAGATAAAAACCGCGGGTGTCGGGGGATTCGTTTCCAACCGTAATTGTAAAGCCCTTGGTTTCGCCCCTGCCCTCGAAGACTGCGGTAGCCTTAGGTTTATCAAAACCGTAATCAGAATCCACATTTTTCATTTTGCGAAGGGCGGTGATGCTGGCAAGCTCGCTGACGGTCTGTTTAACATAGTAGGAGTCAATAAGTGTAGCATCATAGCCCTCTAGTGTCCAGGTAACCGTTGAGGAATCCTTACCTTCGGTGATGCTCGACACAAGCACAAGGGTTTTATCTCCGTTTTTAAGGGTCACTCTTTCAAAATCATCGCTGCTAAGCTCTGTTACAACCGCCGATTTATCGCTGTCAATAACAGTTTCCTCAATAACAGGGATAAGCTTTATAACTGCAACGGTACCACCGATAAGAATAGCCACCGAAAGAAAGGCGGCAACAATTTTTTTAATTCTGCCGCTTCCCTTTTTCGGTTTGTCATCGTGCTCCTTGGGAGCCGAAAATATAGTGGATTCTGTATTGGTACCTTGAGTTTTGTTTTCGGGAGTGTTATCCATTATTTATTTTTCCTCCTGATAAACACATACACTGCAAGGGCAAGGAGCAACACGGGAAGGGTGTATTGGAAAATGACCCTTATAATGGTTGTTTTGGTTGCTGTAACCTTGGAATAGTAGTTATCGGTTTCAATGGTTTTGGGTGTGAAAACAATTGAAGTATCGGCCATTCCCGTTGCCTTTGCGGTAACGCCCAAAACCGAATCAAGGTTGTTAAGGCTTTCTTCGTTAAGCCAGCTTTCGTTAATAAGGTCAAAGCTGGAAAATGCCATAACATAGCTCTTCATTTGAACATTATCTACAAAGTTTTGGGTTTCCGACATAAGGATTACGGGGAAGGATTTTTTCTCAGCACTTTGGGCGCCGCTCCAGGTTGCCTCAGCGTTAACAGGGGCAATGGCAACACCATCACTTGTGTTTGCAAGGGCGGTCACTTTGCAAAGGTTGTTAACGGTTTCGGTGATTTCAAAAGGCACATTATTTGAGCAAATGAAATACTTATTAGAGCCGAAAATCGCGTTAGCCGTGGGAAGCACAGCCAGGGTTGAGGGCTGGGTTTCGCTAAGCAGATAGTTTTTATTTGTTTCAAAGAGCATTCCACTGCCCTGCTTAATTCCCCACTCAATTAAGAACTCGTTAAAGTTGGGCATTGAGGGGCTTGCAATGCTTGCAAAATAGATAAATGAGCCGCCAAGCTTGCCATCATTTTTAAGATACTTATTGATAACATCAAGCTCAGCACCGGTTAAATCTCTTTTGGGTGCAACAAGAATAATGCCGTCAATGTTTTCGGGCAGCTTGGTAATGAACTCATCGTTTACCTCAACGATAACATAGTTATTGAGCTCAAGAATTTTTCTGAGGGCTGTAAATGCGCCGTCGGAGCTAACGCTCTTTAAATAAGCCAGGGTCTTGGTTTCGGTGGAGGTTACTGAAGCAATGGCGCTTGTCAGCACCGTTTCAAGGTTAGAGCCCGAAACGGTGTAATAACCATAACCATAGCCTGCCATACCCGATTCATCCGATAAATTATAAATATCGGAATAGGAAAGAACCTTGTGACGGGTTATGTCGGCATTGTTTTCGCCCTTAAAGGTTGTTTCAACCAAAATGTCGCCGTAAACAAAGTCCTCAGATGCGTATTTTGACTGCACCTCGGCAAACTCGGGCTCCTGAGGGTCAACAAACTTTACGGTGATGTTCTCGTTATAATCGGCGTACTGATTAAGAAGGCGAACGGTCTGATTATAATATTCACCCGTTGAATCCTGTGCCATAAACAGGTTTTGGGCGTAGTAATCCATATAACTTGCGTAATCATCCTCATTTGAAAGGAGTGAAATGGTTACCTTTTCCTTAATGCCCTTAATATATTCAATATTTTCCTCACTTGCGCTGTTGATTTTATCTGAAGTGAGGTCAAAGGTTAAATGGAAACGCTCGGATAAAGCGCCAACTAAAATGTTTAAAACAATTGCTCCAACAATTACAATTGCAGTAAGTGCAATGGCGTAACCACCCCTTTTGAAAAGGGCTTTATTACGAAGCTTTTTGGGTTTGTTTTCTTTGTTAAATAATTTTTTCATTTCTATTCCCTCCGAAATTTAAGCCCAACGGCGGCGTTCAACCGAACGAACCGAAAGGAATACAAAAACTACTGTGATGCTTAAAAAATAAACAATGTCTGCAATACTGAGCGTTGAGGAGCTAAAATTTGAAAAACGGTCAATAAACGAAATGCTCTCTGCCACCTTTGTTAAAAGCTCGGAAGAAAGTGTTGAAGCAAAGGAGGTCGCCATCATAACAATGAAGTTTACAACTATTGTAAGAATTGCGGCAACAACGCTGCTTTCGGTAAGTGAAGAAATGAACATACCAATTGAAATCATTGCGGCACCTAAAAGCATAACGCCAAAAAGACAGTAAAGGAAGTTTAGCCAATTCGTTGTGGCAAGGGTGCTCACGATAATTTGGAAAATAAGGGTGGGTGCAAAAGCCAGCATAAAGACAGCAAGGGATGCAAGCAGCTTGCCCATTACAATGGCGGTCACCGAAATGGGGGCTGTAAGCAGCACCTGGTCAACCTTTTGGCGCCTGTCTTCGCTGAGCATCTTCATTGTGAGAATGGGAAGTGCGAAAACAACAACGCTTGAAATAGAGGTTATGATGTACTGAATTTGGGTGCTTCCGCTTGCGTAAAGAAGCGAAAAGAACATTGCTTCAAAAAATGTGAAGGCGGCAAGGAAAATATAGCCGATGGGAGAAATAAAATAGGATTTGAATTCTCTTTTAAAAATGGCCAACATTATTCATTTTCCTCCTTTTCTTCATTTAATTCGGTAATTGTACCGTCATCCTCAAGCTTAACGCGAACTGCGTTTTCCTCAGGTTTAATAGCAATTTCCTGTGTGCCATCGGTCAGGCGCAGGAAGATTTGTTCTAAAGTGAGTTCATTTGCCGCAAGGGATAAAAGGGGCTTTTTCCTCTCATTAAGCCTTGAAGACACGGCGGCGCGAATGTCCATGCCCTCTTCGGGGACAATCTGGAAATCCAGCGTTCCGCTTTCGTGACAGCCGAGGCAAACAACACTTCTAACACCTAAAACACTGTTAAGCACTGCAGTGATTTCCTTTTCCTCGCCCACAATTCTCGCAACCAGGGAATGGTCGGTTGAAAGGTTTTTGGAAAGCATATCAGGGGTGTCATCGGCAATGATTTTGCCGCGGTTAATTATGATAACACGCTCGCACACAGCCTGAACCTCGGAAAGAATGTGTGAGCTTAAAATGATTGTGTGGTTTTTACCAAGGCGGGCAATAAGATTTCTGATTTCAATAATCTGCTTGGGGTCAAGACCAACAGTGGGCTCATCAAGAATGAGCACATCGGGGTTGCCAACAAGTGCCTGAGCAATGCCCACACGCTGGCGGTAGCCCTTTGAAAGGTTTTTAATAAGGCGGTCCTTCACATTGTCAATTTTAACAAGCTTAACAATTTCGCCAAGGTGAGGGCCCTTCGGGAAGGAAACCTTTTTAATGTCATAAATAAAGCCTAAATACTCCATTACCGTCATATCAAGGTAAAGGGGCGGAATTTCGGGCAGGTAGCCTATTCTGCGCTTTGCCTGCTCGGGATTTTCCATAATATCAAAACCGTCGATTTTAACATCACCCTGAGTTAAGGAAAGGTAACCCGTTAAAATGTTCATTATTGTTGATTTACCTGCGCCGTTGGGGCCAAGGAAACCAATAATTTCACCTTTTTTGATGCTAAAGCTTACATCATCAACTGCAAGGTGTGTACCATACCTTTTGCTAAGTCCGGTTACACTTATCATAAGTTCTTTTCCTCCTAAATAACTTGCTACAAAAATTTTAACAAACAAATTTCATCATTTTGTAAACAAATTATTAATTATACAAATTTATATCTATTATATACTGTCAGCCTTGTATATTCAAGTTTTTTCTTGCCAGAAGCACGGTGCTGTGCTATAATGCTTGTAGTTTGTCGAAACGCTAAAGAGCGCTTCGACAGCCGATTTTATCGGCTATGCAGAATTAAATTGTGAAAAAATTTAATTCTGCACGACAATCATTGCAATGGTTTAGTTAAATTTTCTTTGAAAATTTGTATCCAAATCAAAGATTTGGTGTCGAAACAGTAATGGAAGTTACTGTTTCGACTAACTAAAACCATTATAATTTATTTTAATGTAAACAAAAAAAGAAAGGGGTTTTGACAGTGCCCAGCACCATCGCCGCCGTTTCAACACCTAGTGGACTGGGTGGAATCGGCGTAATCAGAATTTCGGGCGATAATGCTATCCAAATTGCCGACAGTGTTTTCAAAAGTATTTCGGGCAAAAAAATTGCCGAAAAAAGCGGATACTGCGCGCTTTACGGCGAGTTTTTTGATGCACAGGGTAAAATTGACAGTGGTGTTGCGCTGCTTTTTCGTGCCCCTAAAAGCTACACAGGCGAAAATGTGGTGGAGCTTTCCTGCCACGGCGGCAGTTACATTGCCAAAAGATTGCTCCGTGCCTGCTTTGCCGCAGGCGCCACCCCTGCCGATGCAGGTGAATTCACAAAGCGTGCATTTTTAAACAAAAAACTCGACCTTATTGAGGCTGAAAGCGTTATGGAGCTTATAAGCGCCTCGGGAGATAGCCAGTTAAGGCTTTTAAATGCCGCACATATGGGTAAAACAAGCGCTAAAATTAACGCCGCTAAGGATACCCTTTTAAATGTTGCCGCAGCCATTGCGGTTAATGCTGATTACCCCGATGAGGATATTCCCGAGCTTGAGAAAAATGCCCTTGAAGCCTCTTTAACGGATATTTCCAATGCCCTCGACACCGCCATTTGCGAATATAATTCTGGAAAAATCCTTCGTGAGGGTGTGAACACCGTTATTATCGGTCGCCCCAATGTTGGAAAATCCACACTTATGAACCTGCTTTCAGGCACCAACCGTTCCATTGTCACCGATGTTGCAGGCACCACCCGTGATGTCATTGAGGACACCGTTCGTGTGGGGGATTTAACCCTGCACATTGCCGATACGGCGGGTCTGCACCAAACCACTGATACGGTTGAATCGGTGGGAATTTCCCTTGCTAAGGAGCGTATGGCTGCTGCACAGCTTATTTTGGCTGTTTTTGACTGCTCTGATAATTTAACCGATGACGACCTTGATATTTTAAATGAGATAAAGGGAAGAAACTGCCTTGTTGTGCTTAATAAATGCGATAAGGGCAGCACCCTTTCCCCTGATGATTTTGAGGGCTTTAACGTTGTAAGTGTTTCGGCAAAGCTGGGCGAGGGACTAGAGAGTCTTGAAGAAAAGATTTGTGACATCTGCCTTGAGAAAAAGCTTGATGCCAATGCCGCCGTGCTAATCAGTGAACGTCAGCGCGATTGCGCGGCCCGCGCAAAGGAAAGCGTTGATGAAGCCCTTTCGGCATTGTCCTTGGGGCTGACATCCGATGCCGTTGGTGTTTGCATTGACGATGCCATTGCCGCCCTTTTAGAGCTTACGGGCGAAAGGGTTACAAATGAGGTTACAGATGAAATTTTCCGACATTTTTGTGTTGGTAAGTAAGAAGGTGTTTTTTTGAGTTATTTTGCAGGTAACTGCGATGTTGCCGTTATAGGCGCGGGTCACGCAGGTATTGAGGCGGCCCTTTCTGCCGCAAGGCTTGGCGCCGAAACCCTTATTTTTACAATAAATCTTGATACTGTCGGCAACCTGCCCTGCAACCCCTCAATCGGTGGAACTGCAAAGGGACATCTTGTTCGTGAAATTGATGCCTTAGGTGGCGAAATGGGCGTTGCCGCTGATAAAACCACCCTTCAAAGCCGTATGCTTAATTTAGGCAAGGGTCCTGCCGTTCACTCCCTTCGCGCACAAATTGACCGCCGCGCCTACAGTGGTTATATGAAGGGCACCTTAGAAAGGCAGGAAAACCTTTGTGTAAAGCAGGCAGAGGTTATTTCCTTAAAGCAGGAAAATGATGCTTGGGTTATTGAAACCAAGCTTGGCGCTGTTTATAACTGTAAAACGGTTATTTTAGCCACAGGTACCTATTTAAAGGGTAAAATTTATGTGGGTGA
Source organism: Clostridia bacterium (assembly GCA_017463345.1). Taxonomy (GTDB): domain Bacteria; phylum Bacillota; class Clostridia; order Oscillospirales; family Acutalibacteraceae; genus SIG587. The sequence goes on along the minus strand of JAFTPI010000138.1, from coordinate 5,878 downwards.
AGTAAGCTTTGATTCAGGTCCCGATGGCACCTTCCCCGCAACCGAGCTTTCAAAATCACTTTTAGAGCTTAACTTGCCCCTGCGCCGCTTTAAAACAGGCACACCTGCCAGGGTGCTTAAAAGCAGTATTGATTTTTCAAAGCTTGAGGTACAGGAGGGGGATAAAAACATTGTTCCCTTCAGCTACCGCACAAAGGTTTTACCCGAAAACAGCGTTGTTTGTCACATTGGTTACACAAACGATGAAACCAAATCCGTAATCCTCGATAACCTCCACCGCTCCCCCCTGTTTTCAGGGAAAATCGAGGGTGTTGGACCTCGTTATTGCCCAAGCATTGAGGACAAAATTGTCCGTTTTGCCGATAAACCCCGCCACCAGCTTTTCATTGAGCCTTGCGGTGCCGACACCGAGGAAATGTATCTTCAGGGAATGTCATCTTCCCTCCCTGAGGATGTGCAAATCGCATTCTACCGCACAATTGCAGGCCTTGAAAATATGAAAATAATGCGCAATGCCTATGCTATTGAGTATGACTGCATAGACCCCGTTGCGCTGAACCCAACCCTCGAATTCATAGACTTCCCAGGCCTTTTCGGCGCAGGTCAGTTTAACGGTTCCTCAGGCTATGAGGAAGCCGCCGCACAGGGTCTTATTGCGGGTATAAATGCCGCACACAAGGTGCTTGGCCGTGAGCCCTTCACACTCTCCCGCGCATCCTCCTACATTGGCACCCTTATTGATGACCTTGTTACAAAGGGCTGCTCCGACCCCTATAGAATGATGACCTCCCGCTCGGAATACCGCCTCATTCTCCGTCAGGATAACGCCGATGAACGCCTTATGCCCTTAGGCCGAAAGCTGGGTCTTATTGATGAGGAAACCTTTAAGGAATTTGAGGAGAAAATTGCTAAAAAGCAGGCCGAAATTGACCGCCTTAATAAAACCTTTATAGCCCCCGGTAATGCCTTAAACGAAATGCTTATTTCGGTTGGTACAGCACCGCTTGACACCGGCTGCCGCCTTGCCGACCTTGTTAAAAGGCCCCAGCTCACCTACAAAATGTTGGCTTCCTTTGATAAGGACAGGCCTCTCCTTTCCGATGAAATCTGCGAAAAGGTGCAAACCGAAATTAAGTATGAGGGTTACATTATCCGCCAACAGGCACAGGTTAACGAAATGCTGCGGCTTGAAAGCAAGGTTATACCCAAAGATATTTGCTATAAAGATGTCTATGGGCTTCGCCTTGAAGCGGCCGAAAAGCTCGAGAGAGTGCGTCCCGATAACATTGGACGCGCCTCCCGCATTTCGGGTGTCAGCCCTGCTGATATTTCCGTTTTGCTTATTTACCTTGAAAAGGAGAAAAACAATGGTTAATTTTCCCCTTGAACTGCTTAAAAATTCCCCCATAAGCCTTGATGATAAGGCTTTTGAGCGGCTTAATATTTACGGCAACCTGCTCATAGAGTGGAATGAAAAAATGAACCTCACCGCCATAACCGAGCCAAGAGATGTTGTTATTAAGCATTTTCTCGATTGCCTCACCTTTTTTAAGGCTGTAAACCCGCCAAAGGGCGCCAAAATTATTGACGTGGGCACGGGTGCAGGTTTCCCCGGAATGGTGCTCAAAATTGCCCGACCCGATTTACAGGTGACCCTCCTTGACTCCTTAAATAAGCGCCTTGTGTTCTTAAAAGAGGTGGCCGATAAAACGGATCTCAATTTAGAGATTATCCACGCCCGCGCAGAGGAGGGCGGCAAAAAGACCGAACTTAGGGAAAAATTTGATTTTTCCTGTGCAAGAGCCGTTGCTCCCCTTAATGTTTTACTGGAATATTGCACACCATTTGTTAAAACAGGTGGCTCCTTTGTGGCAATGAAGGGCCCCGCCGCTTTAAATGAAATTGAGGCGGCAAAAAATGCCGCAAGGCTTTTAAATGTTAAACTTCAAAACAAAACCCATTTAACCCTTGAGGGAACCGATGAAAGATTTATAATTGAATATAAAAAGTTATCGCAAACTCCGCCAAAATTCCCACGAATCAGCGCCAAAATTTCAAAAACGCCGCTTTAAAACGGCGTTTTTTGTTTTTTAAAAGCCCTTTTTAGCAACCGCTTTTTGTGGACAAGCAGGCCTTTTTGTGCGATAATCAAGACACAGCGAGGAGGCGAAAGTAATGAAGCTGAAAAGTAAAAAGGTTATAATGCTTCGCCCCGAGGAAATCCTTTCAAATGCCGCAGGTGCCAGAACTGTTTTTGATTCCTATGAGCTTGCCGCTCTAGGAGAAAGCATAAAGGCAAACGGCATCATTCAGCCTCTCACTGTCCGCAAAAACTCCGATAAGCTTTATGAGCTTATCGCGGGTGAAAGGCGATTGCGCGCCGCGGTGGCAGTTGGCATAAAGCGTGTCCCCTGCGTTTTGTGTGAGGCAGACTCCTGCCAAAGCGCGCTTATCGCCCTGATTGAAAATATTCAACGGTGTGACCTTAACTTTTTTGAGGAGGCCGAGGCAATCGAAAAGGCAACAAATATGTTCGGACTTGACCGTGTCAGCCTTTGCGAAAGCCTTGGTATAGCACAATCAACCCTTTCAAACAAGCTTCGCCTTTTAAAGCTTGATGCTGTGCTTCGCGAACGTATTTTAAAGGCATCCCTCACCGAACGCCACGCAAGGGCACTGCTTCGCATTGAAGAGGAAAAACGAAACGAAACGCTGGACACCATTATTGCAGGCTCCTTCGGAATTAAAGAAACCGATGATTACATTGATTCCCTGCTTAAAACCCCCGAAAGCGAGGGAATGGATAAAACACCCATTCGAAAACGGGCGGTTGGTGATTTGCGCCTTTTCACAAACAGCATAAATAAGCTTGTAAATTCAATGCAGGATTTAGGCATTCAGGCTTTTACAAAAAAGAAGGAAAGCGACACCCACATTGAATACACCATTAAAATCAGCAAGGCTTCCCTTGAGAGCAAAAGCATTCCCTATCAAATGCGAATTTGTTGATTTTCATCCCCTTACCCATCCCATATTCATCCCCATAAAAGTCGGAAGCCGCAGGAATTTTTTCTGCGGCTTTCGGCTTTTGTATTTTTTTGTAAAAAAATATACGAAAAAACTTGAAAATAATACTAAAATTGGATATAATAATTATTTGTTAAAGGGCACGGCTGTTGCCGCCCTTAAGAAAGGAATTAAAAACAGATGGAAATTAAAGAACGCAGAGTCGGCACAGTGTCCCGCGGCATTCGTTGTCCTATCATTCGTCAGGGTGATGATTTGGCCGCTATCGTTAGTGACAGTGTTTTGGAGGCCGCCGAAATTGAGGGCTTCTCACTTAACGACCGCGATGTTGTTTCAATCACCGAATCAATTGTTGCAAGAGCACAGGGCAATTATGCTTCGGTCGATGCCATTGCAGCAGATGTTAAGGCAAAGCTTGGTGGAGAAACCATTGGTGTTATCTTCCCCATTCTCTCCCGCAACCGTTTTGCAATTTGTCTGCGCGGCATTGCAAAGGGCGCCAAAAAAATCGTTCTTATGCTTTCCTACCCCTCTGATGAGGTGGGAAATGAACTTGTTTCCCTTGATAAAATCGATGATGCAGGCGTTAATCCCTACTGCGATGTTTTGTCTTTAGAGAAATACCGTGAGCTTTTCGGTGTTAACAAGCACCCCTTCACTGGCATTGATTATGTTGAATATTACGGCAATCTTATTAAAGAAAGCGGTGCCGAGGTTGAAATTATTTTTGCAAATCAGGCAAAGGCTATCCTTGATTATACCGATTGCGTTTTAACCTGCGACATTCACACTAGAGCCAGAACAAAGCGCATTTTAAAGGCAGCAGGTGCTAAAGTTGTCTGCGGTCTTGATGACATTTTGAATGCGCCCGTTAACGGCAGCGGCTATAACGAGAAATACGGTCTTCTCGGCTCTAACAAATCCACCGAGGATTCCATTAAGCTTTTCCCCAAGGAGTGCAAGGATTTGGTGCTTAACATTCAAAAGCGCCTTTTCGATGCTACAGGAAAGCACATTGAGGTTATGGTTTACGGCGACGGCGCATTTAAAGACCCTCAAGGCAAAATTTGGGAGCTTGCCGACCCTGTTGTTTCTCCCGCATTTACCGACGGTCTCGTTGGCACTCCCAACGAACTCAAGCTTAAATATCTTGCCGATAACGATTTTAAGGATTTATCGGGTGAGGAACTTAAAAAGGCTATTTCCGACAGCATCAAAGCAAAGGACGGCAGCTCACTCGTTGGCAACATGGCAGCTCAGGGTACCACACCCCGCCAGTTAACCGACCTTATCGGCTCCCTTTGCGACTTAACAAGTGGTTCGGGAGATAAAGGCACACCCGTTGTCCTCGTTCAGGGCTACTTCGATAACTACACTAACTGATTTTTTAGGGAGGAAAACGCACTATGTATCTTGACACTAATGTCCGCCCCGAAAATATGGAGCGCATCACAACAAAGGCCTTAGCCGATGCTTTTATTGAGCAGGCTGTTAAGGAAATCAGAGAACAGGTTAAAGACAAAAAGGTTCTTCTCGCCCTTTCAGGCGGTGTTGACTCCTCCGTTGTTGCCGCTCTTCTCATTAAAGCAGTCGGCAAACAGCTCACCTGTGTCCACGTTAACCACGGTCTAATGAGAAAAGGTGAAAGCGAGCAGGTTATTGAGGTGTTTAAGGAAGGCCTCGATGCCAACCTTGTTTATGTTGATGCAACCGACCGCTTTTTAGACCTCCTTGCAGGTGTATCAGAGCCCGAAAAGAAAAGAAAGATTATCGGCGGCGAATTTATTAAGGTTTTTGATGAAGAATCGGCAAAACTTGAAGGCATTTCCTTCTTAGCCCAAGGCACTATTTATCCCGATATTTTGGAATCCGATGGCGTTAAGGCTCACCACAATGTTGGAGGGCTTCCTGAGGATATGGAAATGGAACTTTGCGAGCCCGTTAAACTCCTTTTCAAAGATGAGGTTCGCCTTGTGGGCTCGGCTCTTGGTCTTCCCGATAATATGGTTTACCGTCAGCCCTTCCCCGGCCCCGGTCTCGGTGTTCGCTGCCTCGGCGCTATAACCCGCGACAGACTTCACGCTTTAAGAGAAGCCGATGCCATTTTACGCGAGGAATTTGACAACTGCGGTCTTGCCAAAACCGTTTGGCAGTATTTTATCGCTGTGCCTGATACAAAAAGCGTCGGCGTTAAGGACGGCAAGCGTTATGAGGGTTGGCCCGCTATTATCCGCGCGGTTAACACAACCGATGCTATGACTGCAACCATAGAAGAAATCCCCTATGATGTTCTTCACAAAATCACCGATAGAATCACCCACGAGGTTGAGGGTATCAACCGTGTGCTTTTAGACCTTACACCGAAACCAATCGGTACAATTGAATGGGAATAAGTTGGAAACCACGAAAACCCTTGATTTTACGGGCTTTTTGAGTTCCTGTTTTCGATAGTGACTACAATTTGACTACAATTTGTTTTTGAGATGCTCTGCTTGTTACGGCAGAGCATCTTTTTGTTAGTAACCCAGTCTTTCAATTATGTCATAGAAATGACCTGTTGCAATATCAATGTTTGAATCTATTTCAAATCTGATTTCTTCTTCATCAAGGAGTTTCGGAACATGAAACATTTGTATCTTGTCGCAATAATCTTCATGATATAGAAAAAAATCTGTGCCGAATTCGCTTTGATGCACTTCTACACGGAAACCTTGAAAGTAACCTTCAAACTCATATACACTTATTTCTTTCTTGTATTTCCTCATAGGATTTCTTCCTACTGCAAATGGAATGAGGTGCGAGTCAAGCAAGTCAATGTACTCTCTTTTTATGACTTTGTCGTTTGGAAGTT
>JAFTPI010000054.1 GCA_017463345.1 Clostridia bacterium | reverse complement strand
TTGGTGGGTGCTTGATATGTGTGCCGCCCCAGGTGGCAAAAGCACTCAAATTGCAAATAAACTCGGTTTAAAGGGTGTTTTGGTTTCCAATGAGATTATTCCCTCAAGGTGCAAAATTTTAAGCGGTAACATTGAGAGATTGGGTTTTGAAAATGTTGTTGTAACCTGCACTGACACAGCATATCTCGCAAAAACCTTTCCTAAAGCCTTTGACCTTATTATGGTTGATGCACCCTGTTCGGGAGAGGGAATGTTTAGAAAAGAAGAAGCGGCTGTTATCGAGTGGAGCGAGGAAAATGTTTTAAAATGCGCCGCAAGACAAACCGAAATTTTAGAAAACGCCGTAAGGCTTTTGAAAGATGGCGGAACAATAATTTATGCCACCTGCACCTTCTCTTTAGAGGAGAATGAGATGGTTATAGACCGCTTTATTAAAGCCCACCCCGATTTTTGCCTTGTTAAACCGAAAGAAGAGGTGGTAGAGGCCACAACCGAGGGTATTAATTTTGACGGCTGTGAAACCGATAACATTCATTATGCCCGCCGATTTTATCCCCATAAAGGCAGGGGAGAGGGCCAGTTTATGGCGGTTCTTAAAAGCATAAACAGCAAGCCCGCAGTTAAAAGCGCCATAAAATCGACCCAAAGGATTGAGAAAATTGTTTTTGATTTTCTTGATGATATTTTAGAGGGCTATGATAAAACGGCAGTTAAAATGGTAAACGGAACCCCTGTTTATTTTGAAAGCGACTTTGATTTAAACGGAATAAAGCCGTTTTTGTGCGGCGTTACAATTGGTGAAATTAGAAAGAACTATATTTTGCCCCACCACCAGCTTTTCTCGGCTCTTGGGGATAAATTTAAAAGAAAAATTAATCTTTCGGTAGATGATAAGCGGGTTTTGCAGTTTTTACACGGTGAGGAAATTGAGGTAGAGTGCGCAAACGGCTTTGCCGCCGTTCTGGTTGATGGTGCACCTCTTGGCGGTGTTAAGGTTGTAAATGGTACCGCTAAAAATTATTATCCAAAGGGATTAAGACTTAAAATATGAAATATGAAAACATTGTAAAGGGTGTCTTTTTAAGCCGCCCGAACAGGTTTATTGCCGAGGTTTTAATTGATGGCATAAAGCAAACCGTTCATGTTAAAAATACAGGGCGGTGTAAGGAACTGCTCATAAAGGGAAATGAGGTTTGGCTCCAGAAATCCCATAATCCTCTTCGCAAAACGGCCTATGACCTTATTGCCGTTAAAAAGGGCGATTTGCTTATAAATATGGATTCTCAAATTCCAAACGCCGTGGCGGCAGAATGGCTTAAAAAAGGAAATCTTTTTTCAAAGGAAGCGGTTATTAAAAGGGAGGTAACCTTTGGAAACTCCCGCTTTGATTTATTTATTGATGATGGCAACCGCAAGGCATTTATTGAGGTTAAGGGTGTAACGTTAGAAAACGATGGTATAGCAAGCTTTCCCGATGCTCCAACCCTTCGTGGGGTTAAACATATAAACGAGCTGGTAAAATGCACCGAGTGCGGCTTTGAAGCCTATATCATTTTTATAATTCAAATGAAGGGTGTGCACCTTTTCACCCCTAATTACAAAACCCACCGTGAGTTTGGAGAGGCGCTCAAAAGTGCACAGGAAAAGGGTGTTCGGATTATTGCCCTTGACTGCATTGTAACCGAAAACTCTATTGAAGCTGATAATTTTATAAACCTTAAAATATAAAAAACACGAACCGCATAGACAGTTCGTGTTTTTCTTTTGAAATTATAACTTTAATGTGCTTTTTTAAATAGTAAAAATGTAAATATTAACCGAACCGTAGGATGGGTCAAGGGTAACAATAATATATTCGCAAGGTGTATCACCTGCGGGTAATGTATTATAGGTTTTTTCGGTAACATTATAGAAAAGGCAAACCGAATCGTAATAACTCACATAAGGCGAAAAATGTTTAAATAACTCGCCATCTTCTTCATATGAAATCCAATTTTTATTTTTAACCACATCATCTAAAAGGCCATTAAGCTTTTTATCGGGCAAATAATAACCGTAGCTTTGCACAGTTACAAATTGGCGATTTTCATCATCAAAGATTTTTTGCTCATCGGAATAGGCATCAAAGGGTGCAGGGGGCAGGGAAATACCTGTTACTGCATTTACAAAATCAATTTTTGAGTTAACCGTGTCAATGTGGTCATCAGCAAGCTTTATAAAACCTGAAACTAGGCAAAGAACCAAAATAAGAATTACCGAAACCACCGAAAGAATAATAAGCGCAAGTTTACCCTCAGTTAACTTGTAAGCCGAAAATATAAGAGAAATAACCGAGAGGGGGATAAAGCATAGATAAATCCACCAAAGGGAAAATGCGGTGAAAATGTTAAGAATTAAAGCACCTAAAAGGCAGGCGCCTAAAATGCAGCAGGATAAAACGCAAATTACAAACCATAATTTACCGTGAGCCCTTGTGTCAGTCACAAAAATCACCTCATTATAACTTTTTGCCAATTTTAATTTATTGTAACATAGCAAATATTAAAATTCAAGAACTCAGGCGGTTGAAAATTGTCAAAATTTGTGTTATATATGTTAAAAGAGGTGAAAAGTCCGAAATGGGAAAGTTAAAGAACTTTTTTTCAGGCAGAAATGTTTATCTTATAATATCCGTAACCGTTTTGGTTGCGCTACTGCTTGCAGGCTCGTTTTTAATTGGCCCTATGCTTGCCGATGCGGTTAAGGACCCGCAAAAATTCAGAGAAAGCCTTGGAAGCGGCTTTGAAAGTTATCTTATTTTTATCGGTATTCAAATTTTACAGGTTATTTTCGCTTTTATCCCAGGGGAAGCGGTTGAGTTTGCGGCGGGCTACGTTTTCGGAACGGTTTTGGGAACGGTGCTTTGCCTTATCGGTGTAGCCATAGCAACGGCGCTTGTTTTCGGACTCACCCGATTGTTGGGTAGAAAATTTACCGAAATAATGCTGGATAAAAAGGACCTTAAAAAGCTTAAGTTTTTAAATGATGAAAAAAATCTGGAGTGGATTTTTGCAATTCTTTATTTTATAATTGGAACACCTAAAGATGTTATTACATATTTTGCAGGCATCACTAAAATTAGATTCGGTGTATTTATGGCAATCAGCACCCTTTGCCGAATTCCTTCAATTTTAACCTCAGCCATAGCGGGCCAGGCACTAGGGGAGGAAAACTATATTCTTTCCATTATTATTTTTGCAGTGTCTGCCGTGGTGGCACTTGCAGGCTACTTTATTTACTATAAAATTTCCAAAAGAAAAGAGAAAAATTAAGGGCGGAAAATTCCGCCTTTTTCTTTTATAAAAATTTTGAAAAAACTATTGACAAATATTAACAGTAGGTCTATAATATACAAGGTTAGCAAAGGCTAACTGTATTTTTTGGCTATGAGTTAGCCTCGGCTAATTTCAGATTATTTATGGATTCGCGGTGATATAAGTGACCTTGTGGGAAGCCCAAGAGGGAAAGGAATATATAATTGAGCAGATTAACACCGATGATGAAGAGCTTGATGCTTTTCTGTTTTCTCTCGGTTGCTACAGTGGAGAAAAAATCACTGTTGTTTCCCATTTAAAAAACAGTTGTATGGTGTCTATCAAGGATGCGCGATATAACATTGACAGGCAGCTTGCCGAAGCAATCATTATTTTTTAAAAACTTATCGGCATAAGGCCGATTGTTTTTTGAGGACGAGTTAGCCACCGCTAACTCAAAACTGTAAATTTTCTGAAATGATAAATATAAAGGTTAGAACCTTAAAGGAGGAATATAAGGTGAGAATTGCATTAACAGGCAATCCAAATTCCGGTAAAACAACGATGTATAACGCCCTTACCGGTTGCAATGAAAAGGTTGGAAACTGGGCGGGTGTTACCGTTGATAAAAAGGAACACCCAATTAAAAAGGCTTATTATAGCGGGGAAGAGCAGCTTATTGCCGTTGACCTTCCCGGTGCCTATTCAATGTCGCCTTTTACAAGTGAGGAAAGCATTACAAGCTTTTATGTTAAAAAGGAAAATCCCGATGTTATTATTAACATTGTGGATGCCACAAATTTGAGCCGCAGCCTTTTCTTTACAACCCAGCTTTTAGAGCTCCAAATTCCGGTTGTTGTTGCCCTTAATAAGAGCGATATTAACGAGAAAAAGGAAACGATTATTGATGAAAAAGCCTTAAGCGAAAAACTGGGTTGCCCTGTTGTTAGCACGGTTTCTACTGCGGCTGATGGTTTAAAGGCTGTTATTGAGGCGGCAGTTGCAAATGTCGGTAAGGAACAGAAGGCGCCTTATGTTCAGGACAATGTTGATTTAAGCGATAAAAAGGCGGTCCAGTCGGCTGACCGCAAGCGCTTTGCCTTTGTTAATAAAATTGTTGATGCCGTTGAAACCCGCAAGGTTTTAACTAAGGATAAAAACTTTGGCGATAAGATTGACGCTGTGCTTACAAATAAGTGGCTTGGTATTCCCATTTTCGCCGTTGTTATGTTTTTCGTTTTCCAAATTTCTCAGGCTTGGGTTGGTCCCTTTATTGCCGAGGGCGGCGAGCTTTTCGGCTTTGAAGTTCCCGGTCTTGTAACCCTTATTGAAATGTTTGGCGAGTGGGTTGGCGGCCTTATGGAGAATGTGCATCCGCTTCTTTCGGCCCTTGTTGTTGATGGTATAATCGGCGGCGTTGGCGCTGTTGTAGGATTTTTACCCCTTGTAATGGTAATGTATTTCCTCATTGCTATTCTTGAGGACTGCGGATATATGGCCCGCGTTGCCGTTGTTCTTGACCCCATCTTTAAAAAGGTTGGTCTTTCGGGCAAATCGGTTATTCCCTTTGTTATTGGTATTGGTTGCGCAATTCCCGGCGTTATGGCTTGCCGCACCATTCGCAACGAGCGCGAACGCAGAGCCACCGCAATGCTGACCCCCTTTATGCCTTGCGGCGCTAAAATCCCCGTAATTTCACTGTTTGCGGGAGCCTTCTTTGATAATGCAGGCTGGGTAAGCTGGGCGATGTATCTTTCGGGCATTGTGATTATCTTCCTTGGCGCATTGCTTATTAACCAAATTACAGGCTATAAAAACAAAAAATCCTATTTTATTATTGAGTTGCCTGAATATAAGGCCCCCTCTTTTTGGGGAGCATTTAAGTCAATGTGCTCCCGCGGCTGGTCTTACATAGTTAAAGCGGCTACCATTATTCTTCTTTGCAACACCGCTGTTCAGATTATGCAGACCTTTAACTGGAGCTTCTCGGTTGCAGAAACGGCTGATACTTCTATTCTTGCTACCATTGCAGGTCCCTTTGCCTATATCCTTGTGCCCGTTGTGGGCGTTCTTTCCTGGCAGCTTGCCGCAGCGGCCATTACCGGCTTTATTGCAAAGGAAAATGTTGTTGGAACTCTGGCTGTTTGCTTTGTTGGCCTTGAAAACCTTATTGACACCGAAGAGCTTGCCCTTATGGAGGGCGCAGGCGCCGAGGTTGCAGGTGTTATGGCAATCACAAAGGTTGCCGCTTTGGCTTACCTTATGTTCAACCTCTTTACACCTCCTTGCTTTGCCGCAATCGGAGCAATGAACTCCGAAATGAAGAGCGCAAAATGGCTTTGGGGCGGAATCGGCCTGCAGCTTGCCGTTGGCTTTACCATTGGCTATCTTGTGTACACTGTAGGTACTCTTTTAACAGCCCCCGCAATGCTTAATGTTATCGGCGCTGTTTGCGGTCTTGTCGCCGTTCTTTTGATGGCAGGTGTGATAATTGGCATCATAAACAACACAAATAAAAAATTTCAGTCTGAACATAAACTGAGCGGTGCTGATAAAAAAGAGCCCGCCACCACTAAATAGTTATGGAAAATTATATTATTATTGCTGTTCTCGTTTTAATCATCGGTGCTGCGGCATTTTATTTAATAAGAGCTAAAAAAAGCGGCGCAAAGTGCGTTGGTTGCCCCTATGCTAAGCAGTGTGGCGGCAATTGCGGCGCAAAACAAAACGATTCTGAAAAGAAATGAAAAGATAGAGCCGTAGTTTTTATATTGAAAAAACTAGGGCTCTATTTTATAATAAAAGTGTAATAGGCCTTTGAAGTTTGGTCACGACCCATGGTTTTTTATATGAATTAACGCTTTACAGGCTTATTTTAAGGGCTTGTGGGGTAGAATAGTAGAAAAAAGAAAGGAAGTTAAAAATGTCAGCATTAGTTGTTACAAAAGATAATTTCAGCGATATTTTAAAAAGTGAAAAACCAGTTCTCCTTGATTTTTATGCCGATTGGTGTGGCCCCTGCAAAATGGTGTCACCCATTGTTGATGAAATTGCAGAGGAAAATCCGCAGTATCTTGTGGGCAAAATCAATGTTGATAACGAGCCCGAGCTTGCAAACGAGTTTGGTGTTATGAGCATTCCAACCCTCGTTGTAATAAAAAACGGCGAAATTGTTAATCAGTCGGCAGGGGCAAGACCTAAACATAGCATTCTTGCAATGCTTGAGGATTAAATAAATTGGAGAGCGATATGCAACATATTTTTGATGTGCTTATTATCGGTGGCGGTCCTGCAGGCTACACAGCAGCTCTCTATGCCGCCAGAGCAGGGCTTGACACCCTGGTTTTAGAGAGAATTTCGGCAGGCGGTCAAATGACACTGACAGGGGATATTGAAAATTACCCCGGTTTTGAAGATGGAATTGACGGCTTTACCCTTGGTTTTAAAATGCAGCAGGGAGCCGAAAAGTTTGGTGCTAAAACCGAGTTTGCCGAGGTTTTAAGCCTTGATTTTTCTCAAAAGATTAAAGAGGTAAAAACTACCGCAGGTGAATTTTTTACTAAAACTGTTATCATTGCTTCGGGTGCCAACCCAAGGGAGTTAGGCCTTCAAAACGAAGTGGAATTTGTTGGCCGTGGTGTTCATTATTGCGCTCATTGTGACGGCAGGTTTTATAAGGATAAAACGGTTGCTGTTATCGGCGGCGGAAATTCCGCAGCAGCCGATGCCGTTTATCTTTCAAGGCTTGCAAAAAAGGTTTATTTAATCCACCGCCGCGATTCTCTAAGAGCCACTAAGATTTATCACGAGCCATTAAAAAACGCAGAGAATGTGGAAATTTTGTGGAATACCGTGGTTGGCGAGCTTATTGCCGATAAAAAGGTAACAGGCTTAAAAATTCAAGATGTGAAAAGTGGTCAGCAAAAGGAACTTTCCTGCGATGGTGTTTTTGTAAGCATCGGTAGAAAACCTGCCACAGATTTTTTAGGAGACGCGGTTGGGCTTGATAATGGCGGCTATGTTGTTGCCGATGAAACCACAAAAACAAGTGAAAAGGGCGTTTATGCCGCAGGAGATATCCGTACAAAGGCTTTAAGACAAATTGTAACGGCCGTTTCCGACGGTGCTACCGCAGTGCATTTTGCCGAGGAATATTTAGCGGAAGAGTTTTAAAATAAAAATAAACCATCCGTTTTGGATGGTTTATTTTCATTTTGGTCGAGGCGACAGGATTCGAACCTGCGGCCTCTGCGTCCCGAACGCAGCGCTCTACCAAACTGAGCCACGCCTCGACATATTAAGTTTTAGAATAAAAATTGTGTTGCAAATTTGTTTTATGTAAAGAGCGCTGCTACTCTTGCGGTGCCCAAAACTTTTAACGGCTCGTAGCGCCTAAAAGTTTTGACCGCGGCGCCTTTTTGACTCTCGCTTTATCACTCACTGAGTGCGCTCGGTCAAAAACTACCAAACTGAGCCACGCCTCGACATATTAAATTTCAGTTCAAACTGTTTTGCAACGCATATTATTATATGACATAAAAACTTTTTTGTCAATTAAAAAACCGCATTAAATTTTTAATGCGGTTTTTTCTTATTCTTTAATAAATTTCAGTTTAAGATACTTAAACAGTTCACCCACGCCAAGTGTAAGGACTGCAAATAATAGCAGGAAAAGCACCTGAACAAAGGGGAGGGAATTCAGCGCAAAAACATGTGCCAGCGGAGTTACTACAGTTAAAATTACAAAGATAAAGCACACGGCCGCTGTGATGCAAAGGTTTTTGTTTCTGAGAAAATCAAGGTGAATAACCGAACGGTCGCTTGAAAGATTAAGTGCAACCACAATTTGGCAAAGCGTAAGGGTGGCAAATGCAAGGCCGCTTCCACCAATTCCAAAGGCAATAACGCTTAAAATGGTAAGGATTACGCTTTGTGCAATCGCAAGGGGAGAAATTGTGCTGTCTAAAACCATGGCGTAACGCTTTTTCGGGGCCTGCTGTTTTGTGCTTAAATCAGTTGGCTGTGAGCCAAGAGCTATGGCAGGGAAGAAGTCGGTTATAAGATTTATAAGCAATAGGTGAACTGCTGCAAGGGGCGGAACCTTAAAAATTATAACACAAAGAAGAACGCAAAGAAGCTCTGCCAAGTTGCAGGCAAGCAGATAGTGAACACATTTTTTAATATTATCAAAAAGACCGCGGGAGCGAAGAATTGCACGCACAATGCCCGAAAAACGGTTATCGGTTACCAAAACATCGCAAGCGCCTTGAGCCACATCGGTGCTGGTTTTACCCATTGCAAAGCCAATGTCGGCAATTTGCAGGGCGACCTCATCCTCAACATCGGTTCCTGTTACCGCAACAGTGCGCTCCTTTGCCTGCCATGCTTTTATGATGCGGAGCTTGTCCGCCGAATTAACTCTGGCAAAAACAGAGCATTTTTCAATAATTTCGGCAAGTTCCTCATCACTCATAGCACGAAGCTCTTCACCGGTTATTGCCATTTCACCTTCTTTTAAAATGCCAAGACCCTCTGCAACGGCTTTAGCGGTGCTTAAATGGTCGCCTGTGAACATAACCGTTTTAATGCCTGCTTCGGTGCCAATTTTAACATACTCCGAAACATCATTTTGGACATTATCGGTCATTGCAAGAAGACCAACGACCTTTAAATCGCTCTCAAGGAGCTCTGGTCTCAATATGGCGGGAATTTCATCCAGCACCTTTACAGCAATGCAAATCACATGGAGTGATTCGTTGGCAAACGAATCAATTGCCCTGAGATAGTCATCATAATTTCCCGTGCAATATTTAAGCACGGCCTCGGGGGCACCCTTAACCACGGCAACGGGATTTCCGTCAAGCATGTTAACGGTGGTCATAAGCTTTCTTTCGGGGTCAAAGGGAATGCTCATAAGGGGAGGATAGAGATTATCGCAGCCCTTTTTGTTCATATTAAGCAGGCGGATGCTGGAATTGAGCACGGCTTCATCAATTTGATTTGTTGGGTGCAACTCATCGTTTGAGGATTCGGTGCACATGAGAGCAAGCTTTAAAAGCAACGCGCTTTTATCATCAAGGCTTTCTGTAATCACTATAACATCTTCGCCCATAAAAATTTTGGAAAGCACCATATTATTGGTGGTGAGAATACCTGTTTTATCAGTGCAGATAACCGAAATACCACCCATTTTTTCAAGGGATGCGATTTTCTTTGGCACAATGTTACCCGAAAGCAGGCGGGTGACACCCATTGCAATGACAACGCCGTTAATCGCAAGAAGTGATTCGGGAAGGGCGGCAACAACGAGGGAAAGGGAAATAAGCAGATTTTCAAAAAACCGTGTAACAAAGCCAAGCTCTGAAATGGTTAACAGCAGGCTTAAAACAAAGAAAAGCGCACAGATGATTAGGGAGATTACATTGAAAATCCTTGCAAAAACGCCGATGCGTTCGGTTATTGTGGATTTTTCCTCGCCAGAATCCTTTAAAATGGTGGACTTTTTGCCGATTTCGGTGTTAAGACCTATGTCGGTAACAACAATTTTAGCGCTTCCGTGGATAACCGAGCAGCCTGCAAAAACCATATTGCAGCGGGCATTAACGGGCGCAATGCTGTCAAGCACGGCATAAGGATTTTTTTCCACAGGCACCATTTCGCCTGTGAGCAGAGATTCATTGCACCTGAATTCGTTTGCACAAATAATTCTGCCATCGGCAGGGATATAGTTGCCGAATTTAAGGAAAACAATGTCACCAGGCACTAAATCCTTTGCGGGAATACTCATTGTAACGCCATCGCGCACAACCTCGCAGGTGCTCATTGAAATTTCACTGAGGGAAGAAAAAACCTCCTGCGATTTCTTTTCAAAAAATGCACCAACAAGGGCCGTTGCGATGAGAACGAGCAAAATAGCAACCGAATCCCACCAATTTGCACCGTACATTGTGTCACTGAGGGAAAGAACGCCGTAAAGCACGGCAACAACCGCTAAAACAATTACATAAACATTTTTAAACTGCGCTAAAACACAGCTCCAAAAGCTGTTATGCTTAGTGTCGTTTATAGCGTTTGGACCGTATTCCAAAAGGCGCTGCTCCGCAACACCGCGGGGCAGGCCTTTTTCGGCATCAACATTAAATTCGTGTAAAACTGAATTGGCATCTGCACTATGCCATATCATAAAAAACCACTCCAAAAAGCATTAAATTTTATAGGCTTTCGTAAAACTTCTTTATTGCATCAAAGGATTCATCAGAAATCACATGTTCAATTTTGCAGGCATCAAAATCGGCTGTGGCATGCTCAATTCCAAGCTTTTCGAGGAATGCAGTGAGCACCGTGTGTCTATTGTAAATTTTTTGAGCAATTTCTCTGCCTGTTTCGGTAAGTGAAATGAAGGAATTTTCATCAATCAAAATAAATCCGCCGTTTTTAAGAAGATTAACCGCACGGCTAACGCTGGGCTTTGAATAACCTAAATGTTCAACAATATCAATGGAACGCAGGGATGGCTTTTCTTTAGATAAAATCAGAATGGTTTCAAGGTACATTTCGCCCGATTCTTGTAAATTCATTGTTTTAAACCTCCTTGCACATAAATATACATTATACATTATATCACAAATTATTCCATTTGCAAGGGAAAATACGGTGGTTGATTTTAATGGTAAACTGTGTTAAACTAAGTTTGTTAAATTAAAGAGGTTGGTGTTTTTTAATGAAACGGTTTTTAGCAGTTTGTCTTTGCTTTGTCATTATTCTATCCTGCGGCACTTTGCTTTGCGGCTGCTCTAAGGAGGAAACGCATGAGGAGAACAGTGCGCCGTTTGGCGACAAGTATTATAACATCATCGGTTCCGGCAGGATTTCATTTTTTTTCGAATGTGTTGACCCAAGAGGATTGAGACAAAGATTTAAAATCAACACAAGCTCAACCTATGTCCTTGAAGCACTCAGAGAAACCAAAATGGTTTCTTCCAAATATGGCGAGACCATAACAGAGGTTTTAGATGATGCGGTTGATGAAACAACCGGAAGCGCCTGGGTGCTGTATGAAGAGGGTAAAAAGGTTGAAGGAAACTATGAGGAATTAAAAATAACTGACGGAAGGCTGTATTCCTTCGTTGCTGAAAATAAATAATAAAAAAGCAGCTCGTGGGCTGCTTTTTATTTTTCCTTATGAATCATTTCGGTAAACTCGGTGCCGCAGGGCAGGGGAGTTTTAAGGGATAAAGCGTAAAGGTCGGTGGCGTTTCTTTCGGCGATGAAAATTTTGCCTGCTGTGTCACCCAGTTTTTCAAAATCACCTGCACGCATAACGAGGGGAATTTTGGTTATGGAGGAGAAAATCTTAATGATTTCCTCACCCTTTTTGGAAAAAGCCAAAACGCGGGCATAGGGTGGGGGAGATTTTAAATAATCTGCCCTTAAATCAAGATATGCCGATAAAACGAGGCGGCGGATGCGGGAAAGGGTGTAACGCTTGGTTTTAATAAGTGAGTAAAGCTCATTGAGGCTTGTGGCGCTCTTTGCGGCGGCAAAAAGGCGGTTTTCAATGCCCTCGCTGATGTCGGGGAGACTTCGAAAATCTGAAAGCTCGGCACGCCTTAGCTTTCCTAAAATATCGGTTTCAATGCGTTTTATATTAGATGTGTTGGCATTTTTAATAATTTCAAAAGATGTTTTGGGGCAGAACGGTTTTATTGCATCAATTTCATCTGTTAAAATAAGGGAACGAAGCTTAGAAGCAGAAAGGAAGTTTCCTGATGCCTCATTGCTGTCGTGAGCAGCACCCTGTCGCTTTATGCAGTGGGGCTTTATGCCGCTGTTCAGGCGGTTTAATGCACTTATATATTCGGTTGCCAAAATGTCATTTGGGTTGGCAAGGATATTAGCGGCGCGCTCATCAATTCGGCTTACTGCCGTTTGCCTTGCGGCGGCAAAGGTTACGCCGTTTTTAAGCTGAGAGGTAATAAGGTCGCTGAAATTTTTATCGCTGAAAATTTGAGAGGTGCGGCTTATCAGGTCAATGTCGGCACATTCGCTGCCGAAATAAAGGGAGTTAACAAACACAAGGCTATTCATAATTTGAACGGCGCCCTCGGCAAAGGTTTGCGCCGTTGCCATTGCCCAGGGGGTGGGCAGTTCAATGCACAAATCAACACCGTTTTGAACGGCGGCCTTAGCGCGGTCAAATTTTGAGAAAATCGCAGTGTCGCCACGCTGAACGAAGTTTCCACTCATAACGGCAACAACGGCATCATTTTCTTTTTTTGCCTGCTGGATTAAATATTTATGCCCATTGTGCAGGGGATTAAATTCTGCTATAATACCTGCAATATTCAAAAAAACACCTCTTTTTTCCAAAAACCCTTGAAAAAACATTACATTTGGGATATTATATATAAGTATATGTCAGTATTAGTTTATCACAAGTTAAAAGCTTGTTCAATACTGTATTTAAAATTTAGGTAAAGGTGATTAAAATGAAAATTTTCGTTGTTAATGCAGGTAGCTCTTCGCTTAAGTATCAGCTTATTGATATGACCGATGAGAGTGTTCTTGCAAAGGGCCTTTGTGAAAGAATCGGCGTTACAGGCGCCATTAAACACACAGCGGCTGATGGCCGAGTTTATGCCGCAGAAATTCCTATGCCCACCCATAGTGAGGCTTTTGAGGCCGTTGTTTATGCAATGACCAAGAGTGATGCAAAGGTTATTGACTCCTTTGATGAGATTTCCGCAATCGGTCACCGCATCGTTCAGGGTGGTAGCATCTTCTCAAAATCCACAATTATCACTCCCGAGGCTCTTGCCGATATCGATGCCCTCGGTGAGCTTGCTCCTCTGCACAACCCCGCACATGTTTTGGCAATTAGAGCCTGCATTAAAACCTTTGGTACCGAAATTCCTCAGGTTGCAGTTTTTGATACCTCCTTCCATCAAACAATGGAGCCCAAGGTTTATATGTATGCGCTGCCTTATGAGTATTATGAAAAATACAAGGTTCGCAAGTACGGCGCACACGGCACCTCTCACCACTTTGTAAGCCAGAGAGTTCTTGCTATTGAGGGCAGTCAGGATAAAAAGGTTATTACCTGCCACCTTGGCAATGGTTGCTCAATTACAGCTATTAAGGATGGCAAGTGCTTTGATACCTCTATGGGCTTTACTCCTCTTGATGGCTTTATGATGGGCACCCGTACAGGTACACTCGACCCCTCGGCCGTTACCTTTATTGCTAACAAGGAAAACCTAACACCCGATGAAATGTCCAACATCTGCAACAAAAAATCAGGTGTGTTTGGTATTTCGGGCATTTCTAACGATAATCGTGATGTTGCCGCCGCAGCCCAGCAGGGCAATGAGCGTGCACAGCTTGCTATTGATATGCAGCGTTATCAAATTCTTAAATTCATCGGCTCTTACATTGCCGCTCTCGGCGGTGTTGATGCCATTGCATTTACAGGCGGTATCGGTGAAAACGATGCCGAGCTTCGCGCCTACATTTGCGATAGCCTTGCATTCCTCGGAGTTAAATGTGACTATGAGGCAAATAAGGTAAGAGGTAAGGAAATTAAAATTTCCACTGATGATTCTAAGGTTAATGTTTACATTATCCCCACCAACGAAGAGCTTGCTATAGCAAGAGATACCTTGGCACTTATTAAATAGGGAAAGAAAATAATGACTGTAAACGAAATTAAAACTCAAATTTCTCAGGGGGAGCTTAATAAAAGCTTCTCTCTGCTTTATAAAGACACAGCCGAAGCTCAGAAGCGTTATTTGTCCGCCTGCGACAGCTTTTGTGCAACATTTGGTGAAATGGAAGATATCCGCCTTTTCAGCGCCCCCGGCAGAACCGAAATCGGCGGCAACCACACCGACCATCAGCACGGCAGAGTGCTGGCCGGCGCTGCCGATATGGACGTTATTGCCGTTGCTTCAAAAAACAGCGATAATATTATCCGCATTGAATCTGAAGGCTATGGCACCGATGTTATTGATTTAAATGACCTTGATTATAAAAAAGAGCAGGAGGGAACCTCGCTTTCTCTTGTTCGCGGAATTTGTGCCTTTTTTAAGGAAAAGGGTTATAGTGTTGGCGGCTTTAACGCCTACACAACCTCTAATGTTTTAAAGGGCTCGGGTCTTTCCTCATCTGCTGCTTTTGAAGTGCTTGTTTGCACCGTTTTAAACTGTCTTTATAACGATTCAAAGCTCTCCGCAATGGAGATTGCTCTAATTTCCCAAAAGTCAGAAAGAGAATATTTTGGCAAACCCTGTGGACTTTTAGACCAGTGTGCCTGCTCCTTTGGCGGTTTTACGGCAATGGACTTTGCTGACCCCACGGCACCAAAAGCCGAAAAGGTTGATTTTGATTTAAGCGCTTCGGGCTACACCCTTTGCGTTGTTAATACCGGCGGCAACCACGCCGATTTAACACAGGATTATGCCGATATAACCCTTGACTGCAAGGCAGTTGCAAATTATTTTGGCAAGGACTTTTTAAGGGATGTTTCCTTCTCTGAATTTAAAAAAGCTCTGCCTTCGCTTAAAGGCAAGGTTTGTGATAGGGCAATTTTGCGCGCGATTCATTTCTTTAATGAGGATGCACGCGCCGAAAAACAAAAAGCCCTTCTTAAAGAGAAAGAATTTGAGGGCTTTTTAAAGCTTGTTAAGGCTTCGGGCGATTCATCCTATCGTTTCCTTCAAAATGTTTATTCCGCTACCAATTCGGCGGAGCAGGGAATAACCCTTGCTATTGCCTTAACCGAGGAAATTCTCGGGGAGTGCGGTGTTTGCCGCGTTCACGGCGGCGGTTTTGCAGGCACAATTCAGTGCTATGTTAAAAACGAATGCTTTGAAAATTATAAAGCAGAAATCGAAGCCGTTTTCGGAAAGGATTCCTGTATTCCTCTTAAAATTCGCTCGGTTGGCGGATATGAGGTTAAGTAAAATTAAAAAAAGAGCGGTTAAAACCGCTCTTTTTTTGTTGTGAATTTTCCGTTGCCGAGAAGGATTTTCTCACCGCCAGGGGTTATAAGTGTTGCTGTGCAGTTGGGAGGGATTACGGTATCAAAATAGTATTTACCCGAAATTTTTTGCACATTTACACTTATTTTTCCTCTCACCGAATGGAAGGTGCAGCGAAGCTCGTTTATGCTCTCAGGAAGATTTGGAGCAATGGTAATTTCTTTGTAATTATCTTTGCCTGTGATACCTGCGAAAATGCGGTAGTAATCGGCAAAAATTCCTGCAAACATCGGATGGTCTCCCGACATCATACCTTCAAGATTAAGCCATTGCTCGTGCAGTGTAGTGGCATCATATTCAAGCACCTGTCTGCCAAAGCTTGGATACTCGGTTCCGTGGAGCATACGGTCAAGAATTTCCATGCCTTCCTTGTCCTGTGACAAAACGCGAATTAAAAATCTTGTGCCGGTAATGCCGGTGTAGTGGCGATATTCATCCACCTCGCGAATGTGCTTTTTAAGGGCAGCTAAAATCCCTTTTCGATGTTCGGGTTTTGCCACATCCATTCCGAGTGCCACAAGGTTCGGGGTCTGCTGACCATCGGAGAAGCAGCACTTTTCCTCATCGAAATATTTTTCATAGAACTCATTTAAATAAAACTCTATGAGTTCGGTGTAATATTTTTTATCTTCGGGATATCCAAGCCTTTCGCAGAGTTCACAAAGATAACGAAGCTGGTAAACGGCGGCACAAAGTCCTGCTTCACCGCCGAAATGGAAGCATTTTTTGTAGTCATTTTCTGGATTGTCAATGGGGGCGCACCAATCACCAAAGGTGGTAACAAAACCGTTTTCCTTGTAGGTGTTAAAGCTCTTTTCCACAACCCATTTCATTCTCGGGTACATGAGTCTTTCCACATCTTCATCACCGTAATGCTCTGCCATAAGTTTTGGAAGGGTTATAATGTCGCCATCCCAAAGAGGGAAGCAGCCGTTGGGGTCAAATTGGTTATATATATTATTGAGCCAATGGCGGTAGTAGCCCTGCATATCAAGGCTATGCAGGCAAAGCTCCTCATAGGCCATAGTATCCATAAGGCAGGGGGTGCGCTCATCTCTTACGGCACAATCGGTGGGGTGGCTCATAAAATTCGAACAGACCGACCTCATAGCATTATCGTAAAAACGCTTTATCATAGCGTCATCGCAGTAAAAATCACTGTCATTTTGAAGCGCGGCGCCAATGGTAACCTTTTCGGCAGATATAAGTTGAGCTTCGCCTTCTATATGGATTTCGGCATAGCGGAAGCAGTGGTAGGTGAACCTAGGCTCATAAACCTCGGTTTCGTCCCCTTTAAGAATATAAACATCGGTGGCCTTGGCGTTGCGGTTTGTGAAGGTGTTAAGGCTTCCGTCAGGGTTAATATGCTCCGAATGGGTGATTGTAACCTTGGCACCGGTTTTGCCGACAACCTTTACACAAAGGAATCCCGCTCCGTTTTCCTTAAAGTCGCAGAAGGTAACCGAATCGTTTCGGGCAATAAGCTCTGTGCATTCCTTGCGGCTCAGCTTTTTTATGGGAGCAGTATAGGTGTTTAAAACATTCTCCTGGATTTCCGATATTGTGGCTTCAGTCCAGCCGCTCGTGTCAATATACGGTTCGCTCCAACCCTCAATTTCAAGGTTTTTATCATAGGTTTCACCGTGGTATATTGATGACGAAACAATAGGACCGTTATGGGTTAACCAGCTTTCATCGGAGGTTATAAGTATATGGTCTCCGTCCTGAAACTTTATTGAAAGAGCCGCCCAAGCTCTTTTTTCACCCTCGTAAACCCAACCCCAGGGATTGAAATCTGTGATAGAATAGCCTGTTCCCAGCATTAAACCCAGGGTGTTGTTATCGGTGGTCAGCAGGGAGGTTACATCATAAGCATCGGCGGCGCAGGTGTTCGGGAAGCTTTTTGGGCTAAGCATGGCAGGGGCCAAAATTCTGTCTCCTACCTTTTCGCCGTTTATGTATAGCTCATAAAATCCTCTGGCGGCAACATAAGCGGTAGCAATAGCGGCCTTTTTATTTAAAAGGAAGGTTTTTCTGAAAAGGGGATTTGCCAAATTCTTTGCTGTTATCCACTTGGCTTGAGGGGAAACCTCATCCATAAGGCCGGTTCTAAAGCGGCTCACCCCTGTTAGATGCTCTTCGCCAAGCAAGGACTCTATAATTACCTTATATTCGGTGTCAGGCTCTAAGGCTTTTCCGCTGTGCTTAATAGAAAAGGTCTTGTCCGATTCTACAAAACCGCTGTCCCAAAATAACTCATCTGTAAAACTGATAACCTGAATTCTGTATTTACTTTGGTATACATTATCTGCATCACAAATAAACTCCCAGGAGTAGTGTGGGAATTTAGTATTAAGACCGATTGGCTCGGAGAAATATTCAATTTTTATATTGCTGATTTCGTATTTCATAAAACTGCCTCCTTATGAAAGGAAGTATACCACATAAGAGAAAATCGTTCAATAAAAACATTAATAAAAGTGTAAAAATTTCAAAAAAAGAGTAGTCCCGTTGGAACTACTCTTTTTTGTCTTTATTCTTCACCATAAAGGGCGGGCATTTTCCTTTTGTGTTCGCTTACCCTATGGTAGCGGTCGATAATTGCCTTGTCGTGCTCGGTGGCAATGCCCGTGTCAATATATTTGTCAATAGCGGCATAGGTAACCCCCATTTCGGCCTCATCGGTTTGACCTTCAAAAAGGCCTGCACTAGGGGCTTTTTTAATAATGTTTTCGGGGGCACCCAAAAACTCTAAAAATTCGTAAACTTCCTTCACGCTTAAATCGGCAATGGGGTTAAAATCACAGCCGCCGTCGCCCCATTTTGTGAAATAGCCCATATATCTTTCACTGCGATTTCCCGTGCCTGCAACAAGCAGATTTTCTGCTGCACCGATGGCATAAAGTGTTATCATACGAAGGCGGGGGGCAATGTTTGTGAGAGCCTGATTGTTAAGGGAAGTTTTATCTTTAACGGCATTTATAACCGATGCCTTGCAGTCGGTTAAATCAACGGTTCTGGTTTCAATGCCGAACTGTTTTGCAACCTCTAATCCGTCATCCTTGTCTTCACCAAAGTTTCTTGCCGATTCGCAGGGCATAATGACACCGACAGTGTTATCGGTAGCCTTTTTGCAAAGAATGCCCACAAGGGCGCTGTCTTTGCCTCCGGAATTTCCGAAAATAACCCCTTTGGCACCGCTTTTGGCTAAAAGTTTTTTTATAAACTGAACTCTGTTTTCAAGCTCAACTGCATAATCGCGCAAAAGTAATCACTCCTTAACTATAAATAAATTTTATAGTCAGTAGCGGTTTTTGTCAAGTGCATTTATTTAGTGTATGGGGCCAGCTCAATTCTGATAAAATAGCCTTTATCGTGGCTGCAAACAGGGCATTTTTCAGGCACGTTAGTGCCTTCAAAAACATAGCCACAGTTAAGGCAAATCCATTTGCATTTTACATCACTTACAAAAAGCTTGTTTTCATCTAAAAGATTTTTAAGCATTGCGAAGCGTTCACCGTGGCTTTTTTCAATTTCGGCAATATTATGAAAGGTTGCGGCAATCTGATGGAAGCCCTCCTCCTTTGCAATGTCACCGAAGGTCTTATAAACGGGGCTATACTCCTCAAACTCGTTATCTCCCGCGTACTGGAGCAGCTTTGAAACATCATTTGTCACATTAACAGGATAATCGCCATCAACGGTGATTTTTTCACCGTCAAGGTCTTTTAAATAATTATAGAAGATTTCGGCGTGTTCCTTTTCCTGGCCCGCTGTAAAGGTAAACACAGCCTCAATAACGTGAAGATTCTGCTTTTTGGCTGTGGCGGCGGCAAAGGTGTAACGATTTCTCGCTTGGGATTCGCCTGCAAAGGCGCGCATAAGATTTTCTTTTGTTTTGCTTTGGCTAAAACTTGTTGGCATTTTAATTTCTCCTTTTTGTTTTTTCTTATTTTTTGCTTATTTTAGTAAATTATGCAAATGGGAAGCAAAAAGGGACCTTGCCGTTTAAATCGCCACAGTCCATTCGGTGTTCCTTAATGTTTTGATGTTCATAGGTTTTGTAGTAATAGAGTTTTTTATCTAAATCATAACCGCAGGTGTAAACGGTGGTGACATATTTATTATCATCACGTTTAACGGCACCCCGCGGCACCTGAACGCTGTTTAAAATATGAAAAAGCTCGTTAATGCCTTTGTTCTTTTGGGCGGGAGTAGAGTTTGCCTTTAAAAAAGCCGTGCGCACAAAACGGGAAGGGGAGGAGTAATCTCCCGGCAGTCCAAGGGCTGCCTGACCGTTTGAATAAACCTTAAGACCATAAGCTTTTTCAAAAGCATTTTCACCTTGGGTGTTGCTCAAATTAGCATAGCGGCAAAGGTTGTTAATATGAAAATCGAAGGTAGGATTATTCGTTAAAACACCAACGGGGTTTTCGGTGATGACAATGCCTCTTGCGGTGGGCTCTACGGTGATGGCGCGCTCCTTATCCGCAATAATAAAATGAAGCTGTGCATTGGGCAGCTCCTGTGAAAAAACCTCGTTTGTTATATTGGTTTTGTTTATAAGCTCCTCGGCTTCGGCTACGCTTGCGGCCTGCGACAACACCCAGGGAATGAATTTAAACACGGGGATTTGAAAAATTCTTTCTTTAACCGTGTCGTAAACAGCGTTGCCCACAAAATTAAGGCCCGCCATTGCAAGACCCTTCTCATTCATGGCATCGTAAAGTAAGGGAAAATTGTCCTTAATGAAGGCGGTGCCCATAACAGCGTGGCATTTTGAGGGCTTTTTTTCAAAATTGTAATCAAAATTGCGGGGAATAACGCAAAAACACTCCTTATAATGGTAGTGCAGGTCGAGAGTTCTACCAAAAAAAGCAGAATTTGGGCAATAATGAATAGCAGTACACATAAAAATTAGTCCTTTTTCAATGTATTTTAACCATTTTTATGAAAAATTTCCTTTAAAAATACTCGCTTGTCAATAGTTTTTATGGTAAAAAGTGTAAAAATTGCGTTGCAATTTGCAAAAAGAGGTGAAAAACGGGGAAAGTTTGTGAAAAAAGCATAATCGAGCGCTTAAAAAATCATTTAAAACAACGAAAAAATTTTTAAAGGAACTTTTTTCCGAATAACGGCTTGACTAGGATTTAAAGTTGTTATATAATTTGTATTTGATAATGATGGGGGAATATGCACTTATTTGCAAAATAAAAATGCCTGTATTTTGCAAAAAAGTGCTCAACTATCTAAGTCGTTGCGAAAAAAGAATTCGTAAAAATTTGAAGGAGTGATTCATAACCTA
Source organism: Clostridia bacterium (assembly GCA_017463345.1). Classification (GTDB taxonomy): domain Bacteria; phylum Bacillota; class Clostridia; order Oscillospirales; family Acutalibacteraceae; genus SIG587. The sequence continues at coordinate 19,472 of JAFTPI010000054.1, read as the reverse complement.
TGAAGCCTACAGACATGGTAAAACCTGTACAAATGGGTAAAACCACTCGTATGAGTTTTTCGAAGATTAATGAAGTCATTGACATGCCCGACCTCATTGAAATTCAAAAGAACTCTTACAAATGGTTTGTCGAGGAAGGTTTAAAGGAAGTTTTCCGTGAAATGTCATCCATCACTGACTACACAGGAAATCTTGTTCTTGATTTCATTGACTACCGTTTGGACGAGCAGCCCAAATACGATGTGAACGAGTGCAAAGCAAGGGACACCACCTATGCCGCACCCCTTCGTGTTAAAACAAGGCTCTTAAATAAGGAAACAGGCGAAATTAAGGAAAGCGAAGTTTTCATGGGCGATTTCCCGCTTATGACCGAATCGGGTACCTTTGTTATTAATGGTGCCGAGCGCGCTATTGTTTCCCAGCTTGTTCGTTCTCCCGGTGTCTATTTTGATGAGAAGATTGAAGAGAAAACCGGTAAAAAGCTTTTCTCCTCAACAATCATTCCTAACCGCGGTGCTTGGCTCGAATATGAAACCTCACAAAACGAGGTTCTCTATGTTCGTATTGATAAGAACCGCAAGCTGCCCCTTACCACACTTATCCGTGCTCTCGGTGTCGCTACAAACGACCAAATCCGTTCACTCTTTGGTGAGGATGAGCGTTTAAGCGTGACAATGGATGCCGATGAAATCAACAATACAGACGATGCTTTGGTTGAGGTTTATAAAAAGCTTCGCCCCAGTGAGCCTGTAACCGTTGAGGGTGCAAAGACCTATCTTGAGCAGCTTTTCTTTGATGTTCATCGTTATGATATGTCAAGGGTTGGCAGATACAAATATAATAAGAAGCTTTCTCTTGCACCGAGAATTATTGGTAAAACACTTGCTCGCCCCGTTATAGACCCCATGACAGGTGAAATTCTTGCAGAGGCAGGCAACAACCTTAATCGTGAAACCGCAGTTATGCTCCAAAATAGGGGTGTAAACGAGGTTTATCTCGATGTTATGGACAGCGAAGGTAAGCGCAGCGAAGTTAAGGTTCTGTCAAACGGCATGGTTGACATTAAGAACTTTATTGACTTTGATGTTAAGGATTTAGGCATCAATGAGGATGTTTCCTTTGCAGTTCTGCGTGACATTCTTGAAAATAACGAAGGTGAAGAGGCTCTAAAAGAGGCTATTGCCGCCAGTGCCGACCTTCTTATTCCTAAACACATTACAGTTGATGATATTTTTGCATCTATCAGTTATTTCCTTGGTCTGCCTAAGGATATCGGCACAATCGACGATATTGACCACTTAGGTAACCGCCGCATTCGTTCGGTAGGAGAACTTTTACAGAACCAGTTCCGCATCGGTTTTACCCGTATGGAGCGTGTTGTTCGTGAAAAGATGGCTCTTCAGGCATCCGAAACCGAAAGCATTACACCTCAGTCTCTTATCAATATCCGCCCTGTTGTTGCAGCTATTAAGGAGTTCTTTGGTTCATCACCCCTTTCTCAGTTTATGGACCAGACCAACCTTCTTTCTGAGCTTACACACAAGCGCCGTTTATCTGCACTTGGTCCCGGCGGTTTGTCGAGAGACCGTGCATCCTTCGAGGTTCGTGACGTTCACTACACCCACTATGGTCGTATGTGCCCCATTGAAACCCCTGAAGGTCCTAACATTGGTCTTATTTCTTATCTTGCAACCTTCGCAAGAATTAATGAATATGGCTTTATTGAAACTCCCTTCCGCCGTGTTGATAAGGCAACAGGCAAGGTGCTTGACGAAGTTGTTTATATGACAGCCGATGAAGAGGATGATTATGTTGTAGCACAGGCTAACGAGCCCTTAACCGACGACGGCTTCTTTGCCAACAAGAGGGTAAATGCTCGTTACCGTGATGGCTTCCAAGAGGTTGAGGCTTCTCGCGCCGACTTTATGGATGTTTCGCCTAAGATGGTTGTTTCGGTTGCTACCGCAATGATTCCCTTCCTTGAAAACGATGATACCAACCGTGCACTCATGGGCTCTAACATGCAGAAGCAGGCTGTGCCTCTCCTTCGCACCGAAAGCCCTGTTGTTGCAACAGGTATGGAATATAAGGCCGCTGTTGACTCAGGCGCTGTTGTTCTTGCAAAGCGTGAGGGTACAGTTTCTTATGTAAGTGCCGATACCATTAAGGTTACCGCTGAAAACGGCGAAATTGATGAGTACACCCTCATTAAATTCCTTCGTTCAAACCACGGCACCTGTATTAACCAGAAGCCTATTGTTGAGGTTGGACAAAAGGTTATTAAGGGTGAGGTTATTGCCGATGGCCCTGCAACCTGCAACGGTGAAATTTCCCTTGGTAGGAACGCCCTTATCGGCTTTATGACCTGGGAAGGCTATAACTACGAAGATGCTGTTCTCATTAATGAAAAGCTTGTTCGCGAGGATATGTACACCTCTATTCACATTGAGGAATATGAGGTAGAGGCAAGAGATACAAAGCTTGGTCCCGAAGAAATCACCCGCGACATTCCCAATATCGGTGAGGATGCCCTTAAGGACCTTGATGAGCGCGGTATTATCCGTGTTGGTGCTGAGGTTAAGGCAGGCGACATTCTCGTTGGTAAGGTAACACCTAAGGGTGAAACCGAGCTTACCGCCGAAGAAAGACTGCTTCGTGCGATCTTCGGTGAAAAGGCTAGGGAGGTTAGAGATACCTCTCTGCGCGTTCCTCACGGTGAATACGGTACCATCGTTGATGTTAAGGTGTTTAATCGTGAAAACTCTTCTGAACTTTCTCCCGGCGTAAATCTTGTTGTTCGTTGCTACATTGCACAAAAGCGTAAGATTTCCGTTGGTGATAAAATGGCCGGACGTCACGGTAACAAGGGTGTTGTTTCCAGAATTCTCCCCAGTGAGGATATGCCCTTCTTGCCCGATGGCAGACCTCTTGATATCGTTCTTAACCCCCTCGGTGTTCCTTCTCGTATGAACATCGGTCAGGTTCTTGAGGTTCATTTAGGTTATGCCGCAAAGGCTCTCGGCTGGAATGTTTGCACACCTGTTTTTGATGGTGCACACGAATCCGACATTAGAGAGTGCCTTAAGATGGCAGGCCTTTCTGAGGATGGTAAAACCATTCTTTACGACGGTCGTACAGGTGAGCCCTTCGACAACCCTGTAACCGTTGGTTATATGTATTATCTTAAACTCCATCACCTCGTTGATGATAAGATTCACGCTCGTTCAACCGGTCCTTACTCACTGGTTACCCAGCAGCCTCTCGGCGGTAAGGCACAGTTCGGCGGTCAGCGTTTCGGTGAAATGGAAGTTTGGGCTCTTGAAGCTTACGGTGCAGCATACACCCTTCAGGAAATCCTTACAATTAAGTCCGACGATATCGTTGGTCGTGTTAAGACCTATGAGGCCATTGTTAAGGGACAAAATGTTCCCAAGCCCGGCGTTCCCGAATCCTTCAAGGTTCTTATTAAGGAACTCCAGTCCTTGGGCCTTGATGTTAAGGTGCTTGACAAGTTCGATGAAGAAATCGACTTAAAGCAAACCTTTGAAGACGATGACGACATCGGATTGCCCGTTGTAACAGACGAGCCCATATTTGAAGAAGACAATGTTGCCGATACCCTTGAAGGCTTTGGCCTTGAGGATGAAAACGGCGAAGCAATTTCGGAAGATTATTCCGATAACGATGAAATGTAATGGAGGTAAGGCAAATGGAAGGTATTGAATTTGAATCAATTAAAATAGGCCTGGCATCTCCCGAGCAAATCAGAAGTTGGTCATACGGCGAGGTTACAAAGCCCGAAACAATTAACTACCGCACCTTAAAGCCCGAGCAAAACGGTCTTTACTGCGAGCGCATCTTTGGCCCCACAAAGGACTGGGAGTGCCATTGCGGAAAATATAAACGTATTCGTTATAAGGGTAAGGTTTGCGAACGCTGCGGCGTTGAAATCACCCGTGCAAAGGTTCGCCGTGAGAGAATGGGTACAATTGAACTTGCTGCTCCTGTTTCTCACATTTGGTACTTTAAAACTAACCCCTCAAGAATGGGCTTGGCTTTGGATGTTACCTCTAAAACCCTTGAGCAGGTTCTTTATTTCTCACAGTATATCGTTACCGACCCCGGTAGCACACCTCTTGAAAAGAAGCAGCTTTTAAATGAAAAGCAGTACCGCGATATGCGTGAAAAGTATGAGGACGATTTTGAGGCAGGTATGGGTGCCGAGGCAATCAAGAAGCTTCTTTCTGAAATTGACCTTGACAAAACCTGCACCGAGCTTCGCGAGGAGCTTGAAAGCGCCACAGGTCAAAAGCGTGTTCGCATTATTAAGCGCCTTGAAGTTCTTGAAGCATTCCGTGCTTCAGGCAACCGCCCCGAATGGATGGTTCTGGATGTAATTCCCGTAATTCCGCCCGACCTTCGTCCTATGGTTCAGCTCGACGGTGGTAGATTTGCTACTTCCGACCTTAACGACCTCTACCGTCGTGTTATCAACAGAAACAACCGCTTAAAGAGACTTCTTGAACTGGGCGCACCTGACATCATTGTTAGAAACGAAAAGAGAATGCTTCAGGAAGCAGTTGACGCTCTTATTGATAACGGTCGCCGCGGCAAGCCTGTTACAGGCCCCAACAACCGTCCCTTAAAATCACTTTCCGATATGTTAAAGGGTAAGCAGGGTCGTTTCCGTCAGAACCTTCTCGGTAAGCGTGTTGACTACTCCGGTCGTTCGGTTATCGTTGTTGGTCCTGAACTTAAAATGTATCAGTGCGGTCTGCCTAAGGAAATGGCACTTGAACTCTTCAAGCCCTTCGTTATGAAGCGCCTTGTTGAAGAGAAAAAGGTTGTAAACATTAAATCCGCACGCAAAATGGTTGAGCGCGCAGGCGCCGAAATTTGGGATGCGCTTGAAACCGTTATTAAGGAACATCCCGTTCTCTTAAACCGTGCTCCCACACTGCATAGACTTGGTATTCAGGCATTTGAGCCCGTTCTTGTTGAGGGTAAGGCACTGAAACTCCATCCCCTTGTATGTACCGCATACAACGCCGACTTTGACGGTGACCAGATGGCTGTTCACGTACCCCTTTCCGCTGAGGCCCAGGCTGAGGCCCGCTTCCTTATGCTGGCTGCAAACAACCTGCTTAAGCCTTCTGACGGTAAGCCCGTTACCGTTCCTACACAGGATATGGTTCTCGGTTCCTACTATTTAACACTCGTTAAGGCAGAGGAGCCGGGTGCAAACAAGGTGTTCCGTGATACCAATGAAGCCTTAATGGCTTACAATAACGGCGTTGTAGGACTTCATGCTCCTATCCGCGTTAAAATGTCAAACGAAAACGGCTCTAAGCTTGTTTGGTGTACAGTTGGTCTTATCATCTTTAACCAATCCATTCCTCAGGATTTAGGCTTCGTTAACCGCAGCAATGCTGATGAGGTTTACAACCTTGAGTGGAGTTTCAAGGTTAAGGACCCCTCCAAGAATGTTATTGAGTCCAACGATGACATTATTCAGAATAAGGTTGGCAAAAAGCAGCTTGGAAAAATCATTGACAAATGTATTGCCTGCCACGGCACAAGCGAAACCGCCATTGTTCTTGATAAGATTAAGGAAACTGGCTTTAAGTATTCCACCAAGGGCGCTATCACCGTTGCCGTTATAGATGCTGTTATTCCTCCTGCAAAGGCAGAAATTCTTGCCGATGCCGAAACACAAATTGAGCGTGTTAACCGCAACTATAAGCGCGGTCTTATCAGTGATGAGGAGCGTAGCCAGCATGTAATCAAGATTTGGAACAAGGCAACCGAAGATGTTGCCGATGCACTTAAGGGCAACCTTGATGAGTTCAACCCCATCTTTATGATGGCTGATTCCGGTGCTCGTGGTTCCATGAGCCAGATTCGTCAGCTTGCAGGTATGCGCGGACTTATCGCCAACACTGCAGGTAAGGTTATCGAGGTTCCCATTCGTGCTAACTACCGTGAGGGTCTTAATGTTCTTGAATACTTTATTTCCTCTCGTGGTGCTCGTAAGGGTCTTGCCGATACCGCTCTTCGTACCGCTGACTCGGGTTACCTTACCCGTCGTCTTGTTGACGTTGCTCAGGATGTTATCATTCGTGATGACGACTGCGGCACCGACGAATTCCTTGTTGTTTCCGACATTAAGGACGGTAACCATGTTCTTGAGACCTTAGAGGAACGCCTCGTTGGTAGATATCTCTTTGAGGACTTTGTTGATGAAGCAACCGGTGAAATCCTTGTTTCAAAGGATAAGATGATGACCGAGGACGATGCTAAGGCAATCGTTAATGCAGGAGCAACCGAGGTTAAGATTCGTTCAATTCTTACCTGCCACTCTGAAAACGGTGTTTGTAAGAAGTGCTACGGCTCCAACCTTGCAACAGGTAAGCCCGTTACAGTCGGAGAAGCTGTTGGTATCGTTGCTGCACAGTCCATCGGTGAACCCGGTACACAGCTTACCATGCGTACCTTCCATACCGGTGGTATCGCATCTACCGAAGATATCACACAGGGTCTGCCCCGTGTTGAAGAGCTCTTTGAAGCCCGTCGTCCCAAACGTTGCGGTCTTATCAGCAAAATTGATGGTACCGTGCGTATAGTTGAGGAGAAAAAGAGCAACGTAATTGTAATCAACGGCATTAAAAACGGCGAGGCCGTTGAAGAAAAGGTTGTTATTCCTTACGGAATCCGTCCTCTCGTTAAGGATGGCGACCAGGTTAAGACAGGTGATTTACTCCTGCCCGGTGCAAAATATCCTCAGGATATTCTTGATGCAATGGGCCCTGGTGCTGTTGAAGACTATATCATTGCCGAAATCCAAAATGCTTACCGTACACAGGGTGTTGATATCAATGATAAGCACATTGAAATCATTATCCGTCAGATGATGAAGAAGCTTCGCGTTACCGACCCCGGTTCAACCACACTTCTTCAGAATGTTAAGTACGATTCAGGCGAGGTTTATGCTGCAAATGCTGAAATATACGCTAGAATTCAGGCAGGCGAGGAAAATCTTAAACCTGCACAGTATGAAGCAACACTTCTCGGTATCACAAAGGCATCTCTTGCAACCAAGTCCTTCCTTTCTGCCGCTTCCTTCCAGGAGACCACTCGTGTTCTCACCGAAGCTGCAATCAAGGGCAAGGTTGACCCGCTCTTTGGTCTTAAGGAAAATGTTATCATTGGTAAACTTGTGCCCGCAGGTACAGGTATGAAGGTCAATGAAATCAATCCTGATGATGCCGCTCCCGATTTTGAAGAGGGAACAGTGTTCACCAACGCAATCGGCTAAAAATTGTAGTTGACAAAGCAAAAGGTTTATGATAAACTGTTAAATTGTGAGAAAATGCGTTAGTTTTCTCCCACAAAATTTTATATTACGCAGGCAGGGGAGACCCTGTCTGCGTCGTATACATTTTTTTATAGGAGGTGTAATATGCCAACCTTTAACCAGTTAGTTCGTAGTGGACGTGAAACGGTAGAGAAGAAGGCAAAGGCTCCTGCACTTTTAAAGGGTTATAACTCCATGAAGCGTCAGGCAACCGATGTTGAGTCTCCGCAGAAGCGCGGTGTTTGTACTGCCGTTAAAACTGCTACACCTAAGAAGCCTAACTCTGCACTTCGTAAAATCGCTAGAGTACGTCTTTCTAACGGTATTGAAGTTTCTGCTTACATTCCCGGTATTGGTCACAATCTCCAGGAACACAGCGTAGTGCTTATCCGTGGCGGACGTGTTAAGGACCTTCCTGGTGTGCGTTACCACATTATTCGCGGTACCTTGGATACACAGGGTGTTGCAAAACGTATGCAGTCCCGTTCTAAATACGGCGCAAAACGTCCTAAGGCAGGCGCTGCTAAGTAATTTAAGGCAGCAAAATTAAAAACGACGAAATCTCTGCTAAAACTAATCAAGCAGGTTTATTATATATGTATGGTAAACTCTCTGCTTGGTGCCACGAGAATTTTGTCACTCGAGTACCTATGATATCATAAATGTGAAGGAGGGAAGCGAAGTGCCAAGAAGAGGCTTTATCGCTAAACGCGATGTATTACCCGATCCGCTTTACAATTCAAAGTTAGTAACCCGTCTCATCAACAACATTATGCTTGATGGTAAGAAGGGTGTTGCTCAGAAGATTGTTTATGGCGCATTCGACATCATCGCTGAAAAAACAGGAAAAGAACCCTTAGAGGTTTTTGAACAGGCTATGGAAAATGTTATGCCCCAACTCGAAGTTAAGTCCGTTCGTAAGGGCGGTGCAACCTATCAGGTTCCTTTCGAGGTACGCCCCGAGCGTAAGCAGACCTTAGGTTTGCGTTGGATTTCTACCTATAGCCGTAATCGTTCTGAAAAGACAATGAAAGAGCGTCTTGCCGGCGAAATCCTTGATGCAATCAACGGAGTAGGCGGCGCTGCTAAGAAGCGTGACGACGTTCATAAGATGGCAGAAGCAAACAAAGCGTTTGCTCATTACAGATGGTAGTATTTTACTAATATTTTGGAGGTTATTATGCCAAGAAAGGTATCACTTGAAAAAACAAGAAATATTGGTATTATGGCTCACATCGACGCCGGTAAAACTACAACTACCGAACGTATTCTTTTCTATACAGGTATTACTCATAAAATCGGTGAAACACACGAAGGTAATGCTGTAATGGACTGGATGGAGCAGGAACAAGAGAGAGGTATCACAATTACCTCTGCTGCAACCACCTGTTTCTGGAAGGACCATCGTATCAATATTATCGACACCCCCGGACACGTTGACTTCACCGTTGAAGTTCAGCGTTCTCTCCGCGTGCTTGACGGTTCTGTTACCGTTCTTTGCGCAAAGGGCGGTGTTGAGCCCCAGTCTGAAACCGTTTGGCGTCAGGCTGATGAATATAAAGTTCCCCGTATGATCTATGTAAACAAAATGGACATTATGGGCGCTGACTTTTACAATGTTCTTAAAATGGTTAAGGACCGTTTCCAATGTAACGCTGTTCCCATTCAGCTTCCTATCGGCGCTGAAGATACCTTTAAGGGAATCGTTGACCTCGTAAACAACAACGCTATCGTTTATTATGACGATAAGGGTATGGATGTTCGCGTGGAAGAAATCCCTGAAGAAATGAAGGAACTTGCTGCAAAATATCGTTCTGAAATGATTGAACAAATCGTTGAACAGGATGATGAATTGATGATGGCTTACCTTGAGGATGGCACCGAGCCTTCCGTTGAGGATATGAAGCGCATCATCAGAAAAGCAACAATCGAAAGCAAGATGGTTCCCATCTGCTGCGGTACTTCTTATCGCAATAAGGGCGTACAGCCCCTTCTTGATAACATCGTTGATTATATGCCCGCTCCTACCGATGTTGAGGCTATCAAGGGTGTTAATCCTGATACTGAAGAGGAAGAGGTTCGTCATTCTTCTGACAGCGAGCCTTTCTCCGCCCTTGCATTTAAGATTGCTACCGACCCCTATGTTGGTAAAATTTGCTTCTTCCGTGTTTATTCCGGTACCGTTGATGCAGGTTCTACCGTATTTAACTCGGTTAAAGACAATAAAGAACGTATGGGCCGTATTCTTCAAATGCACGCTAACCACCGTGAAGATATTGAAACCTGCTACGCCGGTGATATCGCCGCAGCCGTAGGTCTCAAAAACACCACCACCGGTGATACTTTGTGCGATGAGAAACACCCTGTAATTCTTGAATCAATGAACTTCCCCGAGCCCGTTATTCGTGTTGCTATTGAGCCCAAGACCAAAGCAGGTCAGGAAAAAATGGGTATCGCTCTTGCAAAGTTGGCCGAAGAGGATCCTACATTCAAGGCATACACTGATGAAGAAACCGGACAAACCATTATCGCCGGTATGGGTGAGCTTCACCTTGAAATTATCGTTGATAGACTTCTTCGCGAATTTAAGGTTGAAGCTAATGTAGGCGCACCTCAGGTTGCCTACAAAGAAACCATTCGCCAGGCTGCAGATGTTGATGAGAAATACGCTCGTCAGTCCGGTGGTAAAGGTCAATACGGTCACGTTAAGATTAAGGTTGAACCCAATGAAACCGGTAAAGGTTACGAGTTTACCAACGCTATTGTTGGTGGTGCTATTCCTAATGAATACATCCCCGCTGTTGACGCAGGTATCCGTGGCGCAATGCTTTCCGGTGTTCTCGCAGGCTACAACGTTGTTGACGTTAAGGTAACACTTTATGATGGTTCTTACCACGAAGTTGACTCTTCCGAAATGGCATTTAAGATTGCCGGTTCTATGGCATTCAAGAGTGCTTGCCGCAAGGGTGACCCCGTGCTTCTTGAACCTATTATGAAGGTAACAGTTCTTGTTCCTGAAGAGTATATGGGCGACGTTATCGGCGACCTTAACTCTCGCCGTGGCGAAATTCAAGGCTTTGAAGACAGAGCAGGCGTTAAGCAAATCAATGCTAGAGTGCCTCTCGGCGATATGTTTGGTTATGCAACCGACCTTCGTTCTAAGACACAGGGCCGTGGCCAGTACGTAATGGAACCCGACGGCTATAAAGAAGTGCCCAAGAGCATTTCTGAGAAAATTATCACTGCAAGAGCAAAGAACTAATAACTTTTTGCAAAAAGGTCTTGAATTTTCAAAGACTTTTTGATAAAATGACTAATGTAAGTTAAAACTTCAAAATTCTAAGGAGGAAATCCAAATGGCAAAGGCAAAATTTGAACGCACTAAGCCCCACGTAAACATTGGTACCATTGGCCACGTTGACCATGGTAAAACCACTCTTACTGCTGCAATCACCAAGTATCTTTCTTTGAAAGGTCAAGCTCAATTCGAGGACTATGCAAACATCGATAAGGCTCCCGAAGAGAGAGAGCGTGGTATCACAATTAACACCGCTCACGTTGAATACGAGACCGATGCTCGTCACTATGCACACGTTGACTGCCCCGGACACGCTGACTATGTTAAGAACATGATCACCGGTGCTGCTCAGATGGACGGCGCTATCCTTGTTATCGCTTCTACCGATGGCCCTATGGCTCAGACTAAAGAACACCTTCTCCTTGCTCGTCAGGTAGGCGTTCCTTACATCGTAGTATTCATGAACAAGGTTGACCAGGTTGACGATGAAGAGCTTCTCGAACTCGTTGAAATGGAAATCCGTGAGACTCTTGACACCTATGAGTTCCCCGGCGATGATACTCCTATCATCAAGGGTTCTGCTCTTAAGGCTCTTGAAGCTCCCAACGATGCATCTGATCCTGCTTATGCTCCTATCGCTGAGCTTATGGATGCAGTTGACAGCTATATTCCTACTCCTGACCGTAAGGCTGACCTTCCTTTCATCATGCCTGTTGAAGACGTATTCACCATCACCGGCCGTGGTACTGTTGCTACCGGTCGTGTTGAGCGTGGTCAGCTCAGAACTTCTGAAGAAGTTGAAATCATTGGTCTTACCGATGAGAGAAAGAAGACCGTTGTTACAGGTATCGAAATGTTCCGTAAGATCCTCGACTATGCAGAGGCTGGCGACAATATCGGTGCTCTTCTCCGTGGTATCCAGAGAACTGAAATCGAGCGTGGTCAGGTTCTTTGTAAGCCCGGTTCTATCAACCCCCACACCAAGTTCCATGGTCAGGTTTATGTTCTGAACAAGGACGAGGGTGGCCGTCATACTCCTTTCTTCAACAACTATCGTCCTCAGTTCTATTTCAGAACTACTGACGTTACTGGTGTTATCACCCTTCCTGCAGGCACCGAGATGTGCATGCCTGGCGATAACGTTGAGATGGATGTTGAGCTTATCACTCCTATCGCTATTGAAGAGGGTCTCCGCTTCGCTATCCGTGAAGGCGGCCGTACTGTTGGTTCCGGCGTTGTTACCGCTATCAACTAATTGCTGATTTACAGTAATACAAAAGGTCTAAGGTGCAAACCTTAGACCTTTTTTCTTGCCATAATATTCTTATTGTGATAAAATCAATTTAGAACATTTTGGAGTGTGTTATGAAACTTATACTTTCTTCCTGTGATTTTAAAAACGAAAAATCAAAAAAGTTCATCCTTAATAATATTCCAAAACCTCTCAATGAAATTAAGGTTTTGTTTATGCCCGATGATTGCGCATCAAAAAAAGAAATTTTAAGCAATAAGTTTTATGACCGCCTTGTGTCCTACGGCTTTAAAAGGGAAAACATAACGGTGCTTAATTATTACGATGCCGACAGCTTCAAAAATTTAGATATTGATATGCTTTATTTAAGCGGCGGCAACACATTTTCGGTTTTGCACCGAATAAGGAAACACGGCTTCCAAACGGCAATGATAGATTATATAAAAAACGGTGTAATTTATGTCGGCGGCAGCGCGGGAGCCCATATTGTAAGTGCCAATTTAGAACACGTTTTAAAATATGACCAAAATACTGCCCAAATTACCGATTTTAGCGGATTAAACCTTTTTGACGGGATTCTTGTGTGCCATTTTACAAATGAACGACAGGCGCATTTTGAGGCCCTCAAAGCCGAGGGGAAATATAAGGTTGCTGCCCTAACAAACGATGATTCATTACTAATAGAAAAATAGCAGTCTTGCGACTGCTATTTTTTTATAAAAGTTTTTTATATCTTGCATAATAAAAGAGATATTGCTGAACAATTCCTTCACAGCCTTCCGTTTCCTTTGGCAGTCCTTCGGGAAACAGCTTTTCCATTGCTCTTTTTATCCACACATCACGGGGAAAGGCATCAATGCGATACATTCCGAAAAGCAGGGTGCAATCGGCAACCTTTTCGCCAACGCCATAAATTTTAACAAGCTCGTTTCTTGCCTCATCAATAGGCATTTTTGCGATTTTTTCCAAATCAATTTCGCCTGATACAATCTTTTTCGCCGCATCAATGGCATATTTTGCCCTAAAACCGCTGCGAAGCACCTCTAAATCTTCCACTGTCAGTGAAGCGATTTTTTGGGCGGTGGGGAAGGAGTAAAAACCATTTCCAAGGTTTTCGCCAAAGTTTTCGCAAAGGCGCTCTATTATGCCCTTAATTCGCTCTATATTGTTGTTTTGGGAAAATATAAAGCTACACAGTGCCTCCCATGAATCCTGCCTTAAAATGCGAATGCCGGTACCAAGCTTAGCCGCTTCCTTTAAAATGGGATTATTGGATATTTTGGAAATTATCTGACCGTAATCGGTTTTAAGGTCGAAATAATTTTCCCAAAAGGCTTTGTAATCAAGCAGGGAAGTGTTATAAAGAATGAGGGTGTCATCATTCAGTTCAAGTTCTAAATATTTATCCCTTGCAACACCGCACCAAACACCTTTTTCCTTTTCTTTCCATCGAAATGCCTGACCGCAGTCAAGGGTTTCGGAAAGCGAAAAGTTGGTAACACCCGAAATATGTAAATTGTTATTTTTCGCAACAAATTTTAGCATTGAATTTCACCCTTTTACATTATATCATTTTTATGTTATACTTACAAGGAGGTGTTTTATTTATGAGAGATGATATTTGCACTATTCCCATAAGTGAGGTCTTTGAAGAAAACGACGGTTGCCCTATTTGCCGAATGTACAAAACGGTAGAGGAGCACATTGTATCCTACATTATGGGCGCCGCAATGATGGAGCCCGATGTTCGTCAGGTGACCAATAAAACAGGCTTTTGCGAAAAGCATTACCGCCAAATGCTGGGCAAAAGGGGCAGGCTCCAGCTTGCTTTAATGCTGGAATCGCACCTTGATGGAATTAATGCCGACATTTTATCCGATAAAGTTTTCAGAAGCAATAAATCAAAGGGTGAAAGGGCAAAAACTGTTACCGAGTCCTGCTTTATTTGCGATAAAATTGAGTGGGGAATGTCGAGAATGATTGAAACCCTTTATAAAACCTATGAAAACGAAAAGGATTTTAGGGAAATGTTTAACTCTCAGGAAATGTTTTGTATGCCTCATTTTGAGCTTTTAATGGCTGGTGCAGATAAGAAAAAGATGCATTCCCAGTGTGGCGAGTTTATTAAAAACCTCACCCGAATAACTCAAAATTATTCTGCCGAGCTGCATAAGGATGTTAAAAAATATTGCTCAATGTACGATTACCGAAACGCAGGAGAAAATGCCGATTGGGGTAATTCCAAGGATTCGGTTGAGCGCACAGTCTCATTTTTAATCGGCACAAAAATAGAGTGATAATTTTATAACATAGGGTTACATAAAACGACAAAAATCCCTTTTGTGGATAAAAAAATGGCTTAAATAAGCCAAGTTGTTCAACTTACCCACCGAGTTATCCACATTTTTATGTAAACTTAAAAAAGCCTTTTGTGGATAACTTTCTCCATAGGAAACTGAATATAACTGTAAAAAAATAGCAATAATAGTTTTGAGAGAAAACTGAAAGGCTGTGTTTTTATGGTTAAGGGAGTTAACAAAAAAATCATTGAAATTAATAATACCGAAAATGAATTTTTTGAAAAAATTATTCTTTATGTGTCCCCAAAGGCAGGGGCGCCGAATTCCGCTAAGGTTAAAAAAGCGGCAAGTGAGTTGGTTTCAAATTTATCAGGGGATTCTCTTAAAACAAAAGGACTCAGGGAAATTTTAGAGCAAAAAAGAAGGCAAAAAAAGCGGATTATAATTTTCTCGCTTTGCGCCGTGGCACTGCTTGCCGTGGCAACGCTGTTTATTTTGTTGTGATTTTAAGGACAAGGCAGTTTGCCTTGTCCTTTTTCTATATATTGAGTTTGTCGAATTTTGTCTTGAATAAAGGAGAAGTTTGCTGTATAATATTCATTAGATTACTGAGGGGAGTTAGCTATGGCTAAAAAGCGTTTTGGTGACCGCAAAGAGGGAAGAAGGCTTCGCAGCATTGACCCTATGATGGCGGTTGCGCCTTATATTATGAAAACCCGTTCGGGCTCTTCTAATATGATTTCAGATTCAATTGACATTGAAAATCTTGAAAAATATATACATAAAAAGCGCCAAGAGGGGCTAAAAGGCTTCGGTATTTTGGATGTTATAATTGCGGCCTATGTTCGCACTGTGGCACAGCGCCCTGGTGTTAACCGTTTTGTTTCAGGACAAAGAATTTATGCAAGAAATGAAATTTCGGTTGCTTTTGTTATAAAGAAGGAGCTGCGCCTTGATTCACCTGAGACCGTTATTAAGGTCTTTTTTCAACCCGATGATACGGTTGAGGGAATCTATTTAAAAACAAAGCAGGCGGTGGAGGAAAACCGCGGTGAAGGTGATAACAGCGCCTTCGATTCGGCGGCACGGTTTTTCAGATTTATTCCGGGACTGCTTTTAAAATTTGTTATGTTCATTCTTAATCTGATGGATTATTTTGATTTGCTGCCTAAAAGCCTTATTAAGCTGAGTCCGTTTCATTGCTCGCTGTTTTTAACCTCAATGGGCTCTCTTGGTATTCCTCCCATTTTCCACCATCTTTATGAGTTTGGAAATGTGCCAATGTTTTGTTCTTATGGTGCGAAGCGCAGTGCAGTTGTGCTTAATAAGGACGGAAGCGTTGAGGAAAGAAAGTTTATCGACTACACCGTTAACACCGATGACCGCATTTGTGATGGTCATTACTATGCTTCGGTTATGAAAATGATTAAGGATTATCTTAAAAATCCTGAAAAGCTTGATGTCATTCCCGATCTAAAGGAAGATGTTAAATAAAAAAAGTGAGTGTTCAGCCGAACACTCACTTTAATTTTTTGTTGAAAAGGCTATCTCCGTTTGAATCAACGCCCACAATGAGGGGAAAATCTTCTAAAACAAGCTCCTTTACCGATTCACAGCCAAGGTCATCAAAGGCGATTACCCTTGAAGATTTTATGCAGGTGGCATAAAGTGCGCCACAGCCGCCGATAGCGCAAAGATAAACCGCGCCGTTTCGTTTTAAGGACTGACAAACTTCATCACTTCGGTTACCTTTGCCAATAATGCATTTAAGACCTAAGTCGAGAAGTTTTGTTGTGTAGGGGTCCATTCTTGAAGAGGTTGTCGGACCACAGCTGCCAATCGCAAGATTATCGGGTGTCGGGGTTGGCCCTGCATAATAAATCGCGGCATTTTTAATTTCAAAAGGCAATTTTTCGCCGCTTTCCAGCATGGCGAAAATTCTTTTATGCGCCGCATCACGGGCGGTGTAAACGGTGCCCGAAAGCAAAACCCTGTCACCGATTTTAAGGTTTTTTATGCTTTTGGACAGTTCAGGGACATTTATTTTGTGTGTTATCATTTTTCGGTTAGACTTTCGAAAACGGCTTCAAATTCTTCCTCGCTCTTTTTTGCCGCAGAAATATTTTCCTCAACCTGATTCTTAACATCCTTTAAAGAACTGAGCAGGGAATCAATTTCGCTCATAAAACCATCAGAGGTTTTGTTAAGCTGTTCTTTAAGGGAGGAAAGGGAGGACTGAGCCTCATCAATGGCAATGAGATTTTTTGAAATTTCCTCATTTGTAATGCGGGAATTTTCGCTTGTTCTTTCAATGATTGCCTTGGCGTTGGCCTGAGCCACAAGATAGAGTTTTCCGATAACCTCGCTAAGGCGCTGAATTTCGGCATATTTTTCCTCAAATTCGTTAAGTCGTGCGGCGATTTCATCCTTTTCTTTTAAAAGGGAATCATAATTTTCCTTAGAGAGGGAAAGCTCACCGTTTAATTTTTCAAGCTCATTATTAAGGGTTGTTTGCTTATCCTGAAAGGCGGTGTGCATTTTATCGATGTAATTTATAACATCGTTTGTGTTAAAGCCGAAAAGACTTTTTCTAAAACCGATAGCCATTTTTTTGCTCCTTTTATACAGCAAATTTCGACACCTTGGTCGTTTTTCACTCTCATTATAGCAATATTTTATTTTTTTTACAAGTATTATTATATAATCTTATAATATTTCTTGAAAATTTGTAGCCAATGTAGTAGAATATAAAATGAATAATTATGAATATTTATGAAAGCGGTTTTGTTTATGACAAGAAAAGAAGCAAGAGAACAGGCATTTGTTTTGGTTTTTGAAAAAATGTTTCGAAACGATTCTCCCGAAGAAATTTTAGAATATGCAAAAGAGATTCGCGAAATTGAAATCGATGATTATTCAAAAGAGGTTTTCCTTGGCGTTTGCGAAAAGTGTGATGAGCTTGATGGAGAAATTTCGGGTCATCTTAAAAACTGGAAAATTGAAAGAATTTCAAAGGTTGCTCTTGCCATTCTCCGCTTGGCGGTTTATGAAATCAAGTTTATTGAAAGTGTGCCCGAATCGGTTTCAATAAATGAAGCGGTTGAGCTTTCTAAAAAGTTTTCGGTGGCAGAGGATGCGTCCTTTGTTAACGGAGTGCTGGGAAATATTGTAAAATAAGGTGAGTTTTGTGCAGGCAGCAATAACGGTAAGACAACTGAATATGTATGTCAAATCGCTATTGGATGCAAATCCAAAGCTCAGCTCCGTTTGCGTTTGCGGTGAAATCGCAAACTTTCAAAATCATTTTGCAAGCGGGCATCTTTATTTCGCCCTTAAGGATGATGCGGCAGCCATTCGCAGCGTAATGTTTAGAAGCAGCGCATTAAGGCTAAAATTCACACCCCAAAACGGTCAAAAGGTTATTTGCTTTGGCAGGGTTTCGCTTTATGAAAAGGATGGGCAGTATCAGTTTTATGCCGAAAATATGCTTCCCTTTGGCGAGGGCGAGCTGGCTGCCGATTTTGAGCGCATTAAGGCTGCCCTTTTAAAGGATGGGCTTTTTGATGAAAAGCGCAAAAGAGCCCTTCCGAAATTCCCAAAGCGTGTGGGTGTTGTAACCTCCTCAAGCGGTGCCGCTATTCACGACATAACAAGTGTTTTAAATAGGCGATATCCCATTTGCACTCCCATTTGTTACCCCGTTAATGTTCAGGGGGCGGGTGCCTCCCAGGATATGGTGAATGCCCTTAGAAAAATTTATGAAAGAGAAAATGTTGATGTTATAATCATTGGCCGCGGCGGTGGCTCATCCTATGACCTTTGGGCTTTTAACGATGAAGCCTTGGCCAGAACCATTGCCCAAAGTCCCGTGCCGGTTATTTCGGCGGTGGGGCACGAGAGCGATTATTCCATTTGTGATTTGGTTGCCGATGTTCGTGCGGCAACGCCGTCGGTTGCGGCAGAGCTTGCGGTGCCTAATATGGAAGAGCTTTTAAAGGAGCTCAAATTTAAAAAGCATTTGCTGTGCTCGCTTCTTAAAACAAAAATGCAGGTTTTGGAAAACAAATTAAATGCTGTAAAAGAAAGCGCCGTTTTTAAGGATACAAACGGTGTAATAATAAATAAAAGGGAACAGCTTCAGCTTGAATCGGTACAGCGCTTTAAGGAGGGTATTAACAGCCTGCTTTTAAAGAACGAAACCGAGCTTCGGGAGAAAATCCTAAAGCTTGATTCTTTAAGTCCCTTAAAGGTGCTTTCCCGCGGCTACAGCGTTGTTGAAAAGAAAAACAGCGTTATTACAAGTGCCACTGAGCTTTCGGTGGGCGATGAAATAAAAATCACCCTTAATAAGGGTAAAATCAATTGCAGTGTAATTTCAAAGGAGGAAAATGATAATGGCAGCAGAGTTTGATTTTGAAACCGCATTATCACAGCTTAATGAAATTGTTGATAAAATTGAATCGGGTGAGTGCTCACTCGAGGAATCAATAAAGCTTTTTGAGCAGGGCATTGAACTGTCTGACACCTGTACTAAGAAGCTTGATGAAGCTAAGAAAAAGGTGCTTCAGCTAACCTCAAAGGAGGAGCAGTAATGAGCACATCATTTATTAACGAATATTCCGATATGGTGGAGGCCTGCCTTGAAAAAAATCTTGTAGGCGCAAGTGATTCCTACAAGGCTGTTATTGAGGCAATGCGTTACAGCACCCTTGGCGGCGGCAAAAGAATTCGCCCCGCAATGATGCTTATGTTTTATAAGCTGTGCGGCGGTATTTCCGATGGAGCCGTTAACTTTGCGGCAGCCCTTGAGATGATACATACCTATTCGCTTATTCACGATGATTTACCCTGCATGGATAACGATGATATGCGCCGTGGCAAGCCCTCTTGCCACAAGGCATTCCCCGAAAACATTGCGCTGCTTGCAGGTGACGCACTTTTAACCGAGGCCTTTGGCCTTGCTATTAAGACAAAGGGAATTGCGGAATATCGCATTATCGAAAGCCTTTCGGTTTTAGCCGAATGCGCAGGTGTTAACGGTATGATTGGCGGTCAGGTTATTGACCTTCAAGGTAACGGCAATGTAAACTCGCTTGAAACCTTAACCGAAATGTATCGCCGTAAAACGGGAGCGCTTATATGTGCTGCCGTTAAAATCGGCACCATTCTCGGCGGCGGTAATAACAAGCAGGTGCAGGCAGGCGAAAAGTTTGCCTATAACCTTGGCCTTGCTTTTCAGATTATTGATGACATTCTTGATGCCACAGG
>JAFTPI010000137.1 GCA_017463345.1 Clostridia bacterium | reverse complement strand
TCCCCATTATGCTTTTGGCAACCCTTGCTCCCGTTAAACCCATTTTAACATTGGTAATTTTAATTGCTTTCTTTATTGTTATGAATATTATTTTGTTCAGGAGCAAAATATTTAAGGGAAAGAAAAACAAAAAATAAAAATTTGAGCCCCAAAAGGGGCTCAAATAGTTTAGTGTAACAGCACTCAATATAAGAGGAAGTGTTTTTTTGGAAAGAGAAAGGCTCGGCAGCCGTTTGGGCTTTATTTTGCTTAGCGCAGGCTGTGCTATAGGAATTGGAAATGTTTGGAAATTCCCTTGGATGGTGGGACAAAACGGCGGCGCAATTTTTGTGCTCATTTATCTTTTGTTTTTAGCCATTTTCGGAATTCCTATAATGGTTATGGAATTTGCGGTGGGTCGCGCTTCGCAAAAAAGTCCCGTTAAAATGTATCAAGCGCTTGAACCAAAGGGCACTAAATGGCACCTTCACGGATACCTTTGCCTTATTGGAAATTACATTTTAATGATGTTTTACACCTGTGTTTCGGGTTGGATGCTTAACTATTTCTTTTCAACCGCCGCGGGTAAATTCGAGGGCTTGGCGGCAAATGAGGTGGCCACTGCCTTCGATAATATGCTGGCAAACCCATTTGAGCAAATTTTATTTATGGCAATAATTGTTGTTTCGGGGTTTCTTATTTGCTCTATAGGTGTTCAAAAGGGACTTGAAAAAGTAACAAAGGTTATGATGCTCGCCCTGCTTGCCATAATGCTTATTCTGGCTGTTAACAGCATTTTTTTAAACGGCGGAGAAAAGGGCCTTGCATTTTATCTTACACCAAGCCTTCAAAGGGTTAAGGAAATAGGAATCGGAAACGTTATAACTGCCGCAATGACCCAGGCATTTTTCACATTAAGCCTTGGTTGCGGTGCAATGGCCATTTTTGGCAGTTACATTGGCAAAGAGCGTTCACTTCTTGGCGAGGCGGTTAACATCGGTGTGCTTGACACCTTTGTGGCATTTGTTTCAGGTCTTATCATTTTTCCTGCTGCCTTTGCCTATAACATTGAGGTTGATGCAGGTCCCTCGCTTATTTTTATAACCCTGCCTAATATATTTAACAATATGCCCCTTGGCAGACTTTGGGGAAGTCTTTTCTTCCTTTTTATGACCTTTGCCGCCTTTTCTACCATTCTTGCGGTTTTCGAAAATATTATCGCCTGCACAATGGAAATGTTTGGCTGGTCAAGAAAAAAATCCTCGCTTATAAACATTGTTTCAATGTTTGTTTTGTCCCTGCCTTGCGCCCTTGGTAACAGCCTGTTTGCGGGCTTTAAGCCCTTTGGCGAGGGAAGCGTGGTGCTTGATCTTGAGGACTTTATTGTCAGTGACCTGCTTTTGCCCATCGGCTCTCTTGTTTTCCTACTTTTCTGTGTTACCAAAAAGGGCTGGGGATTTGATAATTTCCTAAACGAGGTTAACACGGGAAAGGGAATAAAACTTCCGAAAGCACTTTACGGCTATCTTAAATTTGTTTTGCCTGTTATAATCATCATTTTGGCGATTTCCCGAATTTGGGCGAAATTTGCCTGATGAATTATAAAAAATCTACAAAAGGCCAAGTTTCTTTTTGTAAAAAACGTAAAACCTGAGCATTTTGCACAAAAGTTTTAAACATTCGCTTGACAAATGGTGCATTATGCCTTATAATGAAGACAACAGGAAGGGATATAAAGAAACTCTTGGAACAGAAAGGTGGCTGATACCAATGAACAAGGAAACTGAACCGGTTTATTCAGCCATGGAAAAAGTCTAAGGGGTGAGTCCAAAAAAGAGTTAAGCTTTAAACCGACAAAAATAAATTTTATTTGGTGAGACCAATGTACTAATAAGCTAAAAAATTCATAATAAAATTTTTTGGTGATACCAATGACTTAATATAAACGAAGCACGGCGCTGAATTCGGCACCGTGCTTTTTTGTATCTGCCTTTACAACATTTTGAAATTTTGGTATAATAATTACATAGCATTAAAGGGAGGGTGAGCCGATGGATAGAGTTATTTTGCACTGTGACCTAAACAATTTTTTTGCATCGGTCACTCTGCTGTCTTGTGAAACACTTAAAAACCTGCCCGTGGCTGTAGGCGGCAGCAAGGAAAACCGCCACGGGATTATTCTTGCTAAAAACGAAATTGCAAAAAAATTCGGTGTAAAAACTGCCGAGCCTATTCACGAGGCGGTTTCAAAATGCCCCGACCTTGTTATTTTAAAGCCTAACTATAAGGAATATAACCTTTATTCTGAAAAAGCGAGAAACATTTACAGGCGTTACACCGATTTAATTGAGCCCTTCGGCATTGATGAATGCTGGCTTGATGTTACAGGCAGTCGCCTTCTTTTTGGCGATGGCGAAACCATTGCCCAAAGAATAAGAAAGGAAATCAAAACTGAACTTGGAATAACCGTTTCGGTTGGGGTCAGTTTTAATAAGATTTTTGCAAAGTTGGGTTCCGATTATAAAAAGCCCGATGCCGTTACCGTTATAAGCCGCGAAAATTTTAAGGATATTGTGTGGCCTATGCCCGTTTCCGACCTGCTTTTTGTTGGCAAACAAACTGCCACTCGCCTTGCAGGCTGCGGAATTTTCACTATTGGTGATTTAGCGGCGGCGGATGAAAGAACCCTTGTTAGAATGCTTGGTAAAAACGGCAGAGAAATTAAAAATTACGCCATGGGACTTGATGATTCTCCTGTGCAATCTGATAACGCTCAGGGTGTTCCCAAAAGTGTGGGCAGAAGCGTTACATTGCCTCAGGATGTGACAACCCCTGAGGAGGTTTGGCGTGTATTTTTAGATTTGGCTGAGGATATTGCAGGCACCCTTAAGGATAATAATCTTGCGGCAAACGGGATTGCTGTGCACACAAGGACAAACACCTTAGAGGTTAAGGAATTCAGCTTCAGCTTTTCTACCCCAACGGCGGTGGCAATGACACTTGCAAAAAGGGGAATGGAGATTTTTGAAAAAAACTATTTTTGGCACCTGCCTCTGCGCTCTGTGGGAATTAGGGCTATCCATTTAGTCCCCCTTGAAACCGCCACTCAGTGTGATATGTTCGGTGAGTGGGAGGAAGTTAAAAAAACCGAGGAAATTGATAAAAAGGTTTATAATATAAGGAAAAAATTTGGAGATGCCAGCATTGTCAGAGGCACTATTTTAAACACACATACTGAAAATAAGAAAAAGCAAAACTAAGGAATAGAAATAAATCACCGCGCCAATAATAAAGTGAGAATTCTTTTAGTGCGGTGATTTAATGAAAGGCAAAAGCAGTGCAAAATGGCGGCAAATAGGCGCCTTTACCTTAACTGCCGTTTTGTGTGGGTTGGCGTTTTTCCTAACATCTCTCGGTGTTTTGTGGCAGGAAGGCAGCACACAAACCGAGAAAAATCAGGTCAGTGAGCCCTATTTCCCGCCACCGCCCCAAAACACACCTGTAATGTTTTTGTGGGAGGAGGGTGGCGGAGAAATCGTTTACCTTGATTTTGAGCAATGTGAAATTGTGGTGACGATTTTGCCAGAAAATTGTGATGAAAATGCCGCACTTGTTTACGGCTATCGTGATTTTGAGGCTGTTAAGGCGAACTATCTGCTTATTGTCAGTCTCGTTGACCGCCTTGGTGGAATTGAGGTTATAAAAAACGGCGAAGCACTGCGCCTTACAGGTGCACAAATTGCCTCGTTTGTCGGTCAAGGCGAGGATTTCGCTACCAAAAGAGAGGTAATTTCAGCCATATTCGAAAAAATTGCAATTTCGGGCTTTTCAAACAATGATTTTATGTTTATAATAAATAACAGTAATACAACGCTTTCCTTCCCTGATTGCTATGGATGGGATGAAAAAATTGCCGAAATGGCAAAAAACACTAAGATTATTAACTAGAAAAGGAGGGGCAAAGATGAAAAGAATAATAGCAGTAGTGCTTGTGCTTTTGCTGGTTTTATCGGGCTGTACTATGCCAAATGTAACTTCACCCGACACATCATCTGATGTGTCTCAAAACAGCTCATCAGACATTCTCTCATCGTCAAGCGGCACATCCTCATCGGGCTCCTCCTCCGAAAACATAACAATTGTCAGCTCACCCGCAAGTGTTGGCACCGAAAATACGGTGAGCGGCTCAAAGCTGCCAAATGATGTGCTGCCCACCGAGACCGACACCTGGTGCTATGATAGAATTTCAAAGGAACAGCAACGAATTTATAAAATTCTCCTTTCCTCAGTTAACCGAATGGCTTATGGCTGGATTGATTTGGGCAAATGCAACACCGAAACCTACAATGAGGATATTGCGGTTGCTTACCGCGCCTTTACCTATGATTACCCCGAACTTTTTTGGGTGCCCTATGAATATGTTGTTAAAAGCGACAGCCTTGGCGTTAAGGTTGCATTTTCTTTAAAAGATGAGGAATTTAAGGGCAGTTACATAGTTCCCCTTGCCAACAAAAAGGAAATGCAAAAGGAAATTGATGAGATTGCCTCTAAAATAGTAGCGGAAATCAAGGGTAAGACAAACGATAAAATGGAAATGCTTACCCTCCTTCATGATAAGCTTTGCAATATGGTGACATATTACAATGAGCCTATTGACCAGGATTTGCTCTACACGGTTTATGGCGCGCTTGTTTGGGGCTACACGGTTTGCGAGGGCTATGCACGCACTATGAAATATCTTTGCAGGAAACTGGGAATTGAATGCCTGATTGTAACAGGAACCTCGAAAAATGAGCAGCATATGTGGAATATGGTGCGCCTTGAT
>JAFTPI010000136.1 GCA_017463345.1 Clostridia bacterium | reverse complement strand
GCTCTCTCCTTCCACCAAAAAGACCTGTTTTTTGGGTGCATAGTGCTTGTATTTCATTCCGGGAGATGCCGCCTTTTGTCCCTCCTCCAGCTCGTTTAAAACGGCGGGGTCAATGACCAAATCGGGTAAAAATTCTCTTAGCTGCTCTGCTGTCACAGCGCCTGGGCGAAGCAGCCTTGGGGGATTTGTAACCAAGGTTACAACGGTGGATTCAACACCAACGGCGCAGTCCTCCCCCATTAAAACGGCATCAATTTTGCCGTTTAGGTCATCAACCACATGGGCGGCTCTTGTGGGCGAGGGTGAGCCCGACAAATTCGCCGAGGGCGCCGCTAAGGGCAGCCCGCTTATCTCTATGAGGGCAAGGGCGGTTTCATTTTTGGGGCACCTTACCGCCACTGTTTGGAGCCCTGCCGAAACGCTTTCACAAACATTTTCTCCCTTTGGCAAAACAAGGGTTAACGGCCCAGGCCAAAATTTTTCGGCAAGGCGATAAACCACCTCGGGAATTTCCTTTGCCACTTTAAAAAGCATTTTAACATCGCTTATGTGAACAATCAGGGGATTGTCCTGAGGTCTGCCCTTGGCGGTAAAAATTTTTGCAACCGCACTATCTGACAGTGCACTTGCCGCAAGGCCATAAACCGTTTCGGTGGGCACAGCCACCGTGCCGCCGTTTTTTAAAATTTCGGCGGCAATCTTTAAGGAAGCTTCCCTTTGCTCCTCGTTTAAAAATAACTGTTTTGTTTCCATTTAGTTTTCTTCCGATTTCAGCATTTCTGCGCGGTAGAAGGTGATAAGGGAATCGATAACCTCCTCCAAATCACCGTTTAAGATTTGCTCAATTTTATAAAGGGTTAAACC
The DNA here is from genome assembly GCA_017463345.1 of Clostridia bacterium. GTDB lineage: Bacteria > Bacillota > Clostridia > Oscillospirales > Acutalibacteraceae > SIG587. Next base: position 3,508 of record JAFTPI010000136.1, on the reverse strand, counting down.
AATTCTGTGGTCGGTAACTCTGCCTTGGGGATAGTTATAGGTTCTGATTCTCTCGCTTCTGTCGCCCGTTCCAACCTGAGCCTTTCGCTCTCCTGCAATGGCATCGTTTTGCTCACGCATCATCTGCTCATAAAGGCGGGAACGAAGCACCTTCATGGCCTTATCCTTGTTTTTATGCTGGCTTCTTTCATCCTGACACTCAACGATAAGACCTGTGGGGATATGGGTAATTCTAATTGCCGATTCGGTTTTGTTAACATGCTGGCCGCCGGCTCCCCCTGCACGGTAGGTGTCAATCTGTAAATCGGCAGGGTTAATTTCAATTTCCACATCCTCGGCTTCGGGCAGCACCGCAACCGTGACAGTGGAGGTGTGAATGCGACCCTGTGTTTCGGTTTCGGGCACACGCTGAACGCGGTGCACGCCGCTTTCATATTTAAGGCGGGAATAGGCGCCCTCGCCCTCAATCATAAAGCTGATTTCCTTAAATCCGCCAAGCTCGGTTTCGTTTGCGCCCACAATTTCAACCTTCCAGCGGCGGGATTCGGCATACATTGAGTACATTCTGTAAAGTGCGCCTGCAAAAAGGGCCGCTTCCTCGCCACCGGCGCCGCCTCTGATTTCAACAATAACATTTCGGTCATCGTTGGGGTCTTTGGGCAAAAGCAAAACTTTAAGCTCCTCGGAAACGCTTTCCATTGTTTTGCGGGCTTCCTCTAATTCCTCCTCGGCAAGTTCCTTAAAATCCTTATCAAGGCCGCTCTCGTTTAAAATTTCCTTGGCCTCGGCCTCTGCGGCTTTTGCGGCGGAATATTCGCGGAACTTTTCCACAATGGGGGTTAATTCCTTATGTTCCTTCATAAGTTTCTTAAACTGCTCGTTGTCCGAAACGATTTCGGGGCGGGTGAGTAACTCGCCGATTTCCTCGTAACGGTTTTCCACAGCCTTTAATTTGTCAAACATTAGTCGTTCTCTCCGTTTTTAATGATTTTCTTTATATTTTTTTCGCATTTTCCCCTTGGCAGCATAACCTCTCGCCCACAGAAAAGACAACGGATTCTGAAATCCATTCCAATTCGCAAAACGAGAAACTTATTCTCTCCGCAGGGGTGCGGTTTTTTCATAATTATGGTATCGCCTACCGATACATCCATTTAAAGTCACCTCATCAATGTGGTGTGGCATAGTCCTTATCAAAGGTTATAACAAAGAAAAATGTTGGGTCAATTTTCCGCATACCCTCGGTTACTTTTTCGCTTATCTCTTCCTCGGAAAGCTTTATGCTTACGGGCACAACAATATCAAAAATAAGGTTGGTGCGGTTTTCACCCTTTGGGGTCATTCTGAAATCGTGGAAGGAAAGTCGCTGGTCAATCCCTGTTAAAATAACCCTTAACTGCTCCTTTGTTTTGTTCACCGTTTCATCGTTTGTCACAATGGGGTCCATGTGAACAACCAGCTCAACGCCCAGCTTTTCATTAACCACCTTTTCGCAAAGGTCCACCTGCTCGTGACACCGAACAATGTCAATATCCACAGGCACCTCAATGTGAACCGAGGCAAAAATTCTGCCGGGACCGTAGTTGTGAACAATTAAATCGTGAATACCGATAAAGCCCTCAAAGCTTAAAATGGTTTTGTGAAGCTCCTCAATTAACTCCTTTTCGGGGGGTGTTCCAAGGAGTGGGTCAATGGTTTCCTTTGCCGCCTTAAAGCCTGTGTACAAAATAAATCCCGACATTAAAAGGCCGACATAAGGGTCAATGTTAATTTCAAAAACCACCATAACCCCAACCGATAAAAGAATAGCAAAGGTGACAAGGGCATCGTTTAAACTGTCCTGCGCGGTGGCGGCAAGAACACCCGAATCCACAGCACGGGATAGCTTTTTGTTGAAAAAGTACATCCAAAGCTTTGTAAGGCTTGACAGCAGCAGGATTATGAGGGTTATGTAGTTTACCTGAACTACCACGGGAGAAATTATCTTTTCCACCGAACTTTTCAGCAGCTCAAAGCCCACAAGGAGAATAAGGGCCGAAACAATGAAGGCCGCCATATATTCAATTCTGCCGTGACCAAAGGGATGGTCCTCATCGGCAGGCTTTCCTGCTGCCTTAAAGCCGATAAGGGTGATAACCGAGGAGGCGGTGTCGGATAAGTTATTCATTGCATCGGCAATAACCGAAACACTGTTTGATACGACACCTAAAATAATCTTTACAACCGACAGCAGCAGGTTGCACACAATGCCCACGGTGCCGCCCAGCACGCCGTAACGTTCTCTGACCGCCTTGTCATCTGTGTTTTTATAGTTTTTAACAAACAGTTTTAAAAGGAGTTTTGTCATTAAAGCTTTCCGCCCTTTGCACCCTTACTGCCACCAAGAGAAACTCCTGCTAAAATGTTGGTGTCGATAGTAAAGGTAATATTTTCCTTTTCTCTTGCCCTTTTAAAGGCAAGGGTAATCATTTCATCAAGCAAATCCTTGTATTTTAAACCCGTTGCATCCCAAAGATAGAAAGCAAGAGAGCCTGGAATAGTGTTAATTTCATTGGCGTAAACGGTGTCGGTGTCCTTGTCAATCATAAAGTCAATGCGGACAACGCCGTTTCCGTCAATTGCCTTAAATATTTTACAGGCAAGATTTCTAATTTCATTTGAACGCTCTTCCGAAAGGTCGGCAGGGATTTTTCTGCCAAGTGAAGCCATTCCCTTTGATTTACCTGAGGATAAATATTTATCCTCATAGGATAAAATTTCATCGTTCATAAAGGGCTCTTCGCAAACAGATGCTCTGCAGTCGGTTGCGTTTCCTAAAACCGAGCAGTTGATTTCCCTTAAATTCTCAATGGCCTTCTCCACCAGAATTCTATCGGCAAAGGAGGCAGCAAGCTCAATGGCCTCAACAAACTCTGCTTCATTTTTTGCCTTGGAAATTCCAACGCTGGAGCCTAAATTTATGGGCTTAACAATGGCGGGAAGTCCTATTTTACTAATAATTTCAGCCTTTATATTTTCGGCGTTTTTAGCATATTCCCTGGAATAAAATGTAACACAATCAAGGGTGGGTAGACCGTGGCGTTTTAAAACATCCTTAAAAACCGCCTTGTCCATTCCCACGGCAGAGGCCAGCACATTACAGCCAACATAGGGCAGGCCTAAAAACTCAAGGTAGCCCTGAATGGTGCCGTCCTCACAGTTGGTGCCGTGAACAACGGGAAAAGCAACGTCAATAACCGTTTCGCTTTTTTTAGCAAAAACGCTCATTACCTCTTTAACCATTAAAACCCTGTCGCCACGCCTTAAAAAGTTAACGGGCTCGGCCGCCTTTAAAAGGGTGGACATATCACGGTAGTTTTCAATTTTCAAAAGGTTATCCCCCGTGAACATTTCGCCGTTTTTGGTGACATAAACGGGAATAACATTATATTTTTCGGTGTCCATACTAAGCATTGCCTGAACGGCCGAGATAATAGAAACCTCATGCTCAACGCTCATACAGCCGAAG
>JAFTPI010000135.1 GCA_017463345.1 Clostridia bacterium | reverse complement strand
TATTGCGCTGAGCGCTTTATTGAGCTTGTGCCCAACCAAAACAGCTTTGGCCACATGGAAAAATGGACGAAAAAGGAAAAACTTTCTCATCTTGCAATCGTTAAGGATGACAGCACCATCGGCACCACCTTGAATCCCCTGGATGAGGGCTCGGTTGAGCTTGTTGATAAAATTTTCGGCTCACTCCTGCCGTTCTTTGATTCCCAGTTTATAAACATCGGTTGCGATGAAACTTTTGACTTGGGTCAGGGTCAAACCAAGGAGGCCTGCGAGAAATACGGCGTTGGCCGAGTTTATATGGATTACCTTTTAAAACTGCACAAGCTTATCACCGAGAAATACGGTAAAACTCCTATGTTCTGGGATGACATTGCAATGCACCACCCCGAGCTTATCCCCGAGCTTCCCAAAGATATGATTTTTATCGAATGGGGCTATGAATTTGACCACCCCTATGAAAAGCATTTAAAGCTTCTTCGTGATTTTGGACTTCGCACCTATGTTGCACCCGGCACCTCAACATGGAACTGCTTTGGACTTAGAAGCGTTAATATGATTGAAAACATTCGCATTTGCGCTAAAAACGCAATTAAATATGGTTGCGAGGGCTATTTGCTTACCGATTGGGGCGATGGCGGCCATCCACAGCCACACGCCTGTTGTTTTGGCCCCTTTGTTGTCGGTGCAATTTATGGTTGGCACGCCGATAGATACTGCACAGGCGGCAAGAAAACCGTTTATGAAAACGCAAAATATTTTACCGATAAATACATTTTCCCGGCTGAGAATTTCAGTCTTTTCGAGTGGATTTACCGCCTTGGAAAATGCTACCATTTGGAGGATGAAAGAATCCCTAACCACACCTGGGTTTCCTGGAATGTTAACTGGCAGTGTACCCCTGAAGAAATTCCCGTTGTTGCGGAATATGCAAAATATATAGCCGAGGAACTCCATGGCGTTCAGTTTAACTTTGAGGGCAGTGAATGGATGGTTGAGGAGCTTACAAACACCTGCCGACTGATTAGAATACTTACAAATCCTTTAAAATATAGAAATGAAATCGACACCTGGAAAAAAGAGTATGCAAAGCACTGGCTATTGCGCTCAAAACCCGATGATAATTGGGGCAGTAAGTTAATGCCTAATGGCGTTGATAAATATTTTGAGGAAATTGACAAGATTTTGGCCAAAGACAAAAAACTCCCCAGAAGAAAAGTTGATGTCAGATGGGATTACTAGTAATTTAAGTGTTAAAAGGGGATAATGAATTTCATTATCTCCTTTGCTTTTTTACTTAAATATTTTGCTTGACATTTCATTTCATTTGTGATAAACTTGTAGAGCCGCGTATTGGAGGCTTTTTAAGTTGTGCCCGAATTTGGGCCGCGCCTCACAGTAGCGAGATCAAAATTAAGGTAGGTGCACCAAGAGGATGTACGCAATTATCGAAACAGGTGGAAAGCAGTACCGCGTTGAAAAAGGCGACGTTATTTTCGTTGAGAAATTAAACGCAGCAGAAGGCGAAGAAGTAACCTTTGATAAAGTTGTTGCTGTTAAGAACACAACTTTAAAAGTTGGCAAGCCTTTCGTTAAGGATGCTTTCGTAAAAGGTACCGTTGTTAAGAACGGTAAGGGCAAGAAAATCACAGTTTTCACTTACAAGCCCAAAAAAGGCTGTGCTCGTAAAATGGGTCACAGACAACCTTACACCAAGGTAGAAATTACCGAAATCGGTTAAGGTTTATGACAAAAGTTAAGTTTTTTGCCAAATATACAGGTTTTGAAATTTCGGGCCATTCTTCAAAGGATTATAATGATGAAGAGGGTCGCATTGTTTGCTCGGCAGTTTCCTCGGCGGCTTATATGGCGGCCAACACAATTACAGAAATTGTGGGAGATAAAGCTGAAGCAAAGGTGGATGAAGCCCAAATGTGGGTTAAAGTTTTAAATCCATCAGAAAAAACAAAAACCGTTTTGGCAGGTTTGCAGCTCCATTTAAGCGAGCTGGCAAAGGAATATCCAAGCAACATTCAGGTTATTTCGGAGGTGTAGAATATGTTAAAGATAAACATTCAACTGTTTGCTCATAAAAAGGGTGTGGGTTCCACCAAGAACGGCCGTGACAGTGAGGCAAAACGCCTTGGTGTAAAACGTGCAGACGGTCAGTTCGTTCTGGCAGGTAACATCATCGTTCGCCAGAGAGGTACACATATCCATCCGGGTAATAATGTAGGCCGTGGATCTGATGATACCTTGTTCGCACTTATTGACGGTAAGGTAAAATTTGAGCGCGTAGGCCGTGACCGCAAGCAGGTCAGCATTTACGCTGTAGAGCAGTAAAAAGTTACTCCGAGTGAAAATAACATTTCACTCGGATTTTATTTTGTTAGAATAATGGAATAATAATCTCAAAAACGGAGATAAAAAATTTATGTTTGTTGATGTTGCAAGAATTCATCTCAAGGCTGGAAACGGCGGTAACGGCGCCGTTTCCTTTCATAGAGAAAAGTATGTAGCGGCAGGCGGCCCTGACGGCGGCGACGGCGGCAGAGGCGGCAACATTGTGTTTAAGGTTGATGATAATCTCTCCACCTTGGCAGATTTTCGCTATAAAAGAAAATATGTTGCCGAGAACGGTGAAAACGGCGGTACCTCAAGGTGCACAGGCAAAAGTGCTCCCGACCTTGTTATTTCGGTTCCCCGCGGCACCGTTGTTAAGGATTATGAAACGGGCAGAATTATTGCCGATTTATCTGATGATGAGCCGGTTATAATTGCCAAGGGTGGCAACGGCGGTTGGGGCAACCAGCATTTTGCCACCGCAACCCGCCAAATCCCTCGTTTTTCGAAACCCGGCAACCCAGGTGAGGAGCTTGATGTTAAGTTAGAATTAAAACTCCTTGCCGATGTTGGCCTTATTGGCTTTCCAAATGTCGGAAAATCCACACTTGTGTCGGTGGTAAGTCAGGCGAAACCTAAAATAGCTAACTATCATTTTACAACCCTTACCCCTGTTTTGGGCGTTGTTTCTCTTGGGGAGGGTAGTTCCTTTGTTATGGCCGATATTCCCGGTCTTATTGAGGGCGCAGGTGAGGGCGTTGGCCTTGGCCACGAATTTTTAAGGCATGTTGAGCGCTGCAGAATGCTGCTTCATGTTCTTGATATTTCGGGCAGTGAGGGCAGAGACCCTAAAGAGGATTTTGAAATTATAAACCGCGAGCTTGCTGTGTTCAGCGAGGAACTATCCCACAGAACACAAATTGTTGTTGCCAACAAATGCGACCTTGTTGATGATGAAATAATTGAGGAATACAGAGCATATTTTGAAAACAAGGGCTATCAGTTTTTCCCCATTATGGCGGCTATTGCCGAGGGCACCGATGCCCTTATAAAGGAGGTTGCCGAGGCGCTTTCAAAGTTAGAGCCCATTAAGCGCTTCGAGGCCGAGCCCGCGCCCAAGGCCGATTACACATTGAACACCAAAAAGCGCACCTTTAATGTGCGTGTGGTTGACGGTGTGTTTATGGTTGAGGATGCACCGTGGCTTATTAATGTTATGAACGATATTGACCCTGATGACTATGAGTCACTTCAGTATTTCGAGCGTGTGCTTCGCTCCTCCGGCATTATCGACGCCCTTATTAAAGCGGGCGTTAAAGAGGGCGACACCGTTAGCGTTTATGACATTGAGTTTGATTATGTACCGTAAGGAACAGGAAAAACGATATGAATGCTAAACAGTTGAATCCCGCGTCGCTTGCATTTGTAGGTGACGCGGTTTACGAATTATTAGTGCGGGAGCGGCTGAGCACCATCAGTCGCCCCTCAAAGGATTTGCACAGTCTTTCGGTTAAGTTTGTAAGCGCTGCCGCACAGGTGCAGGGCTACAGGGTGATTGAACCCTGCCTTACCGAGGAGGAAATTGAAATTTTCAAAAGGGGCCGAAATTTTCACACTAAAAACTCGCCCAAAAGCGTGAGCGTGCAGGAGTACCGCATTGCCACAGGGCTTGAGGTGTTGTTCGGCTTTTTACATATGTCAAATAAAAAAGAACGCCAAAATGAACTATTTTCTCTAATTTGGGAGGATTTTGCGGATAAACTATAGGTTGGAGGCGTTTTTATGAAGAAAAAAGTGATTGCGTTTTTAAAGGATATGATTTTTTATGTTCTTGGCTCTGCAATCTATTCTTTTGCCATTGCTAATGTTTTATCCGCAGCTCAAATTTCCCCCGGCGGCATAACGGGAATTGCCACATCGCTGAATTTCCTGTTTGGGCTTCCCATTGGAATTATGACATTTTTGCTAAATCTGCCGCTTTTTGCCCTTGGGCTTTACCGTTTTGGTATGGGTTTTGTTGCCAAAACAGTTTTGGCAACGGCAATTTCCTCGGTGTTTCTCGATTTATGGGGCGCAGTTTTGCCCGCCATCACCGTTAACAAAATTTTAGCGGCCGTTTTTGGCGGAGTTTTAATGGGTCTAGGAATGGGACTTATTCTTCTTCGCGGCGCCACAACGGGCGGCACAG
>JAFTPI010000134.1 GCA_017463345.1 Clostridia bacterium | reverse complement strand
TGAAATTTTGTGGCGGGGCTACACCCACGTTTCAATGTTTTTTGCAGGTGGAATTTGCTTTAACGCCTTTGCCGCAATAGGCAAAAATTCGAAAAATCACAAACCGTTTTTTCTTGCTGCCATTGGTGCATTAATGGTAACCGCGGTTGAATTTATAACAGGGTGCATTGTAAATTTATGGCTTAAAAAGAAGGTTTGGGACTACAGCAAAATGCCCCTTAATATTTTGGGTCAGATTTGCCCTGTTTTCACCCTTCTTTGGGGACTTTTGAGCCTTTTTGCCATTCCTTTTTCGGCAAAAATTCACAAAAGACTTAGTAAATAATATATTTGCAATAATAAAAGAAATATAGTATAATAATTGGTTGGAGGGATTCTTATGGAATTTTTACATCGCACCTGGGCTGAAATTGACATAGATGCCCTTGTACATAATTTTAATCTTGTTAGAAAAAATGCAAAGGGAGCAAAGATTTTCAGCGTTGTTAAAGCCGATGCCTACGGTCACGGCCTCGATAGCGTTGTTAAAGTTCTTCTTGATGAGAAGACCGATGCCTTTGCCGTTTCCAACATTGATGAAGCGCTTGAAATCAGAAAAATTGACCGTGAAATCCCTATTCTTATTTTAGGCTACACCCCCGAAGCTCAAGCAAAGATTCTTGCCGAAAATGATATTATTCAGGCAGTTTATTCCCTTAACTTTGCAAAAAGGCTTTCGGAAAATGCAAAAAAGCAGGGAGTTTTTGTTAAATTTCATTTAAAGCTTGACACAGGCATGGGCAGAATCGGTTTTGACTGCCGCAGTGATGAGCTTCCTGAAATTCAGCAAATTCTTGAAACCCTAAAACTTGAGAGCCTTGTTTTTGATGGTGTGTTCACCCACTTTGCCTCAAGTGATGGCGACGGTGACCCCGACTTATCATTCACAAAATCACAGCTTAGCCGTTTTGAAAAAACTACCGATATTATTAAAAACGCAGGATATAAAATTAACATTTGCCACTGCTGCAATTCGGCAGCTGTGTTCCTTGATGAAGGCAATCGTTTTGATGCGTGCCGCCCAGGCATTGTGCTTTACGGGCTAAGCCCAACTAATACGGATAACGGCCTTGTTCCTGTTATGACCCTTAAGTCGGTTATATCCCTTGTTAAAAACATTAAAAAAGGTGAAACAGTGAGCTATGGCAGAACCTTTAAGGCTGAAAGGAATATGAAAATTGCCACAATTCCCGCAGGCTATGGCGATGGCTATCCAAGGCACCTTTCAAACAAGGGTTATGTTTTGATAAACGGTCAAAAGGCTCCCATTGTGGGCAGAGTTTGCATGGACCAGTTTTGTGTTGATGTATCGGAAATTGATGGTGTTTGTGAAGGCGATGAGGTCGTTCTTTTCGGCAAGGAGCTCTCGGTAGGTGAGCTTGCCCGAATTTCAGGCACAATTCATTATGAAATTATTTGCGGCATTTCAAAGCGAGTGCCGAGAATTATTAAAAAAGGATAGGTTAAAAAATGCCAAGCCTTAAATTTTTACATACTGCCGATGTGCATATCGGTTCCGCCAACGGTTATCTCGGTCACCTGGCATCGCGCAGGCAAAGGGAGACCGTTGCCACCTTTAGAAGAATGGCGCAGCACTGTGAAACAAATTCCATTCCTCTAATGCTCATTGCAGGCGACCTTTTTGATTCAAATAAAATTGACACCTCGCTTGTTAGTGAGGTTTTTGGCATTTTCAGTGAATATTCCTCGGTTAAGTTTGTCTTTGCCGCAGGAAACCACGACCCCCTTTCCTCCGATTCCCCATTTTTAAACGAAAAGCTTCCCGAAAATGTTTTTGTCTTGTCCACTGATAACGACTGCCTTTTTTTAGAAGACCTGAATGCAAAAATTTACGGTCGCTCCTTTAAAAGTGTTTTTGAGGGTGCTTTTGAGGGCTTTAATGCCAATATTGCAAAGGATAGTTTTAACATTGCTGTTTTGCACGGTGAACTGATGAATTCGGCCAGTGATTACCGCTTTATTGATATCGCAAAAATCGAAGCCAGCGGTATGGATTATGTTGCCCTTGGCCATGTTCACCTAACTTCCCCCGTTAAAAAGGCGGGTAACACCGCCTATGCCTACTCAGGTTGCCCCGAAGGACAAGGCTTTGATGAGCTGGGTGAAAAGGGCGCATTGGAAATTCAAATTACAGATGGCGTTTTAAAATCGAAATTCATTCCCTTTGCCATAAGGCAGCACCTGCTTTGCCGAATTGACATTTCGGGCGCAGTTACCACCGAAATGGTAATTTCAAAGGTGATTCGCCACCTTAAAGAAAACTACGGCGAGGATTTTAGTAATAATCTTTATAAAATTGAACTAATCGGCAAGCTGCCTGCCGATTTCACCCTGCAAATTCACTCGGTGCTTGCAGGCCTTTCCTCCCTGCTTTTCTTTGTTAAACTTAAAAACAGCACCGAAAAGGAGTTTAATTACGCTCTTATTGCCAAGGAGCACACCCTACGAGGCATTTTTGTTAAAAAAATGCTCAGTCGCATTGACGCAGCTAATGGTCACGAAGTTGAGCTTTTAAAAAAAGCTTTAAGTCTTGGCCTTAACGCTTTCGAAAGCGAGGTGGATTACGATGAAAATTAACAAAATCCACATTAATGCCTTTGGAAAGCTTACAAACTTTGACCTCACTTTAAATGATGGGTTAAACCTTATTTACGGTGAAAATGAATTTGGCAAAACCACCCTTATGGCATTTATTAAAATGATTTTCTTTGGCACGGCCAGTGGTAAGGCGGGTCTTGACCGAAAGAAATACATTCCCTGGAGCGGCGGGAAATATGCAGGTAGCATTGATTTCACTAAAGATGGTGTGCCCTACCGCATTGAAAGGGAATTTGCCGCCACAAACTCCCACGATAAAATTAAAATGATAAACCTTAGCAGTTCGTCGGTTATGGAGGTTTCTCCAAAAGAAAGCCTTGGTGAAAAGCTTTTCGGTTGCTCTCTTGCCTGCTTTGAACGCACGCTTTTTATCGGTGCGCTCAGTGATAACGAGACCGAAAGCACCGTGCTTGGTGAAATAAACAAAAAGCTTGCCAACATTGTGACAAGCGGTGATGAGGACGTTTCCGCAACTACTGTTTCTAAAAATTTGCTTGATGCAAAGCACCGTCTGCTGTCAAAGGGCGGAAAAATCGGTGTGTGCGACAAGGCAAAAATCAAGGCGGACGAGCTTCAAAACACCCTTTTAAGTGAAAGGCAGTCCTACGCCGAAAGAGAACAAAACTTACTTCAACTCAATGAAATTAAAGCACTTATTGATAACTTAAAAAGGGAAGAAAAAGAACTTAAAGCTCAAATTGAGCGCAATACGGAAATTGAAAAACTTTCGACAATTAAAGAATACGTTTCTTATTTTAAAAACCAAAAGGTTTTAAAAAGCAAACTTATTTTAGAAGACGGCTCTTATTTAAACGAAAATCACGTTATTGTTTTAAGGCAACTTTGCACCGACATAAGTCGCATTAAAAATTCTTTGTTGCAAAAAAATGCCGTTAATACTCAAAACACCCCTTTTGATGAACAAGAGTTTAATGCCGTAAATGAGCAAATCACAGCCGCCTTGGCGAAGAAAGCGGAACTTGAAAAAGAAATTCATGAAAAAGAATCCGTTGTTTTTGGCGCTAAAAGCGTTTCGAAAACAAAACCGATTCTCGTTTCGGTTTTACTTGGTTGTCTCGCGGCGGTTTTTGCAATATTAGGTGTGGTTTTAGGCGAAAAATTTGCAATTGCTTTATTCATTGGCGCTGCCGTTTGGCTTATTTTATTGTTTGCTTTGCAAATTGTTGTCTCGAAAAAGGAACAAAAAGCCTCACTTAAAGCACGTGAGGAAATTTTGGATTATAAAACGGCGCTTAATAAAACAAACGATGAATTAAATCTTCTTGATAAAAAAAGACAACAGCTTTTGGAACTTTCAAAAAGCTCACAACAACAGCATAAGGAAATTCATGAGCTGAAAACGGAACTTACAAAAGCTGAGGAGCAACTCGAAAAACTTTTCCTTGCTTTGCCAAAAACAAGCGGTTTAACGGCAGAGGAAAAAATTGACAATATTTCAAAACTTTTAAAAGATTCCGCTTCTATTGACAGCAAGGTTTCGGTTTTAAAAGATGCCGTTGGCGGTTTAAGTTTCGAAGAAGCTGAAAGGATTGTTTCTTCGGTTAATGATGATACCGAAAACGCCGCCAACACAGGCGAATTAAAAATCCGCCTTGAAACTTTGCAAAACCGAATTGAAAAGGCAAATGAAGAATTTTTCAGACTTGAAAATTCAATTGCGGTAAAATTTCACGGTTTGCACGTTCCCGCAACGATTGAGCGTGAAATCACCGAATTGCAGGAGGAAATTTCAAGGCAGGAAAAATTTTGTGCAGCCCTCGATTTAGCCTTGGCAGTTTTAGAGGAAGCCTCAGATGAAATGCAAAGCAGCTGGGGTGGTGAGTTAAACGACAGGGTTTCGGAAATTTTCTCTCAGATTACAGGCGAAAAATATAGCAATGTTCTGGTAAGCAAGGCGCTTAGCCTTTCGGCTGAAGAAAAAGGCTCCTTTGGTCAAAAGGATATTGAAGCACTCAGTGCCGGCACAAAGGACCAATCCTACTTTGCCCTTCGCCTTGCACTTTGCGAGCTGATTTTCGGCAAAAACAACCCCTTCCCTATTTTCCTTGATGATTCCTTTGAGCGTTACGATGACAAAAGGGCAAAACGTGCCATTGAGTTTTTAAAGGAATTTTCCAACAAAAATCAGGTGCTTCTTTTCACCTGCCACAAAAATTTTGAAGGTTTGATTTAAATTTAATTTTCATTGTGAAAGGATAAAATTTTTATGCGTAAGTATGACGTAGCTATTATCGGCGGCGGTATTGGCGGTCTTATGGCGGCCTACCGTTTAAAGAAAAACGATAAGGATTTAAAGATTGTTATAACCGAGCGTGGCGACAAGCTGGAAAAAAGGCACTGTCCCGCAGGCAAAAACAACCCCTGCGTGCACTGCAAAAACTGCAGTATTACGAGCGGTTATGCGGGTGCAGGCGCCTTTTCCGACGGTAAGTTCAATTTAGGCACAGCCTACGGCGGCACTTTGGGTGAGGAACTTGGCGACGATGTTGCCAACCAGTATATAAATGAGGTTGACAAAATTCTTGATACCTACTGTGATTCGGGCTCGGCAAAGGTTTACCTTTCAAATGAGGATTTAAAGCTTAAGTGCCTGCAAAATAACCTGCGACTCCTTGATATGAATGTAAAGCACCTAGGCACCGATAACAACTATAAAACAATGCAGAACCTCATTAACGCTATCAGCGATGAGGGCACGGATTTGCTCACCTTCTATGACTGCAAGAGCGTTTCAAAAACCGATGGCGGTTATGTTCTTACCTACACAAACGGCGAGGAAATTTTTGCAGAAAAAATCATCATCGCAACAGGCCGCGGTGGCGCAAACTTTGTGTCCTCACTTTGCCGTTCGTTTGGCGTTCATATGCGTTCAAACCACATTGACATCGGTGTCAGAGTTGAAATGAAGGACATCATTTGGAAGGAATTTTCAGATAAAATTTACGAGCCTAAAATCCTTTATAAAACCAAGACCTTTGAGGACCGTTGCAGAATGTTCTGCTTTAATAAGGGCGGTCTTGTGTCGGCCGAAAACAACCACGGAATTATCACGGCAAACGGTCACTCCTTTGCTCAGGCTGATAAGAAAACCGAAAACTGCAACTTTGCAATTCTTTCAAGCATTCGCTTCACCGAGCCCTTTGACCAACCCACGGAATATGCCGAAAGCATTTCCCGCCTTGCCAATATGATTGGTAAGGATTCAGTTTTGGTTCAGCGTTTCGGTGACCTGATAAGAGGCCGCAGAACAAACGAGCATCGCCTTTCACAAAATACCGTTATTCCCACCCTTAAGGCAACGGCAGGCGATTTATCCCTTGTTCTCCCCCACCGCATTTTAACCAACATTATCGAAACAATTTACGCCCTTGATAAGGTGGCTCCCGGTACCGCAAACGATGATACATTGCTTTATGGCTGCGAGAGTAAATATTACTCCATTCGCCCCGTGTTTATGAATAACAAGTTTGAACTTACCGATAACATTTATATTATTGGTGACGGAAGCGGAATTTGCCGCGGCCTCTCACAATCGGGAGCTATGGGAATTTACGTTGCCGACTGCATCACCGAAGAATAAAAAACAAAAAATAAAAGCGGAAGTTAAACTTCCGCTTTATTTTTACTCATTTTCCATCATATGTCGGCTATCAAAGATTTCATTTTTTGAGGTGTCAATTTCGGTGTTGTTAATTTTAACAACCGAATCGTTAATCCAGCCTGTTACCGCATTTTCTATGCCGGTGCACCAGAAGATATTGCTTTCTTCCATTTCACCGTTTTCCTTTAGGGTAACAAGCTCACCCCTCACCGCAGTTCCAAGGTTTGATTTCACCCTATAAACTTTAAGGGTCTTTTCGCCTGACGGGGAAAGAGACGAATAAAGAAATTCGCCCTCGGGTAAATCTTCAATACCGTAAAAGAAGGTATCACCAAAGGAAAAAACTAAATTAACGGCGGTTATGATAAAGGTAATAATCACTAAGATAACACAAACTTTTTTCATTTAGATTTTCACCTCACTAAAAGAATTAGCACTTATCTTTTTATTATACTGATAAACCGTAAATCTGCAAAGAGAAACCATTGATGAGAGAAAATACGGCAGTATAAACGGCAAAGGAAATATAAAAACGCCCAAAATAAACCATCCGATAAAGGATGCCAAAAGGCTGATAAATTCGATATAACCCAGTTTAGAAAGCCTTGTGGCCTTGTAGAAAAGACCGTCCAGCACGCCTTCATCATCGGTCACAAAAAGGAAGGGCGCTGCAAAGAATTTTAAAGAAATAAAGAAGGCAACGGCACTGCCCACAAAGGTTAAGAGGGAACCTAAAATTTGAAGCCCCGAAAGCCAAACCGGCAGCGAAAAGCCAATGGCATTTTGAACATTTAAATCGGTTATAACCGAAATAACAATTGCGGGCGCAAGGCAAATGGCAGAGGTGACCGCAACCCTAAAAACAAGCGCGCACACAAATTTAATCGCCTGCTTAAAAGGGCGGAAACTTGAAAAATAATAAAAAATTCCAGTGACTTCACATTGTCCCATAGATAGTTCCTGCCACAAGGTTCGCATAACACCAAGAAGCAGGGGTGCTTCAAAAAGAATGCACACAGCTGTAAGAAAGCCAACCGTTACAGGAAACGGAAAAAATGAAGCACTCAAAATATAAAAAGGATAAAGCATTAAAAGGCTGAAGGTAAGAACGGCACCAATGGCCAGCATTTTAACCTTTTTACCCTGGAAAGCGGATTTTGCAGTAAGTCTTGAAATCTTACTTTGTGATAGCATAAACAAAACCTCTAAATTTTTTAAATTGCAGTGAGCTTTGCGAAATTTGCCATAAGCTTCTTTGTTCCCACACTGTCAAATGCAATTTCCAGCATGGTATCCCCTGCCATAGGCACCGCCTTAATTACCATTCCCACGCCAAACACCGAGTGCTTAACCTGTTGACCCACAGTGAATGCACACTCTGTACTTTTGCTTGCGGGGGAAGGTGCAAAGGAGGATTTAAAGGACTGTGTAGAACGCTCTCTTTGAGGCCTGCCAAATACCCCATAATCCTCGCCAAAGGATGATGACCTTTGTGTGGGGGTGAAAGCCCTTGTGCCTGTAATAACACAAAGCTCCTCGGGAATTTCCTTTAAAAAGCGGGAGGGTAGGTTGCGATTTGTCATTCCGAACATCATTCTCGTATAGGCGGTTGAAACGGTAAGCTCCTTTTTTGCCCTTGTTATGGCAACATAGGCAAGGCGGCGTTCCTCCTCAATTTCATCGGGACCGCCGAAAATGGACTGATTACCGGGGAAAATTCCCTCCTCCATTCCAACAATGTAAACATTATTAAATTCAAGGCCCTTTGCCGAATGCACCGTCATCATAACAACGGCATCAAGGGAGGAATCAAAATTATCAAGGTCGGTTATAAGGGCAATATCCTCAAGGTAGCCCGAAAGGGTGGGCTCATCACTTGAGGCAACATACTGAATAATGCCTGTGGCAAGTTCGCCTATGTTATCAAGCCTTTCCTGCTCCTCACTGCCTGCAAGCTGCAGTGCGGCACGATAGCCTGTTTGTTCGAGCACCTCTTCAAGGAGCCTATCAAGGGGCTCGGTTTCGGCAATTTCGCGCAGCTGCTCAATCATATTCGCAAAGTTCATAAGCTTTGCGGCGCTTCGGGAAAGCTGAGCAAACTCATCGGCATTTTTGAAAATGTTAAATAGAGTATTACCTGTCTGCATAGCAATAAGCTCGGCATTTTGCACCGTTGTGTCGCCAATTGCGCGTTTTGGCTCGTTGACAATTCTTTTCAGGCGCAAATCATCGGCAGGGTTGTTTATAACATTTAGGTAAGCCAAAACATCTTTAATTTCCTTGCGGTCATAGAACTTAAGACCGCCAATGATGCGGTAAGGAATACCGCTTCTTGCAAAAATATTTTCAAACGCTCTAGACTGTGCATTCATTCGGTAAAGAATGGCGTTATCTCCAAATTTACCGTTTTGACTGACACGTGTTAAAATTCCGTTGGCAACTGAGTGTGCTTCTGACTGCTCATCCTCTGAGTAGTTAACCGTGATTTTTTCACCCTCGCCGCTATTTGTCCAAAGGTTTTTGCCCTTTCGGCCTGCGTTATTTTTAATCACGGCATTGGCGGCATCAAGAATATTTGAGGTGGAGCGATAGTTTTGCTCAAGGCGGATTACCGTAGCGTTTTTATAATGCTTTTCAAAACTTAAAATATTTTCAATGGTAGCACCGCGGAATTTGTAAATACTTTGGTCATCATCACCCACAACGCAAATGTTGCCGTGCACCGTAGATAGCAGTTTAACAAGCATATATTGCGCGTGGTTTGTATCCTGATACTCATCCACCATTATGTAACGGAATTTTCTCGAATAGTAATCAAGAACATCCTCATTCTCTTTAAAGAGCTTCACGGTGTTTACAATCATATCATCAAAATCCATCGCATTGTTATCGCGAAGGTTTTTGTTATAGGCCTCATAAAGCGTGGCAATGGAACGAAGGCGTAAATCGGAGCCCACGGTGGCTGCAAATTCCTCAGGAGAAATCAGCTTGTCCTTTGCGGAGGAAATGTGGGAAAGTACCGTTTTAACAGGAATAAACTTTTCATCCACACGGCACTGCTTCATTAGCTCCTTCATTATTTTCTTTTGGTCATCGGTGTCATAAATTGTAAAATGCGAAGTATAGCCTATTCTATCGGCAAAGCGGCGCAAAATTTTTCCGCACACACTGTGGAAGGTACCTGCCCAAATATCCTTTGCCGTATCTCCTAGGCGAAGGCTAATTCTCTCTTTGAGTTCCCCTGCCGCTTTATTTGTAAAGGTAATGGCAAGAATTTCCCAGGGCTTTGCAGGGTTTTCACTAAAGGCGTACATGTCACCTATGGGTTCATCGTTTTTAATAAAAGCCTCTGCCTGCTCAACATCACTTTCCGAAAAAAAGGGAACATCGGTGCTGTTATAGGCGTTGCCGTACTTCACAAGGCAGGCGATTCTATTTACAAGCACGGTGGTTTTGCCGCTACCTGCCCCGGCCAAAACAAGAACAGGACCGTCTGTTTTAGTAACGGCCAAAAACTGCATATCATTCATACGAGAAAAATCTTTCCGTATGACCTTTTTTCTCAAATCCAGGAACTCAAGGTCGGTCATTTGTACTCTCCTACTAATAATATATCAATTATACTCCAAGTTCACAAAAATATCAATTACCCTTTGCAAATTGTTTATAATATGTTAAAATATTTTAAGTTGGCGAGAGTCGAACCAACTTAAAGTGAGGTGAACCCATTTGACCGATTTATGGAGTTATCTTAAAAACTGCAAAAAGCCCATTGTTCTTTATGGAACCGGCAACGGTGCCGATAAGGTTATTGACCGTTTAAATGCCGATGGAACAAAAATAAGCGGAATTTTCGCAAGCGATGGCTTTAAAAAAGGCAAAATTTTCAGAGGCTTTACCGTTTCCTCCTACAGTGAGCTTGCCGAAAGATACCCTGAAATGGTCGTTGTTATGTGCTTTGGCTCAAGCAGAATTGAGGTTATTGACAACGTAAAGCGTTTAATGCAAAAGCACACCGTTTTTGTTGCCGACGTTCCGGTTTACGGTGACACAGTTTTCGACCTTGACTTTGCAAGGCAAAATACCAAAAAAATTAGAGCAACATACTCCCTTTTAAGTGATGAGCCTTCAAAAAAGGTTTTCGAAAATACAGTACTTTTTAAAATCACAGGAAACCCAAACTACCTATTTGAGATTGAATCACCGAGGAGCGAGGTCTTTTCCCTACTGAATTTAAAGGATAACGAAAGCTTCCTTGACCTAGGCGCATATAATGGAGACACGGTCATTGAGTTTACCCAAAATGTGAAGGGCTATTCCGCCATTACAGCGCTTGAGCCCGACAGTAGAAATTTTAGGAAACTGTGTGAAAACACAAGCTCTCTTAAAAATATGCTTTGCATTAACGGTGCGGCGGGTGAATTTTGCGGAAAATCAAGTGTTTCTTCACAGCACGGCCGAGGGGTAAGCCTTGGTGCGGGAAACACCGAAATTGATACCTTTACCAT
>JAFTPI010000133.1 GCA_017463345.1 Clostridia bacterium | reverse complement strand
TTACCTTATTCAGGATTTAATAGGTTGTTCGTTTTTTGATATAGATAGTGTTTCCTTTTTATGAAAAATATCTTATGTTTCCAAAACAGGCTAAAACGATGTTTGGCACATTTAAAACGACGGTAGGGAATATATGATTCCTAAAATTGATGATATTGTAAAACTAGTTGATATTGATAACGAAAAGGTCTTAATTAAACCTATTAAAGGAATTTTTGATGATGAAAATTGACATTTTAACCCTTTTTCCCGATATGTGCAATACAGTTGTTAATGAGAGTATTATCGGCCGTGCACTAAAGGCGGGGAAAATTGATATTAAATGTACTAATATACGGGATTTTGCGGGCAACAAGCACAATACGGTTGATGATGCACCTTACGGCGGAGGTATGGGTATGATAATGAGTGCCGAGCCGATTTATAACTGCTTTATGAGCCTTTATAATGCAGAAACTGAGCAAAAGCCGCATCTGATTTATCTATCACCTAAAGGCGAAACCTTTACCCAAAAAAAGGCGGTTGAGCTTTCAAAAAAGGAGCATATCGTTCTTTTGTGCGGCCATTATGAGGGAATTGACCAGCGTGTTATTGATGAAATAGTTGATGAGGAAATCTCAGTTGGTGATTATGTGCTAACAGGCGGTGAGCTGCCTGCTTTGGTTGTTGCCGACGCTGTTTGCCGAATGCTGCCCGGAGTTTTATCTGATGACATTTGTTTTGAGGAAGAAAGCCATTTTGCAGGAACCTTAGAATATCCTCAGTTCACCCGCCCACCCGTTTGGAGAGGCAGGGAAGTGCCTGAGGTTTTGCTGTCGGGAAACCATGCCGAAATTGATAAATGGCGCAGTATAAAAAGCATTGAGGAAACATTTGAGCGCCGACAGGATATAATAGATAGAGGCTCTTTAAACAAGCATCAAATAAAAAGACTTGATGAGCTTATTGCCGAAAAGCAAAAATATTAAAATTTCTTTTTGCGAAATAAACAAATCCCGACATTTAAAAACGATTTTTTTGACAAAATGTGAAAATTTTATTTTTTCCAATTGACTATTTAAAGTTATGAGGTATAATATTATTGTATTATTTTGTTGAAACTTAAGTTTTTTATAAGGAGTCATAAACATGTGCGTTAAAGATGTTGTTATTCAAAACCAAGTTGGTCTTCATGCTCGTCCTGCTACATTTTTCATCCAAAAAGCAAATGAGTTTAAATCCTCCATTTGGGTTGAAAGAAATGAACGTCGCGTTAATGCAAAGAGCCTTTTAGGTGTTCTTTCTCTCGGCATCGTTGGCGGTTATTCAATTAAAATCATTGCTGATGGTTCTGATGAAAAAGAGGCTGTTGATGCTTTGATTCAGTTGGTTGAGTCCGGCTTCAACGATTAATTTAAGGGATTTAAAGCCGTCCCTTTGGGGCGGCTTTAATTTTTTTAAAATAATACTTGATTTTTTAGTACAATAGTGTTAAAATGTCAATGTTGTCAATTTAACAGTATATTTATCCGGGTGTGGCTCAGTTTGGTAGAGCGCTTGAATGGGGTTCAAGAGGCCGCTGGTTCGACTCCAGTCACTCGGACCAAAGACCAAATCGTTTGATTTGGTCTTTTTATTTTTTACAAAGTTCCCCTTGACAATTTATTTTTACTTGTATATAATTATATGTCCACAACAAAGAAAGGAAGTGATTGGCTGTGGGTGAAAATTTAAAAACGGTTGCCACCAACAAGAAGGCCTTTCACGACTATTTTGTTGAGGAAAGCATTGAGGCGGGCATTGTTTTATCGGGCACCGAAATCAAATCAATAAGACTTGGCGGCGTTAATTTAAAGGATGCCTGGTGTGCCGTTGAAGAGGGCGAAATGCTTGTTAAACAAATGCACATAAGTCCTTATGAAAAGGGGAATATTTTTAATAAGCAACCCACCCGCGAGCGCAAATTGCTTCTTCATAAAAGGGAGATTATGCGCCTTTTCGGCCTTGTTAAACAGCAGCAGGGTTTAACCCTTATTCCGTTATCAATTTATTTTAAAGGCTCTCTCGTTAAGGTTCAGCTTGGCGTTTGCCGCGGTAAAAAGCTTTATGACAAGCGGGCAACTGCCGCAAAGCGTGACGCTGATAGAAATATACAGCGCGCTTTAAAAGAGCAATCAAGATAAATCAAATATGGGGGCGTAAAGGTTTCGACAGGGATTTTAAAGTACGGAAAGCGAGCAGCGGTGCAGAACCGCTATAAAATCTGCAATTTTTAAAATTAACTGACAACAATAAAGTTGCACTTGCTGCCTAATTAAAGGCGGCCGTTCCGCCTCGGAGAACCGCGACCGAGAACGGAGCGTCATTTAGCGGTGAACATGAACAGGGGAGTTCTCTTGCCCCTGTCACGACTTTGAGATACCGAGCCTTACAGTTTGACATTTAACGGTAAGGCAAGGGAATGTAAAGAAATGTCTGCGCTCGGAGATGTCTGTATGGCGAGATTTTTGGACGCGGGTTCGATTCCCGCCGCCTCCACCA
>JAFTPI010000033.1 GCA_017463345.1 Clostridia bacterium | reverse complement strand
TTGGTTTGAAGGAAAACCTCGGGGTTTTCAATGGAACGGTCAACATGGCTTTCAGCCGCAAAGTTAACCACCATATCGGGTTTTTCCTCCTCAAAAAGGGCATAAACTGCCTTTCTGTCGCAAATGTCGGCCTTAACAAAGCGGAAATTAGGGTTGTCCATAACAGGGGCAAGTGTTGAAAGATTGCCCGCATAGGTTAACTTATCAAGGCAAATAATGCGATAATCAGGGTATTTATTCAGCATGTGAAAAACAAAGTTACTTCCAATAAAGCCGGCGCCGCCGGTAACGATAATAGTCATTTTAATTTTCTCCTTTAACCCAAAATGTCAATGTATTTTCCGTCAAGTACGTCCTTAAGATACTGTCCGTACTGATTTTTCTTCAAAACCTCATAAACCTCTAAAACCTCTTCCTTTGAAATCCAGCCGTTTAAATAGGCAATTTCCTCAAGGCAGGCAATTTTTCTGTGCTGATGGTCTTCAATGGTTTTAACAAAGTTTGTTGCCTCCACAAGGCTTTCGTGTGTGCCTGTGTCAAGCCAAGTAAAGCCCTGGCCGAGAAGCTCAACATTAAGGGAGCCATCTTCAAGATAAATTCGGTTTAAATCGGTGATTTCAAGCTCGCCTCTTGCAGAGGGTTTAAGGTTTTTAGCATATTCCACAACGCGGTTATCATAGAAGTAAAGACCTGTTACGCAGTAATTACTCTTAGGCTTTGCAGGTTTTTCCTCAATGGAAATCGCCTTACCCTCTTTATCAAATTCAACAATACCGAAGCGCTCGGGGTCATCAACATAGTATCCGAAAACCGTTGCGCCCTTGCCGCTTTCGGCATTCTCAACCGCAGCCTTAAGACGTTTTTTAAGACCGTGACCCGCAAAAATATTATCGCCAAGCACCATACAAACGGTGTCATCGCCAATAAAATCGGCACCGATGATAAATGCCTGAGCAAGACCATCGGGAGAAGGCTGAACAGCGTAGGAAAGGTTAACACCAAACTGCTTACCGTCCCCTAGCAGTTCCTTAAACCGAGGGGTGTCCTGCGGGGTGGAAATGATAAGAATATCTCGAATTCCCGCATTCATTAAAACCGACAAGGGATAATAAATCATCGGTTTATCGTAAATGGGGAGCAACTGCTTTGAAGTTACCTTTGTTAATGGGTAAAGCCTTGTGCCGGAACCGCCGGCGAGAATAATACCTTTCATATTGGCCCTTCTTTCGATGAATAATTAAAAATTAAAATTCGTTGTTTGCCTCAAGTGCTTTTTTTAGTGCCTCTAGATAACCATATCCGTATTTTTTATCGGGTTCCATATAGCCGCCTTCCGCCCACTCATTCCAAGCAAACAAGAAGAGCATATCCTTTTTATAAACTTCCTTTGTTCTACGGATTTGTTCTGTCATATATTTTTCGAATTTTTCAGGTGAAACTCCTAAAAAAACGCTCCCTTTTTCCTGCTTTCTAGGGGTATTGTCCCAATCCACAAAAGCACCGGGAACACTTTTTTCAGAACTTGGCATACGATTTAAAATTGCATTCCAAACCTCATCATAATCCCTTTTTATAAGGCCCTGAGGTCTAACCTGTTCAATGTTTATGCCAATTTTCTGCAAAATGGGGGTAAGCCATCTTTTTATCTTTTTTAATAATGCAAACTCTTTATATGATAAATCATAATTTGCATAATTGGGCTGATACTCAATATTATAAGCGAAACGGCTGTCATCCTTGTCATTTTGCAGGTCAAAATGAATTTGTTGATAGGCAAACTCAAGTCCGTTTAAACCATTCTTAACAGCAAGTTCCTGCCAACAATCCAACATATCATTAAGGCATTCTATTAAATCAGGACGGTATATAACAACCAAAGGTTTTCCGTTTGTTTTAATATATCTTTCATCCTTAAAAAACTGAAGTAGATAATTAAAGTGTTCCTCCCATTCTTTACGCTCGCCATACCGCTGTGCAATCAAGATATTATCCTGTTTTGAGACCCATGCTTTTGTCCAATGTTCATTTGCCCAACAAACGCAAAAAGGGAAATCAATTGTCTTATCCTCAAGCAACATTTCCATCGGCTTTTCTAAAAGCATATGTCCATCAAACCAGTAATGATAAAAACAAAATCCGTAAAGGCCGTGTTCTTTTGCAATTTGTGTCTGCCATCGCATGGTTTGAGGATCAAGCAAATTATAGTAATTGTCGTTTAAGGGAACTCTTGGCTGATAATGTCCCTCATATAAAGGCTTTGCCTTTTTAACATTTACCCATTCGGTAAAGCCCTTTCCCCACCATTCATCATTTTCAGGAATAGCGTGAAATTGCGGCAAATAAAATGCAATTGTTTTCATTTTTTGTCTCTCCGCTTCTATTTTATTTTTAACAACACAATAAGTCTAATAAAACAGTAATAGATAAAGGGTGAAATAATATAAATCAAGGATGACAAAGAAAGCATTAATTCCGGATAACTGAGCATCTTTTTAAGCTCTTTTTTCATCTCAAAATGTTTGCAAAATTCTTTAAACTCTTTAAACGAGCCTGTTTTTATAGCAGCCTGCCATAAAATAGACCAATTATGTCGTGCTACCGCAAATTTTTTAAACTCAATGGCAAATTCGGGATTTAATTCATCCATAATAGGTTCTAGTTTTTTCATGAGTTCTACAGCGGTAAGTCTTGAAATATCTATACCCTTGTTCATAGCGGATTTGGGGTTGTTATAGTAATAATAAATTTTATAACACACCTCAGTTATGCTTTTTTCCCGAGCAAAAAGTTGCCACAAAACATAAACATCTTCGCTGTAACGGTATCCCACGGGGAACTCAATTCCAGTGTTTGTAAAACAGGTTTTTCTAAAAATACAGGCACAAACCGTGTATTTTATTCCCTTATACAAAAATTTTCTCAAAAACTCTGTTGAAGGAATTTTGGAAAACTCCACATCTTTTTCTCGTTTTTCAAAATCCTCTATTGACCGCGTTAGCCAGGCAACAGCAATATTAGCGTTTGCCTTCACGACCGCATTAACAAGGGTTTCTAAATAGTCGTTGGCGATAACATCATCTACATCAATAAAGCAAATAAACTCGCCCTTTGCGGCCTTTATTCCGTCATTCCTTGCAGCACTTACACCGGCATTTTCTTTGTGAATTACCGTATGCTTAAAGTTAAGCTCTTGCTCCTCTAATCCATCAAGAATTTCTTTTGTACAGTCCTTTGAGCCATCATTAACAAAAATCACTTCGAAATCCTTAAAGGTTTGTTGACTAAGAGCATTTACAGCATTAACGATATGCTCCTCACCGTTATATATCGGCACAATAACCGAAACAGTTTCCCCTGTTTTAATCATTTATTAAGCCTCTTTCTTTTTGGCAAGCTTTCCTATTATATTTTCAACCGAAAGTTTCTCACCGTTGTGCAAAGCGATGTTATTACAGCCCGACACAAAACCTAATAAAATCCAGAAGTATATACATACGGATACATTTGTAAGGCAAAGAACCCCCAAGAAATTACAGGTAAGAAAAATGTGAATTGCAAGATAAGAAGCCATAATAAGATATCCCGCCGCTTGTCTTTTGCTAAATCCTTCTAAAGACTTAGAGAATGCTACTCGTACTGTTCTTGCAATATGAATTCCAACAAAGACCAGCATAAATAATAAACCTAAAAGTCCCGCCGACACAGCAATATCAAAATAAGCGTTATGGTATGTGACAATTCCTGTTTTCGAATTGCGGATGAATTCTGTTGTGCCGTACTCAAGCGATGTGGTATCTCTATTTCCTGTTGTAAATCCCAATATGGGAGATTTTGGTATTACCTGAAGGCCGACCTTCCATAACTCATCCCTCGGATAGAAGAAATTAGGAAGACGATCAATTTCAGTCCTTTCAAGTGATATATCGGCATCGATTTTTTGCCCGCTTCCATCAGATGTTTCATCAATGGGAGCAAACCAGTCACCGCCGTTTAAAACTTCGGTAACGTTAATGGTGGGAGTAACCGAAGCAACACCCTTCATAGCAAACTTTGCAATTTTTTCTCCGCCCAAACAAAGTCCAAACAAAACCACAGCAACACAAACCGAAGCGGCAACCCTTTTGATAACCCCAAAGTTCTTTCTCAACAAAATCTGATAAAGCACAAAAAAGGCAACTAAAAAAACAAATATATATATACCAAAAGTATGAGTGCGAGTAAGAGTTGTAAGCTCGCAAATATAACAAACAATAAATGCGCAAATATAAGCCGCCCGAATATACCATTTTTTGCCCTTTGAAAAAAATAGATTAAACGTTGCAGCAACACAGCCTATAAGCATTGCATTTGCACAGGTCAGCGCATTATTATACACGCCTGTATTTCTACCGTTTATAATACCTACGCTCCAGGCAAAATTGATTCCCTCCGGGTCGGGAAAAACAATAGACAGTTTAAAGAAATAACATAAAAGACTCAAAATACCTGTTATAAATACCACAACGGTTATTGCGCGATTTATATTATACATATCCTTCATAACAGTTTCCACATCTTTGTGCCTGTCTTTTTCAATAGCAAAAATAAGGAAAAATTCCAAAATAGTCCAACAATAAAGATGAAGCGTAGAAGAAATGTCGTTTTTAGCAAAAAATAAAATAGTTATCATATATCCAACACAAAACAAAAACAGTAAAATACTGCCCGTTTGTCTGAATAAATTTCTATCTTTAAATAAATCTCGAATAAGGAAAGCCGCTCCCCACAACAGCAAAACCACACTTATATACTGTGGAAAAAAGCACAATAGATAAGATGGTGTAAGAATCATTGCACAAATACAAATGGTTTTATATAGTGTCGTGTTCCAAAATAAAGACGCTAGTTTTTTCATTATAATTTAACTTCCTTCATCTAATTAAAAATTTCAACTTTACGTTTTTCGTTTTGCTTAGTTTTGCATAAGATCCTTAATAATATGGAAATATTTTTCCTTTATTACACTTTCCTCAAAGGTTTCGCTGAAAACCCTTTTTACGTTTTCTCTCATTTTAAGGCAGTTTTCGTTACCTGCCAAAACATTTTCGCAAAAATTCTTGTCATCAAGGCAAATACCAATTTCATTTTCCGTCACAAGGCGATGGGTATCGGCGGGAATATTGTTTATAATTGGTAGGCCGTGACTAAAATAATCCACCGATTTCATGGTAAGACCGATGCAAACCGATTCCTTCATAATGTTAAGACCAAAGTGGCAACGGCTTATTATCTCCTGCTTTTTATCATTATCGAAAATAGGACCGTGGTAGACAACCTCGGCACCGGCATTTTTCGCAGCGCAAATCAGTTCGTTTTGCCTTTCCCCTGCACCGATAATGTGAAGACAAACCGGCTTTTTAGGAGCGATTTTCTTTATAACCTCCTCAATGTGAGGAATGCTTATAATGTTGTTAATTGCGCCAAGATAACAAAGACTAATTTTGTCTTCAGGCAGGTCGGGCACCCGAGCCTTTTCGCCCAGCGGCTTCTGTGCAAGATAAACCGTTTTGGAGTTTTCCTTGAGCTTAAGTTTCTCCCGGAACATTTCGCACTCGGTAATTACAAAATCAGCTTTTGGCAGAGCCTTGTCTCGCACGCTGCTCCAAATCCCGAAAATGGGCGCTAAAAGCTTTTTGATTTTGCCCGAAGGAAAGGTTTCAGGCCACAAATCAAATATATCAAAAATTATCTTTACTTTCGGGTGATTTTTTTTGTATTTTGCACCGTAATGTGCAATGAAATTCGGCGGAACAAGGGCATAAATCAAATCAGGCTCCTCTCCCTTTTCAATATAGCTGAAAACATCTCGGGAAAAGAACATATGAGATAAAATTCTGTCAAGAGACAAATTCTTTTTATAGGGCTTTGCATGAACCTGAACGCAGTTTTTCACCTTGCAGGTGAAAACTTCTTTTGTGTCATGGTTAAAATCAGAGGTGATGTAAACAGTCTCATAGCCCATTTCTTTAAGGACCTTGTCCACCGCCCAAAGCCTATGACCATAATGGTCAGAACAGCTAATAAGATATGCTTTTTTATTTGCCTTTGACATTAGCCTTTTCACGCCTCTTCGAATGCCTTTTAGTGGGCATAATTATTCTTTTATAGTTTACCACAAAGCACCCCTTTTGTCAACGAAAAGCAGCGGATATGGAAAAGTCGCAGTCCAAAATTTTAGACTGCGACTTTTAAGTGTCATTTTTTCTACTTTTGCTCCTCAAAAGCAATGTCGGCAATGTAAACATTAACATGTGTTACTGCGTTGCCGGTCATATTTTGAAGCTTTTCCTTAACGCTCGCCTGAACATTTGCGGCAACATCCTTAATCATTGCGTTTTCCTTAACGCAAATGTAAATGTCGATTTCGGTTGTGCCGTTCTTTGTTTCGGCCTTAACGGGTTTAAATGCGGCACGGTCAATGATGCTCTTTAAATCAATGGGGGCAGCTGCAAGGCTCTTAACGCCCTCAACCTCCATTGCGGCAATGCCTGCCATTTTTTCTAAAACCGATGTATTGATAGCGAGGTCGCCAGTATTGCTCATTTTTTTCATCCTTTCGGTGTTTCACTTTTTTATAGTATAACACAAAATTTTAAAGAACACAACTATTTTACCGTAATAATTTTTACACCCGAAAGGGGGATGCCGCTGTGCTCGGTTGCAATATCCTGAATTTGCAGGGTCTCGCTGGCTAAAAGACCGTCACTTTTAACCACAACGGTCACCGTTTCATCGCTGATAACAGCAAGGGCTTTCTCAAAGCCCTTTGCCTTTAAAAGGTTTTCAATGTTGGTCTGAGCCTCAATTCTTTTGGCAAGGCTTGCACTCAGCTCCACGGCGGCTTTTTTATCATCATCGGAAGCATTTTCGTTTTTAAGGGTTTCCTCAATTTGCTCCTGCGCTGCCTTTATTGCCTTTTCACGTTCGGCCTTGGCGGTATTGAAATAGTCACCGCTTTCGGCCGCGGCGCCGGTTTGAACGGCTGAAGACTGACTTTCGTTTCCAACATACTGCACCCCGCCGAGATATTTTGAAACCGTATTCTGAACATCTGAAACCGAAGAATATTTTGTATTAAGCCAAACGGCGGCACCCAGCGCCACAACGAGGAGTGCTAACGCAATTTGACTTTTTGTAAAAACCTTTCCCTTTTTCACCTAAATTTCCTCCTAAATTAGTTTATTTTATAAGCACACAAATTCTTTGTGATGTAATTCCAAGCATTGCCGTCACGGCATCCTCAATGTCCTGCCGCGAGCAGTTTAAGGGCGAGCACACCACCGTCACTCCCCTGACCTCAGGCATTTTCTCGCTTATTAAAAGCGCCGTTTCAGAGCCGTCGGCATTTTTTACCACGATATATTTATTCTCGCTTTCATCACTCTTATCGCTTGAGCTTCCACCGTTTTTCTCACTGAGAGAGGTTTTGGTGTCGTCGGCATAGGTGTATTTAACCCCGCTCTCCAGCGTTATGGCGACCGTCGCCTTTTTGTCCCCCGTGACAGCGGCAACAAGTTTTTTCACCTTTTCCTCCAGCTGCAGGCAGTATTCCTCGGCAGTTATATCCTCTGTCGAGCCTTCACTCTTTTTAGGCTCTCCGCCAAAAAAGGTAGAAAGGCCAATGAGCAAAATCCCCGCAATTCCGAGAACGACCAAGACCTTTGGATTTTTAATTTTTTCTATGATGGCTTTGATTTTTTCATTCATTTAAAACCTCCACCCTGTCTTTTTCCACAATTTCCTTTAACGCATCGACAATTTGCTCTTTAGGGTGAGCCGACACAAGGGTGACTTTAGTAATTGATATGCGCTTATCCTCCAAAATATCCGTGGTAACCGAAAGGTTTTCATATTTTATTCCTGCGCTGTCAAGCACCGCCCGCACAATATACTCGGCTGTGTAGGAGGATAGCTCGCTTGTGTTTTGGCTTACAGCCTCAGGCAGTTTAAAATCAAGACTTACCCCTTTTAAACCAACAGCAGGGACGATTAGCGACAACACAAAAACAATACCCAAAATAAAGTTAACGCTTTTCTTCATGGATTTTTGCGGACAGATAATTTGAACAGCGCCGATAAAAACAAGGGCGGCACAAATTCCGAATATAGCCTGCATCAGCCTGCTCATTTGCCGCCCACCGCCTTTGTAACGATAATAAGACAAATGACAAAGGTTACCGAGGTGAGCAGTAAAATGTTCACAAGAATTGACAGAACGCCGTCAATCGCGGTTAAAACCGTTCTTGTCTTTTGCTGTGAAAAGACCCCTGCAGCAAATGAGCAAACAAAAACCCAAAAACGATATAAAATCAGCTCTACAACCACAGGTAAAGCGGTGAGACAAAGGGCAACAATGCCGTAAACTGCCACACTCCCCTTTAAAAGCTCGGCCGAGCCGCACAGGGTTGAAAGCGCCTCACTCAGCGCCCCGCCCACAACCGGCACCAGCGTTCCGATAACAAACTTGCCCGTTCTTATTGCGAGGGTGTCCCCTGCACCTGCAAGGGTTGTTTGAAGGGCTAGGACCCCCGAAAAAATTGTGAGCATTAATGATAAAATCCACATTGCCGCTTTTTTAACCGTTTGACCGATTTCCCCTGCCACATTTTGACCCGACACCGCCGAACAGCAGGAAAGAGAAAGATAGGCCGAGGAAAGGGGCACCACCCCAAAGCTGGCAAATGCCGACACACACTGTGCCGCAAACATAAGCGTGGCCATGGCCACACTGCCGGTTGAAACGGCACCAGTTGCGGTTATGATAACGGCGAAAACGGGAATGAAGGAAAAGAGGAAAACACTCGCCCCTTTAAGGGCCTCACTGACCGTTTGAATAACGCCGAAAAGCGGCACTATAACCGAAAGGGCAATGGCAACGGTTAAAACAAGTTCAGCGGTATAGAACACCTCGCCCTCCCGCTTAAAGCCCGAAAAGGCGCCGAAAATGATTATTAACACAAGGGCCGTTATTCCTGTTTTGGCGGGTGCCTTGGCACCGTCCTTTAAGAACTGAAAAATATTCTCAAAAATGTTTTGCGGGGTAAAAAGTCCCTCGGATATATCCTCAACCCCGCCTATGCCGAAGTTCTCCATAAGGCGGCGGGTTTCATCGGGCAGAGCATCGGATAACTCATCGGCACCGCTCGCCTCAATTTGCTCGCCGTAAACCGACTCGTTGGCCGTTACAGGCAGGGCAAAAATCATTATTAAAATTAAAAACACGACCAACTTTTTCATAACAATTGTTCTGCAAGCTCCAGAATTTTTTGAAGCAAGGGAATTGATAAAAGAAAAATGCCACTGCGCCCTGCAAGCTCTGCCTTTGAAGCAATAGCACCCTGCCCTGCATCGCGGCAGGTGTCGGCAATAAATTGCGTTATGTAGCCAATGCCCACGGCCTTTAGCGCCACGGTAAAATAGAAGGCTTCAAGGCCAAAGCGGCTTAAAAAGGTTTTAAGGGATGAAAAGGCGGGAACAATTTGTCCCACAAGGAAAATCAAAAGCATTGTGCCGCCCAAAGCACTTATTAGCAAGGCGTACTCAGGCTTATATTGTCTTAAAAGCACGCATAAAACAGCCACGATAAGGCAGATTCCCAAAATTTTCAAAATGTCCATTTTTAAAGCCCAAAGGCGCTTTTCACCGTGTCAAAAAGCTCCGCAATAACCTTAACCACCATAAGCAGCACAACCACAAGCCCTGCAAGTGTTGTGAGCATTGCCTGCTCCTCCCTGCCGCTTCTCACCAGCAGCTGATTTAAAACCGTGACAATAATTCCGATTGCCGCCACCTTAAATATGAAATCTACATCCATTTTTTCACCTAGATTATGAATATAATAAGCGCCACCGCCAAAAGACAGCCGCAGGTTTTATACATTTGTCCCTTGCTTTGCTCCTCACCCATTGCACTGTCATAAGCCCTTTCAAAAAGCTTTTTGTAGGTCTCGCAAAGGGAAATCTGACTTAAAGTGTCCCCTGTGCCAAGATGCAAGAAGAATTCGTTTAAAAGGGAAATATCCTCTTTTTTTAAGGCAGAACAGGAAACATAAACATTGTAGTTTTCATCCTCCGACACCTGCAGGCTTTTTCCCTCAAAAACCTTTTTAAGAATAAGGCCTCGCTCCTCACAAAGACTTATTCTATGGGCAATTTCGCCTGTGGCAAGGCAGATTTCATGAAGCGCTTTGCACCGCTGTTTTAGTTTAAGGGACAGATAAAAACCGCCCAGCACACAAACGGCAAAGATGAGGCACAGCCCTAAAATTTTAAAAAGAATCATAAATTATTAACCTTGAAAATTTGCGGTTTTTCCCCCACGGCTTTTAAAAAAGCCACCGTGCTTATAACGCCCGAGGAAAGCAACGCTTTGGTCACGCTCCTTGTTTTAAGTTCCTCGATGCTTCCCAAATGGGCGGTTGTTATTATGCCCACCCCCGAATGAAAGCCCTCGGAAATTTTTTCGATTTCCTCAAGGGTGGAAACCTCATCAAAGGCAACAATTTCGGGGTTCAGCGTTCTTACGGCAATTTCAATGCCCTTTGCCTTTTGTGCACCTAAAAGCACATCGCTGGCGGCACCCAAATCATTCTCACTGCCGCACTCCCCTGCGGCAGAAAGCTCGCCCCTTGTGTCAACCACCGAAACCCTGTAAATTTTCCCTGTCTGCCCGTTTGAGAGCTGGCGAATAAGGTCTCTAAGTATGGTAGTCTTGCCTGTAGCAGGGGCGCCGCAAATTAGCACTCCGCCGCCATCAAAGTTTTTTATAAGCTCATCTGCCGCACCGAAAACCTGCCTTGCAATTCTTATGTTGATTGAAAAAATTTCACTAAACGTTTCCCCTGCTATCCTGCCGCAAACGCCTGCTCTGCCTCCCATTGGCATTCTTAAAAAGCCCTCTTTCAGCTCATCCCTGTGGGCGTAAACCGAGCCGCGGCACAAAAATTTAAAGGTCTCCTCCAAGTCTGTCCTCTCGACATAAACGGTGTTATATGTAGGTCTTTCACTAAGGGAGGAGTTTTCCCCCACAAAAAGGCATTTGTCCCTTACGGTAAGCGACAAAGGTCCGCCAAGGCGCAGCCTTATCTCCCTTGTGTCAGTCTTTACTCCTTCAGGCAGACCTTCAAGAATTTTTGCCATTTGCCAGGGCAAAACCCTTAAGGCACTGCTAAAGCGGTTGTCCTTTTTCATCTCTATCATTTTTTACACCCTCTTTTTTTATTCCTAAAACAAGGTATGTCCAAAAAGAGAAAAATAGAACTCATAAAAATATGTTGTTTTTATGAAAAGAATTTGCTAGAATAGCCTTGAGGAGAGGTTGTTTATGAAAATTAAAACAAAGGTGCTGGACTTCGATGCCGCTTTATCAATGGCACCAAAAAAGCACATTCGCCCCAAAAAACCAAATATTCTTTTCAGGACACTGCTGAAAATCGTGTCCATTCCCGACCTGCTTGCAACAGGGTTTACATATAAGAAAATCGGTATGGAAAAACTTCAAAAAAACGAGCCCTGCCTTTATCTTATGAACCATTCAAGCTTTATAGATTTAAAGATTGTGTCCCACATTCTTTACCCCCGCCCCTTTAACATTATCTGCACATCCGATGGCTTTGTGGGTAAAAACTGGCTTATGCGAAATTTGGGCTGTGTCCCTACAAAAAAATTTATCACCGATTCGGTGCTGGTTCGCGATATGGTTTACTGTGCCAAGAAACTCAGTAGCTCAATCCTCATTTACCCAGAGGCCAGCTACACCTTTGATGGCACCGCAACACCCCTGCCCGATAGCTTTGCCAAATGTGTTAAAATGCTGGGCATTCCTGTCGTTATGATTAAAACCTTCGGCGCCTTTTCCCGCGACCCGCTTTACAACTGCCTGCAGCGCCGCAAGGTTAAGGTTAGCGCCACAATGGAATATATTTTATCCTCCGAGGATATTAAGGCTAAAAGCGTAGAAGAAATAAACGATATTATAACCGAACAGTTTACCTTTGATGGTTTTCGTTGGCAGCAGGAAAACGGAATTAAAATCACCGAAAATTTCCGTGCTGATGGTCTTAACCGCGTGCTTTATAAATGCCCCCACTGTGAGAGTGAAGGCAAAATGCAAGGCAGCGGCACCCACATTGTTTGTGAGGAATGCGGCGCTAAATATCACCTTGATGAGCTGGGCTTTTTAAAGGCAGAAAATGTGGAGCCTAAGTTTAACCACGTTCCCGATTGGTATGCTTGGGAGCGTGAGTGTGTGAGAAAAGAGTTTGAAAACGGCACCTACAGCCTTGAAACGCAGGTTGACATTATGATGCTGGTTGACACAAAATGTGTTTACAAGGTGGGAAGCGGCGTGCTGACCCATTCGGAAAACGGCTTCACCCTTAAAGGTTGCGAAGGCAAACTTGATTTTTCCATTCCGCCAAGCGCATCTTACAGCCTTTATTCCGATTATTTCTGGTATGAAATCGGTGATGTGATTTGCATTGGCGACAGCAAGGC
>JAFTPI010000032.1 GCA_017463345.1 Clostridia bacterium | reverse complement strand
AGTAAACAATGTTTTCATCACTTGCCTCAATGCCGTTGTTTTTCATAACAAGGCCTACGGCCTCCCACTCACAGCGGGTGAAATCAAGAATTGTGTTGTCAACATCAAAAAGTAAGGTTGTGTAACTCATTGCGGTTTTATTTGCCCCTTCACTTGTTGTCTAAATTGCAAAAAACGTGGGAATTGCCGAGGCAAGGTTAGATAGAGCAACAAAAATTATAATACCGAGGGCCAACATTCCGCCCGAAGTGCCGCCGCTTAAGCTCAAGGTGTAAAGGTAATAGGGCGTATCACCGTGCTTTTCCCTTTGCTCCTTAATTTTTTCAAAAGCGTGCTTTTTATAAATATGTAACGCGAACATTGCAATAACTGCGCCACCGATAAGGGTTTCGGCGGTGTCTAAAATCTCGCTTATTAAGGCAAGAACGCCTGTGGGCTCACCAACAGCAGGGGCGTTGCCCTCCTCATCTAAAAACAGTTCGGGGTTCGCAACTTCATCAAAATTGCCGCTGAAAATTGATTCAATCGATGAAATAACCCCCTTTGCCGCCTCCACATTGTTATCGAAATTCAGTGCGGTTTGCACACCCAAAACAAGCGTGCCTGCAATGACAAGGGCGATTGCGGGCTTGAACATTTTTCTATAGAAAAACCAAATGGCACTGCCAAAAAAGCCGAGAAATGCCGTTAAAAGGAATACGGGCCAGCACCAAGAAATTTTGGAGCCCGAATATTCCATTTTCAAAAACTTATCATAAATTTTATCCGAATCCTTGCCAAGGAAGGCCAGCATCTCCCTTTTCTCGATGCCCTTGATTTCATCGGGCATTCCATTGCCTGAAACATTATTGCTTTTCTTTTGAGCGGCAGGGTCAAATTGCTCGGGCGTGTTAAAATCTCCGTTCAATTTTTCCTTTTGAAAGGTAAGCGATGTGCCGCAGTTTTTGCAGAAATTAAACTGCTCTTCATTTTCGGTTTTGCATTCGGGACAAAACTTTTTCATTTAAAACCCACCTTTTTAAAATAATCCTGCAATAAACATTATAATCGAGGGCAAATAGCTTGTAACAAGAAGTCCCACAAGCAGCAGGAAAAGATTACTGCCGCCACGCTTTAGCATTTGCTGGTTCTTATCCTCTGCCTCGTTTTCTTTAATTTCACGAAGCGTTGATATTGTGTGTTTATAATAAAGATAATCACCAAAAAGAGCAAAGAAAAACCTTGTGGCAAGCTCCACAAAAACGGCAACAAAGGAGAGAATTTTTGCGCCCAGCGAAATGGTTGCCAGCTGATTTGCTATTTGAACATAGGTTTCCATTGTAACCTGTCCCTGACCTGCAAAGGCAGAAAGAATGGTGTTATATTCTTCGGCAAAAGGCATCATTAAAATTCCTGCAACCACCATTAGCAAAATCGCCAAAATGCCGCTTTTATACATTTTTCTATGAAGCGCCCAGCCCTCGGGGAGTAAAAATGCCGCCCAGTTCCAAGAAATTTTACCGCCTGCCTTAAATTTTGCAAATTTAGGCATATATCTGTTTGAAGAAGACATAACAAACTTAGCGGCTTCCTTTGCTGTAACACCGCCAAGGTCAAAATCGGCAGGCACTCCGCCGAGGGGGTCAAAGCCTGCGCCGCCCATTCCTGCAGCATTAAGGCGTCCGCAATGAGGACAACTCTTAAAGCTTGCAGGATAATCCTCATAGCAAAAATAGCAGGTTATCATAGGCTCAGTTTGCGCCTTTTCTTCCTGTGCCTTATCCTTTTCGTCGTTTGCGTCGTTTTTGGTTCTGCTATATTCCTGTTCGGTGCCGTGGAATTCAGCCAGCGCGCAGTGACCGATTTTTTGATAGCATTCTCTGTGGTGAGGCGCACCGCATTCGGGGCAAAACACCACATCATCATCTTCAAAAAGATATGCCTTACAAACGGGACACTGCTGTCCCTTTAAATCAATGCTCATTTTGTCATTTCCCTTGCTGTATCCAAAATTAAAGCGAAATATTCCTTGCCGTAGTTGTGGAATTTTCCCTTTTCAACCATTTCGGTAAAGGTCTTTGTATCAACCCACCGTGCTAAAGCAACCTCGCCCTTTTGAAGCGTCAGGTTTTCTACAGGTGTATCGCACAGGATAAACCACACATCAACAAGTGAATTGCGGCGCTTAATGCGCTTTATAAAGCGGAGGTCATTTTCCTCTGCCTTAATGCCAAGTTCCTCAAAAAGTTCTCTTTTAGCGGCAGAAAGCGAACTTTCGCCCGAAAATGCAGAGCCGCCGGTTGCTGCCCATTCGCCCGGCATAAGCTTTTTTTCTTTGCTGCGCTTTTGAATGAGCAATTCACCCTTTGAAGACACTATCCAAATATGCACCACAAGATGATATTCTCCTGGGCGCAAAAAGGTGCGACCCCTGACAACCGTTTTACCTGTGGGTGTGCCCTGTGCATTTAATATGTCCCATTTTTCCATATATTCACCCAATTTAAACTTTTCTTAAAATTAATTATACCAAAACCGCCGCTCTTTTACAACAATTTTCGAAAATAAATGGAAAAATGGTATTGTAAATAATCCAGTATTATAGTATAATATATAAAACTCGCGTGATAAGGCGTGCGAATGGGCGGGTCCTGTGCGACGGGAGGCTATGAACCATGTCAGGCGGGGAACCGAGCAGCATTAAGTAGTTTTTCTCGTGCGCCGCAGTAAATCGGTCCATTCGTACACCTTGGCACGTGAGCTTTTTTAATTCGACAGCACTTTTTTAAAGGGGAATATTATGGGTTATCAGGCTTTTTATCGTAAATACCGACCGAATTCCTTTTCCGATGTTTTGGGTCAGGAGCACATTACCGATGTTTTACGCCGCCAGCTTGCAGGTGGCAATGTTTTCCATGCCTATCTTTTCACAGGAACAAGAGGAACGGGTAAAACCACCTGTGCAAAAATTCTTGCAAAGGCGGTTAACTGTTTAAACCAGACCGACGGAAACCCCTGCGGTGAGTGTGAGGCCTGCCTTAACATTGCGGCGGGTGAAGTTACCGATATTGTGGAAATTGACGCCGCTTCAAACAACTCGGTTGATAACATAAGAGATTTGCGTGACAAGGTTAACTTTGCCCCCTCCTCGGTTAAATACCGTGTGTTTATTATTGATGAGGTGCATATGCTTAGCATCAGTGCCTTTAACGCGCTGCTAAAAACCCTTGAAGAGCCCCCTGCACATGTTATTTTTATTCTTGCCACAACCGAGGTGCACAAGCTTCCCGCAACCATTCTTTCGCGCTGTCAGCGTTTTGATTTTAAACGAATTGAAAATGATAAGCTTGTAAGCCGCATTAACTTTGTTTGCGAAAAAGAGGGTCTTTCAATCAGCGAAACCGCCGCATCACTTATTGCCTCTGCGGCCGATGGCGGAATGCGTGATGCCCTCTCCCTTTTAGACCTTTGCGCATCAAAAAGCAACGACATAACCGAAGAAATTGTTATGGCGGTTTGCGGTCTTACGGGAAATGAATATTTAAACGACCTTGCCTGCCTTTTCAAAGACAGAGATACAAGTTCTGCTTTAGCCCTTATTGACACCTTATATTTAAACGGTATCGATATGCTTCGCCTTTGCAGTGAGCTGACCGCATTTTACCGCAATTTAATGATTATTAAAACGGTTAAAACGGGAGAACTCCCCATTGTTTGTTCGGCGGCACAGCTTGAGCGCTTTAAGGAAATTTCCGAGGGCTATGAGCTTAAGGAAATTTTAAGGACCCTTTCCCTGCTTCAGGAAACCACCGTTAATATGCAAAATTCTGACCGCCGTTGCGAGTTCGAAATGTTTGCGGTTAAGGTGTGCACTCCTTCCCTCTCGGCAGATTTTGCGGCCCTTGAGCAAAGAATAAGCGACCTTGAGAAA
>JAFTPI010000053.1 GCA_017463345.1 Clostridia bacterium | reverse complement strand
GGCTATTTTAAGCGGTAAATACGATGTTGTGATTTTAAACTTCGCCAACTGCGATATGGTTGGTCACACAGGCTTTTTTGATGCCGCTGTTAAGGCGGTGGAAACCGTTGATACCTGCGTTGGCAGAGTAAAAGATGCCACCCTTAAAATGGGCGGCGTGATGCTACTCACTGCCGACCACGGCAATGCCGACTGTATGATTGACACCGATGGCTCCCCCTTTACCGCCCACACAACAAACCCCGTTCCCTTCTCGGTTATCGGAAAGGAATGTAAGCTTCGTGAAGGCGGCAGGCTTTGCGACATCTCCCCCACCATCATTAAGCTTTTAGGTCTTACACAGCCCACCGAGATGGACGGCGAAAGCATTATTTTGTAGTTTTCTTTAAAACAAAAAGCACCTTGTGTTACTAAAACACAGGGTGCTTTTACTTATTTTTCAAATTTTGCTTTTATTTGTTCGTTTATCCTCGCATCCATCTTTGGAATAAGTTTTAAATCTTTCTCTTTTACGGCGATGTCACCTATTGGAGCATTTTCACCCAATAAATCAAAAAAGACATCCCAAGTCCCGTCAATTGATTCTTCTAACCAAATAACACCCTGCATACCTTTGTGTACGCCGTGTTTTGCATATTCTTCTTTTTCAACGATAACCTCAACACAATCAAGATACTTCATATTATTTACCTCCATAAGGTATGTTTAATTGAATAAGCCCGTTAGGCTTTACCATCCAACCAGTGATAAAGGATATTGTACTCTTTCCGTTTTTTCGTGGTACCTCAACTCTGATATTTATTCTTTGCCCCACACTGCCGCTTTTAAAACTTATAATAAATTGCTCAATTCTTATATTCCTCTTTCATTATACATTTTTTCATCAAAATTACAACACCTCAAACTCCTCCACCGCCACTTTGTGCAGTCGCTGAATGTGGCGGGTGCTGTAGCCAAAGGTGTCACCCAGAGCCGAAAAGGTAGCGCCGTTTATGTATTTTTCTCTTAATACCTGCCTTAAAACAGGGCTTGCCACAAGGGAGATTTCCTCAGCTACCTTTTCGGTTTGCCAAAGCGCCTCATTTTTTTCTTTTTTTTCGGCATCAGACAACCTAAAAAACTTTTCTCGGCTTTCAAGACGGCGAAGTAAGGCTAAATTTGCCTTGTAGCTCTTTAAATAATCTATTTTTTCTTTATATGTCATTTATGTTTATTACTCCCGCTTCTAAATATGCCGTGAACTGACCATAACTAAAGTGTGTGCCGTGCTTTTTGTTGTATTCCTCGGTTTTACGGATTAGCACCTGCATGGGGTCGTTTTTTTGGGCTTCCCTGGCGGCTCGCTGTTTTGCCCAAAGGGCCTCGCCTTGTTTTCGGCAGGTTTCATTGCAATATTCCTTGCCCGCCGCAATTTTCCGCCCGCAGCATCGGCAATAGCCACCTGCCGTTTCATAAAAATTCCTGCTTTCACACCTTGGACAGCAGTGAAACTCTTCAAAGGGCGGCTCTGTCTTTGAGTGGCGCTCGATTTCGGTTTTTGGGGTGGCAAAGGATGTGTAACAATTTTTACAAACAAACATTTTTTCTTTCTCTTTTCCTTGACTTTTGGTTTTGTGTGTGATAGAATGAAAATACGGAATTCCGAAATCCATTTTTAATTTTAAGGTTAAAATTTTGGATTGTCAAGGTTTAGATTACGAAATTCCGTAAATTTGTGACATTGCACAAAAAGAGGAGTAAAATACAAATGGAACTTTATGAGCGCATTGACTGTTTGTGTCGAAAGAACTCGGTTTCGGTCACAACCTTGTGCAGAGACTGCCGCATTGCCAGAGCAAATTTATCAGATTTAAAGATGGGCCGCTTAAAATCCCTGTCGGCGGTTAATCTTTCAAAAATTGCAAATTATTTTAATGTAAGCATAAATTATCTTATGGGCGAGGACAGCAGTGCCGAGGAAAAGATGCTTAAGGCGGCACTTTTCGGCGGCGACGGCGTTGTTACCGACGAAATGTGGAACGAGGTCAAGCGCTACGCTCAATATGTTAAGGAGAGAGAAAATGGAAACTAACGCCCTTTACACATTGGCAAGGGAAAACGGTGTGACTGTGGATTTCTTCCCCCTGCCCCTTTGTAAATCGGCCTGCGTTAATGTGGACGGTCGCGACTTCGTTGCCCTTGACAGCACGGTGCGGGGTTCTGAAGAGCGGGTTTACCTTGCCCATGAGCTTGGTCACTGCCTATCGGCGGCCTTTTATAATCTGCACTCCCCACTTTCCTCCCGCGGAAAGGCCGAAAACAAGGCCAAGGCATGGGCCATTAAAACCCTTGTCCCCATTGCCGACCTTAAAAAGGCAATGGCAAACGGTGTTTGCGACACCGAAAATCTTGCCGACCACTTTGGTGTTACCGAGGCTTTAATGGAACAAGCCTTGTCTTATTACAGTAATAAATAAAGGAATATAAATTATGGATTTAACAACACTTTTTAAAATTCACTATGGCCTTTTCGTGCTGACCACAAAGGATCATAAACACAACGGCTGCATCGTCAACACCGTTACCCAGCTTACCGACACACCAAACCGCATCGCCGTCACGGTGAACAAGAAAAATCTCACCTGTGAAACAGCCCTTAAAACAGGAATTATGAACGTTAATGTTTTAAGTGAAGCGGCTCCCTTTTCGGTTTTTGAGCGCTTCGGTTTTAAAAGCGGAAAGGACACAAATAAGTTTGAGGGTATTGATTTTGACACCACCGAAAACGGTCTTGCTGTTTTAAAGGACTTCGTTTGCGCTGTCATTTGCCTGGAAGTGGAAAGCACTTTGGACCTTGACACCCATATTCTTTTTGTTTGCAAACTTTCCGATGCCAAGGTAATAAACGATGAGGAGCCCATGACCTACGCTTATTATCATAAAAATGTTAAGCCCAAACCGCAAAAAAAAGAGAAAAAGAGCTTTGTTTGCAAAATCTGCGGCTATGTTTACGAGGGCGAAGCCCTGCCAGAGGATTTTATCTGCCCTTGGTGCAAGCACGGTGTGGCAGATTTTGAGGAGCAATAAAAATAAGGTTGACTGCAAACCTATTATGTTGTAAAATGTCATTTGTGACATTTTTAAGAAAGGGGGAAATCATAAATGCGCCAAATTTTTGAGGGCGATGTTCACGACATTGTGGTTATGGAAAACGGCGTTTGCTTTGTTTTCACTGCCGAAAAAGAGCAGGAAACGGCAAAGGTTGAATTTAAAATGATTTCCTTCGAAACGGGCAAAATGTCAAGGGTCACCAAAAATGTTTATTTCCTTGCAAAGTTCGGCACTCGCTATAAAACCATAATGCAGCACTGCTCAAACTTTGCCGAGGCAAGGGTTTTAAATCTGCCGCAGGACAGAATTTTTATCCTTGATAATCTTGACGGCAACGCCGTTTTGCTGGATAGCTTCGGTCTGCCTCTTTGGATGAGCCAAATTTCTTATAAAGGCACACCGCCAAACGACATCGCCTTTGTGCAGGACAGCCTTTGGGCCTGCTTTAAAGAGCATAATGCCATTATTAAGTTCAACCTCTCTAACATGCGTGAGGAGCTTCGCATTGGCGGCGGCAAGGGCTCACCCTTTAAGGCGCCCATAAAGCTCACCGCAACCGAAAACGGACTTACCGTGCTGGGCGCGGCTGATAAAAGGCTTGTGGGTATAAACCTAAAAGACTATTCGGTTACCGAAATGTACACCTTTTCAGAGCCCGTTAAAAAATACCTTAAGGCTGGCGATTTCGAATTTGTTATAACACAGTCGGGATTATATTTGATATGATTAAAAGCCACTGCACAAAATATGCGGCGGCTTTTGTTTTGCCAAAATTATCGAAAAACAATAATTTAATTATTGACAAACGATAATTTTCGTGCTATTATGATGACAGAAACTGGTTTTGGAGGTAATTTTTATGTGGAATAAAACCAAGTCGGTAACCCTATCTATTGCGGTTTGCTTTTTGTTTGTTGCCGTTTTAACGGTGGCGGTTTTTCTGGCACCATTTATAATAAAACTGTGGTTCACAAGCTTTCGCGGCTGGAACCCCGATGGCGCAGCTATGCAAAAAATGCTTGTGCTTTTTTCCTGCTGTTTTTATCCCAGCGTGCCACTAGCCTATATAACCCTTTACAGCCTTTTAAAACTGCTCTTTAACATTAAAAACGACAGGGTTTTTGTTAACTCAAATGTAAAATACCTTCGCCGCATTTCCTGGTGCTGTTTTATTGTTGCCTTAATTACCCTTGTCGGTGGCTTCTTTTATATTCCCTTCCTTTGTGTTTTTGTGGCAGCCGCATTTGTGGGACTAATGCTCAGGGTGGTTAAAAATGTTATGCAAAACGCCGCTGAGATTAAAGCGGAAAATGAACTAACTATTTAAAGCGAGGAATAGACAATGATAGAAATTGACCTTGATGTTATGCTGGCGATTCGCAAAATGACCTCGCTTGAGCTGGCAGAAAAAATCGGAATCACCCCCGCTAACCTCTCCATTCTTAAAACGGGTAAGGCAAAGGCTATTCGCTTTTCCACCCTTGAGGCCATTTGCGAGGCTCTCCACTGCCAACCCGGCGATATAATTAAATACACAGAAAAGGAGTGAGGATTATGGATATGGAAACAACCGAAAAATTAAATCCGAAGGAAAGCGAACTAAAGGCGCAGCCCTCAAACGACACCGCGTCCATAGAGCCTGTTTTCCCTGAGCTTAGAGACCCCCCTTTGTTTGACCTGCAAAAAAAAGACTTGCTTTTCACAGCTCTCGCCGCCGCCTTTTGTGTTTTCGCCTCTGTGTTTGGTGTTTTTGGAGGCTTCGCCCTGGGTTACCTTATTTCCTGTGTTCTAACGCTGGGGCTTTTTGTGTTCTACTTTTTAGAATCGGCCCACTTTAAATTTTTACCCATTTTTTGTGGCGCCCTCTCCCTTTTCAATGCCGCAACCTTTATTTGTACATCAAACGGAAGCGTCCGCTTTTTTGGTGTGGTAATAAGTTTCCTTTTATCCCTCGTTTGTTTTAGCGGTCTTGTTAACGGCTCGGCAAAGGGCAACCGAGAAACCTTTATGGTTTTCTATTCGGCAGCAATGACGTTTTGTAACATTCCCACGGCGGTGAAATCGCTGTTCATTAACGATAATGGCGACAAAAAAACCGTTGGAAAGGTGCTCATTGGTCTTGCCTTCTCAATTCCCATTTTAATAATCATTGTGCCGCTACTCATTTCCTCTGATGATGCCTTCCGCGGTATGATGGATAATCTTTTCAGCGATTCCTTTTCAAAAAT
This sequence comes from Clostridia bacterium, assembly GCA_017463345.1. Taxonomy (GTDB): domain Bacteria; phylum Bacillota; class Clostridia; order Oscillospirales; family Acutalibacteraceae; genus SIG587. The sequence goes on along the minus strand of JAFTPI010000053.1, from coordinate 662 downwards.
TCTAAAAGTTATTTTCGGCTTGGCTCTTTCGCTGCTTGCCGTTTCCTACGGCTTTTCACTTAAAAAAGGCCGTGTGGTAAAAGTGGAAAGAGGGGAATTGCCCGGCCTTGAAAACACCTATGTTATTTCCTTCTTGTCGGCAATAAACTTTTGTTATCTGCTTTACCTGTTTTCACAGCTTGCCTACTTTTTCAGCGCATTCAGCGGCTTTTTGCCCAATGGCCAAATAACCTATGCCGAATATGCTCGAAAAGGCTTTTTTGAAATGTGCATTATCGCTGTTATAAACCTTATTGTTGTATTTTTGGTTTTACTTGTTGCAAAAAAGGAAAACGGCAAGGTGTGCCACGCCGTTAAGGCTACCTCCACCTTTATAGGCGTTTTCACGCTGATTATTATAGCCACGGCAATTTCCAAAATGGTGCTCTATATCGGCGCCTACGGTATGACGGTGCTCCGACTTACAACAAGCGCCTTTATGCTATTTTTAGCGGTGGTTTTTGTTAGTGTGATTTTGCGAATTTTCCTCACAAAAATCAACGTTTTAAAAACCGCACTCATCACCGCAGGGGTTATCGTGCTGCTTCTCGGCACTGTTAATGTTAACGGTGTTTGCGCTAAATACAACTACGAAAGCTACGTTTCAGGAAGGCTCTCCTCTG
>JAFTPI010000132.1 GCA_017463345.1 Clostridia bacterium | reverse complement strand
TGTTTTGGGGTTATTGCCGTCGCCACCCGCTAAATAGGTCCAGTCGCCGCTAAATCCGACAGCGCCGTCAATTTCGCCGGTAGGTGTGTTGGGACCTGTTTCTTTTACTTTTGTTGTATCGGTATCGGTGGTGTAAATGTACTCTACAGGACCGGAAGAAGCTTCGGGAGCGGTGTACACATTGTTAGCATTTGCAACCGATACTTTTCTTAAGTACAAGCAATCGTTAAACCATAAAACACTACCGCCATTACTCTTGTCTCCGGTGTAATCATGGAGGAAGCCCATACCTCTGATACCAAAAGAAACTCTTACATACTGTGCACCCTCGGGAACGAGGTAGCTTACATCAAAAATGCGGCGATCGCCATCGGATGTTGTCTCAGCATAACCGGATTCGGTTTCATAAGAATTAGACCAGGTAACGCCATCGGTTGAAGACTGGATAATCATTTCCATACTGGAGCCATCGATAACCTCGTCTTCATAGGTAGCCTTATGATTCGATCTCCAGTTATTATCACGATAATTTCCTAATCTTACGGCATATTCAAGGTTAAACATTTTTCCGCCTTCAACTGCATAGGTTGCGGAATAATAACCGACTTCATAGGGAGCGGCACCTTTGTTATATTCGTGACCGTTAGGAAAGTTCAATGTATCAGTATTCCATACGGGGGTAACTGTTAAACCAAGGTTATCGTCATTAAGGTTTTCGCTGGTGGAGTGTGTTCCTTGGCAATCAGAAGTTGTTGTGTGGTCATAGGTGTAATCAGCCTCTGCCTTAACATAAGGAGTGAATACCATATCGTTAAAGAAGGCAGCATCGTTGCCCACTGTATCAACAACAGGGGAGCCATCATCTTTTGTCACGGTTGCAATGTTACCCTCTTGAGGATAAACAATTCTTACATAAATATGGTCTTCAGGGAGATAGAAATTAAAGGTGGGGGTGTGATTGCCGCCGAAGGAGAAAGGCATGGGGTCATGCTCGGTCCATGCAGCATCATCTGAAAGGCTTGCAGAAGAATAAACACGAATTCTTGCCTTGTCGGCAGATTCAAGCTTGTTTTTTGCAGCAAGTGCCTCACCAAGAGTTTTCATATACCAGTTGTTGGCAGTTTCAAGATAGAAATGGCTGCCGGGGGCTACCATAGCAATATAAGAGCGGTCTTTTTCCACAAAATCGCCCCAAGTGCTGTTAGCAAGCACAGAATAGTTCGAAGTGGCAGCATTTTCGCTACCGTTATGGACAAAATCAGGGTAAGCAATGAAATATTCTTCATAAAGTTCTTTTTGAGCGCCAAAGGTTTTTGCTTCAAAAAGAGTCTGACCGTTAACGGCATATTCATCAACGGGAACAAAGGCAACTTTGTAAACCAAAAGGTGGTTACCATTGCTGGAATCCATTGTCATAGGATACTCGGCTTTTACAAAGTTGGTTTTTGAGCCTACGTTATCAATAGTGTAAACATAGCCAGTGGTGAAACTATCATAAGTTCCCTCTTGTTCCCAAAGTCCTGTTACTTCCTTTTCAACGTCCATAGGAACCCATGTAACACCATCATTAGAAACATAGAAATTTAAAACCGACTCTTCCTCTTTGCAGTCTTTATGAATGGCGGAATAAAGCTTAAAAGAGGTTCCGGGTGTTACATTGTAAACAATGTAAGGATGAATTTCATTTCTTTCAGCGCCAACTTCAGTGCCGTCAAAGAAATTTTGCGAAATACCCAAGGCCTCATGAGTAACATTAAGGCCCATGGCATTCCAAATTCCCAAGTGTTTAATGCCATCGGCAAAGTCCCAAATACGAGTGTCATTAACACTCATACCATCACCTTTGCCATCAAGCAAACCGTTGTTGTAAACATACTCTGTTAAAGCGGTTTCAGCCTTTGCATTTTGAATCAGCTTTGCTGTGGGCAAAATGACAGAAAAAATGCCCAGAACAAGCACAACTGACAAAAAAATGCTGACCAATTTTTTTGAAAATTGTCTCATACTCTTCTCCTCCAAAGAAAAAATATTTTTAAAAAAGATAAGATTTCGGTAGATACACCGATACATTAGTATCTTATCACACAAATTTTGGTTTTGCAAGTGTTTTTTTACTATTTTGTGAATTTTTTTATATTTTTTTAAAAAACACTGTATTTATTGCTAAATATTTCTTTATAAACGGAAGATAAATAAAAAAATAGTATGGCAAAAATATGCCATACTATTTTAATTTACTAATTTTGGCAAGATTTTATTACTTGCCGCGTTTTACATAAGTAGTGTGGAGAATTTCGTGCGCCTTATGGCTTCCGGGCTCGCCGAAGAACTCTTTGTAAATCATCTTAATATCAGGGTTTTCGTGAGATTTTCTTACGGGAAGCATTGCATCGGCATCATAAAGAACCTTTGCGCGAACCTTAGGCAGGTCGATTTCTTCTCTAATGCTCATAGGCTGAACGGGCTGACCGCCGCCGTTTACGCAACCGCCGGGGCAGGCCATGATTTCAACAAACTGAACATCAAGCTCGCCATCTCTAATCATGTTAAGAAGCTTGTTAGCCTTTGAGGTGGAGGAAGCAACTGCAACCTTAACCTCTAAATCGCCAAGCTTGTAAGCGGCAGTTTTAATGCCCTCGGTGCCGCGAACGTCATTGAATTCAAGCTTTTCAAGGGGCTTGCCGAGAATGGTTTCAGCAGCAGTACGTAAAGCTGCTTCCATAACACCGCCGGTAGCGCCGAAGATAGCGCCTGCACCCGAGCCGATAGCAAAGGGGTTATCGAACTTCTCATCAGGCAATTTGTTAAAGTTAATGCCTGCACGCTCAATCATTTTGCCAAGCTCACGGGTGGTCAAAGCATAGTCAACATCGTAAATGCCTTCTCCTGCGGCAGACTCATCTGCACGCTTGCACTCAAATTTCTTAGCGGTACAAGGAATTGCCGAAACGAACACGATATCTTTGGGGTCAAGACCGTTTTTCTCTGCTAAATAGGTCTTAACAACTGCGCCGAACATTTGCTGAGGAGATTTACAGCTGGAAAGATTATCGGTGAAATCGGGATGATAATGCTCACAGTACTTAACCCAACCGGGGGAGCAGGATGTGATAAGGGGTAATTTACCGCCGTTCTTAATGCGCTCCATAAGCTCATGAGCCTCTTCCATAATGGTGAGGTCGGCTGTGAAGTTCATATCGAACACGCCGTCAAAGCCGAGGCGTTTTAAAGCGGCAACCATTTTGCCCTCAACATCGGTGCCGGGGGCATTGCCGAAGCACTCGCCGAGGGTAGCGCGAACAGAAGGAGCAGTACAAACAAATACCTTTTTATCAGGATTGTTAATTGCCTCAAAGATTTCGTCGGTTTCATCCTTTTCGGTTAAAGCGCCTGTGGGGCAGGCAACAATACACTGACCGCAAGCGATACAGGGGTTGTCCTTTAAGGGAGTTTCAAAAGCGCAGCCGATGTGGGTGTCAAAGCCACGGTCGTTAGCGCCGATAACGCCAATGCCCTGGGTGTGCTTACAAACAGCAACGCAGCGGCGGCAAAGGATACATTTTTCGTTATCGCGAACGAGGAATGCTGTGCTTTCGTCCTTTTCATATTTATTAACCTCGCCCTTAAAGGCATACTGGTCATAAATACCGAAGTCTTTAGCCATTTTCTGAAGCTCGCAGTTCTGGTTGCGAAGGCAGCTTAAACAATCCATCTTGTGGTCGGAAAGAATAAGCTCCAAATTGGTTTTTCTTGCCTTTAAAACGGCAGGAGAATTTGTGAAAATTTCCATTCCCTCATTAACCGGCTGAACACAGGATGCAACCAGAGAACGAGCGCCCTTAACCTCAACAAGGCAGATTCGGCAGGCGCCGATTGCGTTGATTTCTTTCATATAGCAAAGGGTAGGAATGTCAATAGAAGCGGCCTTACAAGCCTCTAAAATTGTGGAACCGCTTTCTACCGCGTAGTCGCGGCCGTTAATTTTAATGTTTACAGTAGCCATAACTTAATTCTTCTCCCTTCTTACTGTTTTAC
>JAFTPI010000131.1 GCA_017463345.1 Clostridia bacterium | reverse complement strand
CCCCCTTTTCCAAAAAAAATAGAGAAGTTCGCCTACGGCGCCCCTCTCTACCTCTACTTTAGTGCTTTTAAAATTAAGCTTCGGTCTTAACAACCTCACGGCCGTCATAGTGGCCGCAAGCTGCGCAAAGACGGTGCGGTCTTTTGTACTCACCGCAATTTGAACACTTAACTAAAGTGGGAGCGGTAAGCTTCCAAACGTTAGAACGTCTTTTATCTCTTCTTGCCTTTGAAGTTTTTCTCTTCGGTACTGCCATTTTCAGCACCTCCTTGTTAGATTACATTTATTATGTTATTTTTTAAACTGTTACTCGGAACAACGGCACTCGCCATCGTTCAGGTTTTGTCCGCAACCAAAACAAATTCCCTTGCAGTCCGTCTTACACAAATGCTTCATGGGAACATCAAGGATAACCTCATCGCGGAAAATCTCCTGGAGATTAAGCTTGTAATCGGGCACGGTTAAAATGCTGTCGGAATCCTCATTTTCAATATGCGTTGCAAGATTTCTCACATATGAAAATGAGTTCTCTACCGTGCACTCTTTGGTGCAACGGTCGCAGGGGGCTGTGTAACTGTAGGAAACATTTACACTTAGCGTTACAAGACCTGCCTTGTTTTTAACCTGACCCTCGATGCTCACGGGTTGTTTGAGCGGAAATTCACCCGCGAACTCAACATCGCTTAAATCAAGTGAATACGAAATCGGCAAACTCATATTCTCGGTTACAAAAAGCTTTTTTAAATCAAGAATCATAGGTCTGCTCCTTTTTTCGTCACACCAAACATTATATCTAATATAAATGTCTTTGTCAAGGATAAGTTTTAAAAATATTGCCGCCGTTGGTTTGTGCAACGGCGACAATTTAAAAATTATTTAAGGTTGGCCTTTAAATTCTCAAGCTGAGCACGAAGTTCCTCAGGCAACTTGTCGCCAAACTTCTTGTAATGCTCCTCGATTTCCTCGGCCTCTTTGGTCCAGATTTCCTTGTCAACGGTAAGGATTTCCTTTAAGGTGTCCATGTCCATATCAAGGTCGGTAAGGTCGATATCCTCAGGCTTCGGAACATAACCGATAGCGGTTTCGGTAGCATCTGCCTTGCCCTCGCAACGGTCAATAATCCAGTTAAGCACACGCATATTGTCGCCAAAGCCGGGCCAAATGAAGTTGCCCTCATCATCGGTGCGGAACCAGTTAACATTGAAGATTTTGGGAGCCTTGTCGCCAAGCTTCTTGCCCATTTCGAGCCAGTGACGGAAGTAATCACCCATATGATAGCCGCAGAAGGGAAGCATTGCCATGGGGTCACGGCGAACAACGCCAACTGCACCGGCTGCTGCTGCTGTGGTTTCAGAAGCCATTGCAGAGCCTACGAACACACCGTTCTCCCAGTTCTTTGATTGATAAACAAGGGGTGCGCATTTTGCGCGGCGGCCGCCGAATACGATAGCAGAAATTCTAACGCCCTGACCCTTATTGAACTCATCAGAAATGCAGGGGCAGTTTTCTGCAGGAGCAGTAAAACGAGAGTTGGGATGAGCAGCGCAGGTGGATTTGTCTGCCTTGTTAAACTTAGCAGGATCCCAAGGATTGCCTCTCCAATCAATTGCATTTTCGGGGAGGTTTTTATTAAGACCTTCCCACCAAACGGTGTTGTCGCTTAAATCGTGAGCAACGTTGGTGAAGATGGTGTTCTTCTTGGTGGACTCAAGAGCATTGAAGTTGGAATGCTCGTTGGTGCCGGGGGCAACGCCAAAGAAGCCGTTTTCGGGGTTGATGGCATAGAGATAGCCATCGGGGCCGATTCTCATCCAAGAAATGTCATCGCCAACGGTCCAGATTTTGTAACCCTTGTCGCGGAGATATTTAGGAGGAATAAGCATTGCAAGGTTGGTTTTACCGCAAGCAGAGGGGAATGCAGCAGCGATGTATTTAACCTCGCCCTTAGGATTCTGAAGACCTAAAATAAGCATATGCTCGGCCATCCAGCCCTCTTTCCAGCCCTGGTAGGAAGCAATACGAAGTGCAAAGCACTTTTTGCCGAGAAGCACGTTTCCGCCGTAACCCGAGTTAACGGAAATAATGGTGTTATCCTGGGGAAAGTGGCAGATGTAACGGTTTTCGGGGTCAATGTCACAGCGGGAGTGAAGTCCTCTTACCCAGTCGTTGCTGTCTCCAAGAACTTCCATAACCTTATCGCTAACTCTTGTCATAATAAGCATATTAAGAACAACGTAAACCGAATCGGTTACCTCAATACCGATTTTTGCAAGAGGTGAGCCGATGGGGCCCATGGAATAAGGGATAACATACATTGTTCTGCCCTTATAACTGCCACGGGCAATGTCATAAAGCTTTTTATACATTTTAGCAGGGTCTTCCCAGTTGTTTGTGGGGCCTGCTTCTTCCTTTGTCTCGGTGCAGATAAAGGTTCTATCCTCAACGCGTGCAACGTCGTTGGGGTTGGTTCTGTGCAAATAGCAACCGGGGAGTTTTTCCTCGTTAAGCTTTTCAAGCTCACCAAGCTCAACCGCTAAAGCTCTGAGCTGGTCTCTTTGCTCATCGCTGCCGTCAATCCAAACAACCTTGTCGGGAGTGAGGAGTTCTTCCATTTCGCCGAGCCATTTGAGTACGGTTTCGTTCTTTGTCATTTTCTTTTCTCCTTAAATATTTGTAAAAGGAACAAAAATTTTGCTCCAAATTTTGCCGTTTACATTATACTTTATTTTTTGTCAAAAATCAACCGAATTTGTTATTTTTTAAACAAAATTTAAAAGTTTGTTCATTTTGTCAAAATCTTTTCAATTTTTCCGAAAATCATGTTATGATAGTCACCCTTATACCACCTTAAATTGTCCTTGTCTACAAAGGATTCCTCATTCATTGCCTGAACATATTCCTTTTTGCAAAAAACAACAAGTCTTGCCTCCTCAAAATAAACACCCTTTTCATCATAAACAGGTGTAAGGTCGCAGGCCTCGGTTTTGTTAATGTCACGACCCGATTTACTGCCGCAAATTTTGTGAATGTCCTTTAGCTCCTCGCCGTAAAAGGAAAGGGTAAAATAATCGCTTTTATTAATAAAATCCATTGTGTAACGCTGTGGGCGGACAACAACCATAGCTGTGTGGTGACCCCACATTTCGCCGAAAAAGCCCCAGGAGGCGGTCATCATATTGTGGTCATTTTCATCCCCCGCGGTTATGAGCATATATTCTTTCGATACACTCTCAAAAATGTTATCGTTCCAGTTTTCTGCCGTTATTTCTCTGAATGCCATAAAAAAACACCTCGGATTAAATTTATTATATATTATTTTATATGAAAATATCCCTTAAAACAACCTTTAAATTATAAAATTGTTAAAATTTTATCTTTTTACCCTTTTACCTATTGTGTTTTTTCTCATTTTTGGTATAATATTAGTTGGTGAATTTTGCAATTCCGCTTATTTTTGAAAGGAGAAAGAAAAATGAACTATTCTCACGAAGTAGAAAAAATGTGCCCCCTCGCTAAGGGTACATACCATGGTCCCGCTCCTATTCCTCAGGAGGGCAAATGGACCCAGGTTAAAGAAGTTAAAGACATTTCAGGTTTAACCCACGGTGTGGGCTGGTGTGCACCTCAGCAGGGCGCTTGTAAGCTTACCCTTAATGTTAAGGACGGCGTTATTGAGGAAGCCTTGGTTGAAACCCTCGGCTGCTCAGGTATGACCCACTCTGCCGCAATGGCTTCTGAAATTCTGGTTGGCAAAACAATTCTTGAAGCACTTAACACCGACCTCGTTTGCGATGCTATTAACACCGCAATGAGAGAGCTTTTCCTCCAGATTGTTTACGGTCGTACACAAACCGCATTCTCTGAAGACGGTCTGCCCATCGGCGCCGGTATGGAGGACCTTGGTAAGGGTCTTCGTTCACAGGTTGGTACAACCTATGCCACCAAGGCAAAGGGCCCCCGTTATTTAGAGCTTGCCGAAGGCTACATAACCAAGATTGCCGTTGATAAGAACGACCAGATTACAGGTTACAAGTTCGTACACCTCGGTAAAATGATGGATATGATTAAAAAGGGTATGGACGCTAACGAGGCTCTCGCTAAGGCCAGCGGACAGTACGGCCGCGTTGATGATGCTGCAAAGCTTATCGACCCCAGAGAAGAATAATTTAAGGAGGAAACTAAAATGGCATTATTTGAAAGTTACGAAAGACGCATTGACCAAATCAATGCAGAACTTAAAAAGCACGGCATTTCCTCCATTGAGGAAGCAAAGAAAATCTGCGATGATGCAGGTGTTGATGCTTATAAAATCGTTAAAGACACTCAGCCTATCTGCTTCGAGAACGCTTGCTGGGCCTACATTGTAGGCTGCGCAATCGCTATTAAGGATGAGGTTAAGAGCGCTGCTGAGGCCGCTGAAAAAATCGGTCTTGGTCTTCAGTCCTTCTGCATCCCCGGCTCTGTTGCTGATGACCGCAAGGTAGGTCTTGGCCATGGTAACCTCGGCGCAATGCTTCTTAGAGATGAAACCAAATGCTTCGCATTCTTAGCAGGTCACGAATCCTTCGCCGCTGCTGAAGGCGCAATCGGTCTTGCAAAGAGCGCTAATAAGGCTAGAAAAGAGCCCCTCCGCGTTATCCTTAACGGTCTCGGCAAGGATGCCGCTAAAATCATCTCCCGCATTAACGGCTTCACCTATGTTCAGACTAAGTTTGACTACTATACCGGTAAGGTTTCTATTGTAGAAGAAATCGCTTATTCTGAAGGAGAACGCGCAAAGGTTCGCTGCTACGGCGCTGATGATGTTCGTGAAGGCGTTGCTATTATGCACCTTGAGGGCGTTGATGTTTCTATTACAGGTAACTCCACCAACCCCACCCGCTTCCAGCACCCCGTTGCAGGTACCTACAAAAAGGAATGCATCGAGCAGGGTAAAAAATACTTCTCCGTAGCAAGCGGCGGCGGTACAGGTCGTACACTCCACCCCGATAACATGGCAGCAGGCCCCGCTTCCTACGGTATGACCGACACAATGGGCCGTATGCACTCTGATGCTCAGTTCGCAGGTTCTTCTTCCGTTCCTGCCCACGTTGAGATGATGGGACTTATCGGTGCCGGTAACAACCCAATGGTTGGTATGACAGTTGCTTGCGCAGTTGCAGTTAACGAAGCGCTGAATAAATAATATTACTTTTATAATCCTTACACCCGCTCCGATTTGGGGCGGGTGTTTTTTACTCTTGATTTACCTTTAAATATGGAGTAATATAAATATATAAACTATAAGGAGAGATTTAGTATGAAAAAGTTTTTATGCATTTTTCTGGCAGCATTACTGTGCATTACCTGCTTTGCAGGCTGCGGCAAAAAGAACACAGATGTTACCTCTTCAGGTACTGTGTCCGGTAGCGACTTTGTAAAGCCCGAAAACTATGCTTCGGTAGTTGTTGTTACCATCAATCCGCAATTCAAGCTCTATCTTGATGCGAGCGGTGTTGTGTTGGCTGTAGAGCCTGTAAACGATGACGCAAAATCCATTGAAGATAAGGTTACCTTTGAAAACAAAAAGGTTGAAGAGGTTGTTAACAATCTTATCGTAGCGGCAAATGATGGCGGTTTTGTGAAAACCGATGCTACCATTGATATTAAAATCACAGAAATTACCGATGAAACGATTGACGCAACCACTATTCTTAACACTATCACCACTTCTACTAACAATAAGCTCACCGAGCTTGAAATCAAGGCTGAAGTGACAATCGCGGTTGAGGTTGAGAAAAAAGAGGAAGAGGTTGTCTCCAGCGAAAGCAGCACCTCCTCCGAAAAGCCTGTATGTAAACACGATAAAACAAAAGCCGTTCCCGCTTCCACAGGCAAAAACATTATTGATAGTTCAAAACTTGATGTTATCAATCACAACAAAGTTTGCGCCAGTTGTGGCGCCACCATGGGCACCGAAAAACACACAGTTAAAAACGGAAAATGCTCCGTTTGTGGTCAGAAGAATTTTGCAACCGCTTCTATAACTCTCGAAAATGCAGGCATTTCAGGCGGTCCCAGCGGTCATTGCGGCGCAGAGATTAACAGCGACGGAACCCCTGACTTCGATTATATGATGCAAGAGGGTTATTACGCTATCGACTTTGACACTCTTAATAAATACCTCAACGATTCAGGCGATACCTGGATGTTCGAAATCCCCGAAGCAGTTTTCTATAATGCACTTAAAACAAAATTCGTTATAAATGACAGCCTGTTTGTCAAGCTTAAAGCACAGGGTGAATACGAGTTTTTCTGGTGCAACCACTCCTATTCAAACGGCACCTTCTACATCCCTTATATGGCTGCAGGCGATGTTGCTGACTACACCCATAAAGTTATTGGTTATAAGGATAATAAGAACGGCTCGTTCACCGTTTACTACGATTATTTAGAGGGTGGCGATGATGTAGAATTTGCAAACCGTGTGCATCAGTTCTATTATACAATAGAATACACCTACAGCGGCGCATCCAACCTATCTATCGAAAAAGTAAATGAAAATGATTACGAATATCACAAAATAAATGGTTGGAAACCGGTTGTTGATTCTCTGAGAATCAAGTCCATTAAGAAGGTCACCGACATATCAGGTCTTACGACAGTAAAATAAACCTGAAAAAATTCAAAAAAACAAATATCCACTCGCTATGCGAGTGGATATTTTCTTTTTCTAAAACCTTACTCTTTTCATTGCGAAATAAAAGGGTATGCCTAAAATATAGCAGGCTATTGTTTGGCCTAAAAACACCTGGGCGGCGTTTATTAAAAATGCGGGCAGGAAAGCCTCGTTCGGCATAAAGAAAACCGCAATT